>JAYSLX010000192.1:0-25237 GCA_043725245.1 Geobacteraceae bacterium | reverse complement strand
CTGGACAAGGAACTGGAGAAACGGGGTCATGCCTTCTGCCGTTACGCCGACGATTGCAATATTTACGTTGCAACGAAAGTCAGCGGTGAACGGGTCATGGCATCCATCACCCAGTTCCTGTCAGAGCGGCTCAATCTCACGGTCAACCAAGCCAAAAGTGCGGTAGACCGACCGTGGCGCAGAATTTTCCTTGGGTACACCATGTCCTGGCATCCGACGAAAGCCCGCCTGAAAGTGGGTGATAAAGCGGTAGCAAAGATAAAGGCAAGTCTGCGGAAAATCTGTAAGTACGGGCGGGGATGGAGCATGTCCCGGACCATAAAGGAAGCGAATCCGAAGCTGCGGGGATGGGTGAATTACTTCCACCTGGCAGGGAACACGACGATCTTCCAGGAACTGGACAGCTGGTTGCGACGGAAACTACGGGCCATCCTATGGCGGCAGTGGAAGCGCACTTACACCCGAGCAAAGAACCTGATCAAGCTGGGACTATCGGACGACGCAGCATGGCGGTTTGTCAGAATCCAGCGAGGGCCGTGGGCCACCGCCGGAACGAACATCATGCACCGGGTCCTCCGGAATTCCTACTTCGAGAGCCTGGGACTGGTTTCACTTCAGAGCCAGTACCAACGACTACAGCGCGCTTCATGAACCGCCGTGTACGGAACCGTACGCACGGTGGTGTGGGAGGACGGCGGGGGAGACCCCGCCTCCTACCCGATTACGACAACAAACCCCATTCAAGCGATACACCCGCTTGAAACGCAGGCAGGATGCCTACGCTCCTTATCAGGCAGGATGCCTAAGCTCCATGAAGAGCAAAAAAGTTGCTATGAAATAAAGTTCTGAGAGGTTTTATGAAGACGGCAATACTATTGATGGCCCATGGAAGCCGCATCCCCGAAGCCAACGACGCGGTGCGGGAGATCTCCACCATGGTGAAGCAGATGACGGGCTACGACATCGTCGAGGTCTCCTACCGCGAGATGCACCTCCCTAACATCCAGCAGGGGATCGATGCCTGCGTCGCTCAGGGTGCAGAGAGGGTACTCCTGATTCCGTATTTCCTATTCATCGGCGCCCATGTGCAGGAGGATCTGCCAGAGGAGATGGCGCAGGCGAAGAAGCGGTATCCGGACATGGAATTTGCCATGGGGAGTCACCTTGGAGTGCATCGCAAGCTGGCTGAGGTGGTCGTGGAACGGATTGCGGAAGGTCTGACCAAAACGGGATGGAACTGATGTCTGTCCATCTGAGGCCGGAAGAGATCGAGGCCGAATCGTTCAGGATGATCGACGAGGAGGTTGGGCCGCATTCCTGGGGGCCTGCCGAGTGGCAGATCGTCCGCCGCGCCATCCATACCAGTGCTGATTTTGACTACAGCCGGAGTATGCTTATGTCACCGGATGCGGTAACACTCGCTGTTGCGGCACTTCAGAAGGGGCATGGTATTGTAACTGATACCACGATGGCTCTCTCCGGGATAAGCAGGGCGCGGCTCGATCCGTTCGGGATAGCTGCAAAGTGTCTTGTCGCCGATCCTGTTGTGGCAAAGGCAGCTGAGAAGCTGGGGGTCACCCGCTCGCTCATGGCTATGCGGGTTGCTGCCGCAGACCCCGAGAACGGCATCTTTGTCATCGGCAATGCACCGACAGCGCTCTTTGAGCTGCTTCGTCTCGTGCGCGAAGAGGGGTTTAGGCCTGCTTTGGTTGTCGGGCTTCCGGTCGGCTTTGTCGGTGCTGCAGAGAGCAAGGAGCAGCTGGTGAGGGATGCAGAGGGATACGGTATCCCCTACATCACCAACAAGGGGCGCAAGGGGGGATCGAACGTGGCAGCGGCGGTTATGAATGCGCTGCTGATACTGGCCGCCGGTTGAAATGAAAAAGCACCTCCGCCACGGCTACACCACCGGCGCCTGCTCTGCTGCTGCCGCAAAGGGCGCGGCACTGCTGCTGCGCGACCGGGAGCCGGCAGAAACAGTTGCCATAACACTCCCACGGGGAGAAGTGGTAACTTTCAAGCTGAACCGCATGAAGCTAGATCAAGAGATGGCCTTCTGCAGCGTTATAAAGGATGCCGGTGATGACCCGGACATCACCAACGGTGCGGAGATTCAGGCGCGGCTCTTCCTCACCCCGCCTTTCCCACCGGGAGAGAGGCGGAACAGCGTAGTTATCGAAGGAGGGGAAGGCATTGGCCGGGTCACCAAGCCGGGGCTGGCAGTGGCTGTCGGCGAATGGGCTATAAATCCGGTGCCCCGACTGATGATTGAATCTGCTGTCAACGAAGTCTATCCGATTCACGATTCACGATTCACGATTCACGTTGAGATCTCCATCCCCGACGGAGAAGAACGGGCCAAGAAAACCCTCAATGAACGTCTCGGAATAATCGGTGGACTCTCCATTCTGGGCACCACCGGAATTGTCCGTCCCCTATCGGCACAGGCGTGGACCGATACCATCGATACGGCCATTGACGTGGCCCTTGCCTGCGGCAGCAAGACTGTTGTTCTTTCCACCGGTCGGACCAGTGAACTCGTGGTGCAAAAGCACTTTGGCAGCGTGGATTTGGGGTCGGGGATTGGCAAAGGCCTCCCTGAAGAGGCGTATGTGATGATGGGGGACCATGTTGGTCATAGCCTGCGAGCTTGCGCCTTCAAAGGGGTGCGTGAGGTTGTCGTTGCGGGTCAGTTTGCCAAGCTCTTGAAGATCGCCTGCGGCCATGAACAGACCCATGTTTCCTCGTCGGAACTTGACCTGCGGATGCTTGCAGAGTGGTTACAAGAAGCCGCTCCAGATTCCCCGGTCGCAATGAGTGCGTTGCATGCAAACACCGCCCGACAGGTACTTGAAGAGTCGGAGCATGATCCTTTACTGGTTACGCTGGTGTGTGGCCGGGCAAAATCATTTGCGCAGCGGGTAACAGAGGATGTTGCGGTAAAAGTTTTATTGGCAGGATATGCTGGGGAAGTGCTATATTTCGGATGAAAACCAACTGTAATTATTGATTCGATATAAGGGAGGTTAAGATGCCTCAGAAAATCTATCTGGTCGGTGCCGGCATTGCGGGGTGGGAAGGGTTCGGAAGCAAGGCTCTGGAGGTTATGGCCAAGGCAGACGTTCTGATAGGCCACCAGCGCCATCTTGATATAGTTCCGGATTTCAAGGGGGAGAAGGTTGAGCTGGGGGACCTCTCCGTTATGCTCGATTTCCTCAAGAAGACCGACAAACAGGTGGTTGTTCTCGGCTCAGGGGATCCGAATTTTTTCGGTATCGGCCGCTTTCTCCTGCGCAACCTTCCCAAGGAACGTATCGAGATATTTCCCAATGTCACCAGTGTCCAGTATGCTTTTGCCCGGATCAAGGAGCCCTGGGACGATGCGATCTTCGTTTCGGTGCATGGCCGGGGATTGCAGCGGGCCATTGATCGGATTGTTGCCTCGGAAAAGGTGGCAGTGCTCACCGACCAGACGAATACCCCTGCAGCAATAGCTCAGGAGCTGATCAGTCGTGGAGCAGAAGGTTACGATGCATGGCTCTGCGAAGACCTGGGGTTGCCGACGGAGAAATTCACCAAGTCCGACGTAAAGGGGCTCCTGGAGCTGCCCGCTGCCGTTCTCAACATTCTTATCCTGATCAAGGCCTGGGAGCCGACCTTGGTCCACTATCCCCTCATCGGCATCGACGACGATGAGTTCTCAACCTCCAAAAAACTGATAACCAAGCAGGAGGTACGGGCCGTAACCCTGGCCAAGCTTCGGCTGCAGGATGATCTTACCATGTGGGACATCGGTGCGGGAAGTGGCTCGGTATCTATTGAGGCATCCAACCTGATGCCCAACGGCAAGGTTTTTGCCTTGGAGAGAAACCCGCAGTACCTTGGCTTTCTCCGTGACAACCTTAAGAAGTTTGTGGCTCGCAATGTCATGCTGGTGGAGGCATTTGCCCCTGAAGGGCTCGACGATCTTCCTGCACCGGACCGGGTCTTTATCGGCGGGTCCGGCGGGATGCTCGAAGAGATTATCGATGCAGCCGACAGGCGCCTCAAGCCTGAAGGGGTCATCGTTCTGAATGCAGTGACACTGGATACCCTTACCAAGTCGGTCGAATACCTCGAGGACCATGGCTATACCGTGGAGGTGACCTGCGTAAATATATCCAAGACCCGTGGTCTGACAGAGTACAAGCTGTTCGAGGCACATAACCCGGTCTATATCATTGCAGCCTCCAAGGGTGAAGAGTAGTGGCGAGGGTCTATGCTGTCGGTGTCGGTCCCGGAGATCCGGAACTAATCACCCGCAAGGCTGAGCGGATCATACGTCAGGCAGATGTCATCTGTGCCCCCACCGGCAATGCCGATGCGGCGAGTTATGCCCTTCTCATTGTAGAGCAGTTCATCGATCGCAGCCGCCAGGAAGTTTCCAGCCTGGTCTTTCCCATGAAAAAAGATCAGGCCGGGCTGGATGAATTCTGGGAGCGGGCTGCCGCTCAGGTGGCCGAACAGGTCCGCGCGGGACGCGACGTTGCCTTCATAACCATCGGTGATCCTTTCCTCTATTCCACTTTCCTCTACCTGTACCGGATTTTTCGTGCCGATTATCCCGATGTAGAGATCGAGATCGTGCCGGGGATCTCCAGTATCAACGCAGCAGCAGCAGCTGCCGGAATCCCTCTGGGGATGGGGTCAGAAAGGATTGCCATACTGCCGGCTGTGTATGAGGATAATGAACTACGCCAGACCCTGCTTGACTTTGATACCATTATCCTGATGAAGGTCCACAGGGTCTTTGACCGGGTTTATCGCCTGCTCAAGGAGTTGAGTCTTGAGAAAAACGCTGTCTTCGTACGCCGCGTAGGCTCGGACACGCAGGAAGTGGTGTTCGATCCGGCATCGCTTCTGGGGCGAGAGCTGGATTACCTGTCTATGTTGATTGTAAGCAAGAGCCCGACATTTCCCATTTTGTGAGGTGCCCCATGCAGAAAGTACGGTTAATCATTTCGACACTGTTTGCCCTTTCCATGTTTACAGCTCTGCCGGCAGCAGCCAATGAAGAAGAGACCTTTGCCGATGCCGCACCCACGCCTGTCAGCGAGGTCGGTCGCTATCGCTTCTTTGACGGGCAGTTCGCGGTGACTACTCTGAAGGGGCCGGATATTGCAGAGAGGCACCTTTTCAGGATTGACTCTGTTACCGGTACCGTCTGGATCGGCAAGCAGATACAGTACATTGACAAAAAGAGCGGTCGGGTGGTGCAGCAGCGTTATTGGGAGCTTTTCGAGCAGTATATAGAAGGGCCTGCAACAGTCCCGGTAAAGTGATTCCCAAACATGAAAATTCCGTCTGATACCATCGTTCATTTCGTCGGCGCCGGTCCCGGCGATGCCGAGCTTATCACTGTCAAGGGGGCGAGGCTGCTAGGTGAGGCCGAGGTGGTGGTCTATGCCGGCAGCCTGGTGGACCGTGAGCTGGTAAGAACCTATGCCCCGGACGCCCAGGTTTGGGACTCGGCCGGGATGACCCTGGAGGAGACCACGCAGGTGCTGGCCGAGGCGGTTTCAGCAGGAAGGCGTGCGGTGAGGCTCCATACCGGGGACCCCTCCATCTATGGTGCCATACAGGAGCAGATAGCAGCGCTGGACAGTTTAGGAATCGATAGTGTGGTTGTGCCGGGCGTTACCAGCGCTTTTGCAGCCGCTGCAGCACTGAAACAGGAGCTTACGCTGCCGGAGGTCTCCCAGACTGTTATTATCACCCGTCTGGCCGGTCGCACCCCGGTGCCCGAGCGCGAGAACCTTGCCGAGATTGCCCGGCTTGGCGCCACACTGGTTATCTATCTCTCGGTTTCCATGATCGAGCAGGTGGTTGCTGAACTCCTCCAGGGGGCCTACACCAGTGAGACCCCGGTGGCTGTGATTTCAAAGGCATCCTGGCCCGACGAGCAGATCGTGGAGGGAGTGCTTGCCGACATCGCGACAAGGGTGAAAACGGCTGGAATAGGCAAACAAGCGATAATTCTGGTAGGAGATGTGCTGCGAGCCAGACGCGAAGGCCTGGCCGCGGTGTCGAAGCTTTATGATGCCGGGTTTAGCCACGAATTCAGAACGGCAACGTGACATAATGCGCATCGCCATCATAGCCATAACCCGCAACGGTGCCCGCTTGGGTGCCAGGCTACGCGAAGGGCTGGGAAACGCCGACCTCTTTATCCTGAGCAAGTACCGTGGCCAGGCAGGGAAGTCCTCCATACCATTTGACGGCGAGCTGGGTGAACTGGTGAAGCGGCTCTGGTCCGACTATCAGGGATTTGTATTCATCATGGCCACCGGTATTGTGGTCCGTGTGATTGCCCCGCTTATCGAGAGCAAAGAGAGAGACCCGGCAGTGGTCGTGATGGACGATTCGGGGCGCTTTGCCATCTCCCTGCTTTCCGGTCATCTGGGCGGCGCCAATGAACTGGCCGACTGCTGCTCTGCCATCTGCGGAAGCCGGGCGGTTATCACCACCGCCACCGATGCCAACGATCTCCCATCCTTTGATATGATAGCAAAGAAGGAGGGGTGGCTGATCGAAGATCTAAGCCAGGTGAAGCTTCTGAATGCATGCCTGCTGGATGGCGAGGAGATTGCTGCGGTAGACACTACCGGTCATCTCCGTTTCCATCTTCAGGAAAAGGCACGATTGACACTTCATGAAACCTTTATTGCTGCTTTGCGGAGTGGTGCGGAAGGGATGGTGCTGGTAACCAACCGTGTTGTGCCGCTGCAGTTCCAGGCCGAACGTCTTCTGGTGCTGCGTCCGAAGAACCTGTTCCTCGGCATTGGCTGCAACAGGGGGACCACGGCGGAAGAGATCGAGGAAGTAGTCACCTCTCAGCTCAAGCGACTCTTTCTGTCTGTCAAAAGCGTCGCTGCAATCGGCTCTGCTTCTGCCAAGAGCGATGAAAAAGGGTTGCTGGATTTTGCAGCAAATGCGGGGATTCCTCTTCGCTTTTTTGATAATGATGAGCTGAATATTATCGAAGTCCCGTCACCGCCATCGGAGCATGCCCTGAATGCCATAGGAGCAACCGGAGTTGCCGAGCCGGCAGCAATCCTTGCTTCCGGCGACGGAAAGCTGCTCCTTGGAAAGGTGAAAAGCGGTAACGTGACACTGGCAATAGCGGAGCGTGTATGAGCAGATTAATGGTCGTCGGGATAGGCCCTGGCGGCATGGAACATATGACCATTGAGGCGCAGAGCGCCATCGAGTCGGCCCAGGTGGTGCTTGGATACAAAACCTACCTGGAGCTGATAAAACCGCTCCTGGAAGGCAAGGAAGTGCTCTCTTCCGGGATGCGGCAAGAGGCCTCCCGTTGCCGCGAGGCCCTTGCACGTGCTGCGGCAGGGGCTAATGTGGCGCTGGTTTCCGGGGGGGATGCCGGGGTTTACGGGATGGCCGGGCTGGTGCTGGAACTGGCGGAAGGGATGGCGGTCCAGCCAGAAATCGTCATTGTTCCTGGCATCTCCGCTGTCCAGGCAGCAGCCGCGACTCTTGGTGCACCTCTGATGCACGACTTCGCTGTTATCTCACTTTCCGACCTGCTCACCCCGTGGGATCTTATCAGGAGGAGACTTGCTGCCGCAGCAGCTGCGGATTTCGTCATTGCCCTCTACAATCCTAAGAGCAGCGGGAGGACCAGCCAGCTGATCGAAGCCCGGAATCTGATCCTGGCAGAGCGCCCTGGATCAACACCTGTGGGAATTGTTCGTAACGCTTGTCGGCAGGGAGAAGAGAAGGTTGTCACAACCCTTCATGAGATGCTCGATCACTCGGTTGATATGTTCTCGCTGGTCATTATTGGCAACTCGGCCACCCACGTTGACAAGGCGGGCAGGATGGTGACTCCGCGGGGCTACGACATGGTGGACAGGGAAAGCGGCAGATCAAAAGCACTCCCCGCTCACCAGCCACCAGCCGTCAGCCGTGCCGTGATGTTCTGCGGTACCGGATCGGATGTTGGTAAATCCGTTCTTGCTGCCGGTTTTTGCCGTATTCTCGCCAATCGTGGCATAAAGGTGGCGCCGTTCAAGTCACAGAACATGGCGCTCAATTCGGCGGTCACGCCCGAGGGTGGTGAGATCGGACGCGCCCAGGCAGTGCAGGCACAGGCTTGCAGGATCCCTCCACATACCGATATGAACCCAGTTTTGTTAAAGCCCTCGTCCGATACCGGCAGCCAGGTGATTGTCCAGGGGCGGCCGGTGGGAAACATGCAGGTGGCAGAGTATACAGCCTACAAGCCGATGGCCTTTGAAAAGGTGCGAGAGAGCTTTGACCGGCTTCGTGCAGAGCATGAATGCATAGTCATCGAAGGGGCAGGGAGCATTGCCGAGATCAACCTGAAGGGCCATGACATAGCAAACCTCAAAGTCGCTGAAATGGCTGATTGCCCGATACTGCTGGTGGCGGACATTGACCGTGGCGGGGTCTTTGCTCAGATCGTCGGCACCTTTGCACTGCTCGAGCCAGACGAAAAACGGCGTGTGGCAGGGGTGCTGATCAACAAGTTCCGAGGCGATCCGAGCCTCCTCGGTCCTGGGATTGAGGAGGTTGAAAGGCGGACCAATATCCCGGTGCTCGGGGTAGTGCCGTGGTTCAGCGGATTTAGCCTTCCGGAAGAGGACAGCGTGGCACTGCAGCGGAGAGCCAAGGTGGTGCGTATCCGTCCGCTTCGCGAGAAGCTCTCCATCGGAGTGATAAAGCTCCCCCGCATCTCCAACTACACTGATTTTGATGTGCTGGAAAACGAGCATGATGTAGCGCTTCACTATGTTGAAACTCCTGATCAGCTGGCAGGTATTGATCTTCTGATCCTGCCGGGGAGCAAGGCGACCATCGCCGATCTTGGCCATCTTGTTGAAAGTGGGCTCATTGAGCCGATTCGTGTCTTTTCGGGCCCGGTGATAGGGGTCTGCGGTGGCTACCAGATGCTTGGCAAGCTGGTGCTTGATCCGGATGGGGTTGAATCGACTGTTCACCATGCCGAAGGTATCGGGTTGCTGGATGTGGTGACGGTTATGCGACCTGAGAAACAGACACATCAGGTAACGGCAACACTGCAGGAAGCAGGCAGGCTCTTCGCTCCCTGCCGCAGTGGTTCGCTGAACGGGTACGAGATTCATATGGGGGAGACGCTGCTGGGCGACGAGGTTCGTCCCTTTGCACTTATTTCGAGCCGTTCCGGAGAAAAGACTGAGGTTCTTGATGGTGCAGTATCGAACGATAGCCGTGTGATGGGGACCTACCTCCACGGCGTTTTTGACAACAGCGGTTTCAGGAGTGCTCTTCTCAATCGTCTGCGCCGCCAGAAGGGTCTTTCAACGGTCACGCCGGTCAGAAATAATGCTGATCCGCTGGATCTCCTGGCCTCTCATCTTGAGAAGAGTCTTGATATCCCCCACATCCTGCGGCTCTGCGGATTGGAGCAGTGACCACCCTCGCCCCTCAATTGATTCTCGGCGCCGTTATCCTGGATATTCTCTTGGGTGATCCACGGTGGTTGCCTCACCCAGTGGTTTTTGTTGGGCGCCTGATCAGCTGGCTGGAATCCATTCTTCGTCGCCTGGTTTGTCATGAGCGTACGGCAGGTCTGTTATTGCTGGTTTTGACCGTTGGGGTCAGCTCAGGAGCTGCATATCTCCTCCTTTTCTCTGCTGCGCTGGTTCACCCCCTGGCCAAAGATGCTATGGGGATGTTTCTTGGCTACACCTGTCTGGCTGCTCGTTCATTGCATGCTGAATCCGCGAGGGTCATGGAGTTCCTGGGGCGAGGAGACCTGCCTGGAGCACGGCAGGCGCTCTCCATGATCGTCGGTCGCGATACGGAGGACCTCGAAGAGCCGGAGATCTGTCGCGGGGCAGTGGAGACCGTGGCGGAGAATACCTCCGATGGAGTCATTGCCCCGCTTTTCTTCCTCATGCTTGGGGGCCCGCTCTTGGCGCTTGCATACAAGGCAGTTAATACTCTCGATTCCATGGTCGGTTACAGGAATGAGCGTTACCTTTACTTTGGCTGGGCATCGGCACGGTTCGACGACCTATGCAACTGGATACCTGCACGTCTCACCGGCTACCTCATGCTACTGACCGCACCTCTGGTGGGGCTTTCGGGTCAGGGGGCGTGGAGAATCATGCGGCGTGACGGTCGAAACCACTCATCCCCGAACAGCGGGATTCCGGAGGCTGTTGCAGCCGGTGCACTTCGGGTGCAACTCGGAGGGGTGAACCGTTACTTTGGCAAGCCTTTAGTCAAGTCGACCATAGGTGATCCGGACAGACCACTCGATATCTCCTCCTGGCGCGGCACCGTGCGGCTTATGTACGGCTCGGAATGCTTGCTGATTCTGGGGTGGCTGGTTATTGTCCTCTTTTGCAAGGGATCTACCCTATGACGAGCAATGACCACGGTGGCAATGTCTTTGCTGTTGCACGGCATCTTGGGGTGAGACCTGAAGAGCTGATTGACTTCTCGGCAAGCATAAATCCTCTGGGGATGCCGGAAACTGTGCTCACAGCAATCATTAACGGGATAGGTCGACTTGTACACTATCCCGATGCCTATGCGCAGCCGCTTCGCGAGGCCCTTGCCGTGTATCACTCTCTGGAGCCTTCGCAGATCTCTGTTTCTAACGGCACAACCGAACTGATCTACTTGCTGCCTCACCTTCTGTCCGGGAAAAGGGCACTCGTCGTTGCACCAGCTTTTTCCGAGTATGCCAATGCGCTGACTGCTGCCGGCTGGCATCCGGAGTATCATTGCCTTGCCGCTGACGATGCTTTCAGGCTCGATCTTGCGTCTCTTGACAAGCGACTCTCTCAAGGGTTTGATCTCATCTTTTTCTGCAATCCGGGCAATCCGACCGGGAGGCTCTATTCCAGAGACGAGATAGGTGCAGTTGCGGATATTTGCGATTGCTACGGTACGCTTATGGTCCTGGACGAGGCATTCATCGATTTCTGCGGTGAAGAGGCATCCATGATTGAGGATTTTGTAACCGCGGGGAAAGGGATAGTCCTCCGCTCTATGACCAAGTTCTACGCCATCCCCGGCTTGCGTCTCGGTTATGCCGCGGCTTCAACGGAGTTATCTGCCCGGCTTGCCCAGTTGCGCGGGCCATGGAGCGTCAACGTCCTGGCCCAGGAGGCCGGAATGGCAGCCCTTTCTGATGCTGAGTTTCGCCGGCGCAGCATCGATCTGGTTTCAGTGGAACGTGAGCGTTTGTGGGGGCGGCTTGCAGCCATCCCCGGGCTTAGAGTTTTTCAGGGGGCAGCAAATTACCTTCTTATGAAACTCATGTGCGGCAAATCGGCAGCTTGTCTGAGGGAGGAGCTGCTTTCGCAACGGATACTCATTCGCGATTGCAGCTCTTTCCATGGACTGGATGGCAGCTTCATCAGGACAGCGGTCCGCTCCACTTTTGAGGACGACCGGCTCGCTGCCTCTCTCGGTGAGGCACTTGTGAATTAATTCGTAGAGACAGTCTTCTCAATGATTGATCGATGCCATGTCGGGTTTCTTTACATTGTCGATATCTCATTGTCCATGGCTACAGATAACTACCTGTTTTGTGATTAACGTTAGTGTGTGGCGCGATATTTGCTTGTTTTACATGGCTGGTTTTTGGCAGAAGCATTGGTTGAAATCTTAAGCGATAGCAAGTATGATTTGTTGATAGATGGTCTGCTTCGAGGAGGAGATTATGGACAAAAGAAAGTATTCCAGGGTTTCGTTTCATGCACCGGTCTATATCAGTGCTCGTGGGAAGACTTATGCAGGGGAGGTGGAGAATGTCTGCCATGGGGGGATGTTCGTAAAGACATATGGTGACTTTGATTCCGGCGATCAGGTACTTGTTACGGTCAACTTTGAGGAGGGGAGTTCAAAGCTCTCGGTTACCATCCCGGGCTGCGTAGCCCGCCAGGCATCCGACGGTGTGGCCCTGTCTTCACCTCATATTGATACGCATTCGCTTATCCACTTTGAATATCTTCTTGCCAGCAACAACAGCAGGCGTGAACAGCTTATGGCGGATTTTGTCGACTACGTTACTACGCAGCAGGAACGCCACCTGCTCTGATTATAGCTTATACGCCGGCTTTCACTTTGCTGCGGAAGCCGGCGTAGTCTTGATCCGTCTCCAACCTGCTCCTACCGAGAGATATCTTACGGCAGGCATGCCGCAAATTCCAACTAACAACCCGTAAAAGGTATGACCTGCATCCCGACTCCTCTGGTCATTGCCGTGCCTTGTGGAAATGCAGTAGAGAACCATCCTGACCGCAGTCAGGGATGCATTTCCTTGACAACAGAGGCCGCCTGTTTATTATTGTGCTGGTTTGACAGTCCGGATCTATGTTGATATGCAGTCATGTAGTTGATAAAAGGACATATGCGTATAAAGAGATCGTTCATCACTGCGTTTACGGTATTTTGTCTGGCCATTTCAGCCGGATGCCAACAGGAAACAGGATCTTCCCGGGGAGACAGCCGTCGCCTTCAGGTAATCACCACACTCTTTCCTCTTTATGATATTGCCCGGTCCATTGCCGGCGAAAAGGCCGAAGTCCTGCTCCTGCTTCCGCCAGGCACTGAGCCTCACAACTATGAGCCCAGGCCCGATGATATCGTCCGAATCAATCGGGCCGGACTTTTCATTTACACCAACCGTTATATGGAGCCTTGGGCGGAGAAGTTGATCCAGGGCACAAACAGTCAGGGACCGACTGTGGTGGATGCAAGTGCCGGTCTCACCCTCGTCGCGGCAGGGGGTGAATCGCATGACGATGAACACGCTGATGTTGGGGAAGTTGGCAAGGACCATGCTGGTCGAATGGACCCTCATGTATGGCTGGATTTGGAAAACGCCGTCCGCATGGTCGATACAATACTTGCCGGGTTCGTTGCCAAAGACTCTGTAAACCGCCCCTATTTCGAGTCCAATGCCGCTGCATACCGCCTGAAGCTGTTGGCTCTTGACCATCGATACAAAGTGACGCTGGGGAATTGCCGTACCCGCACCCTTCTTCACGGTGGGCATTATGCTTTTGGTTATCTTGCCAGGAGGTACGGCCTCGCCTACCTGGCTGCCACCGGAGTCACTGCCGATTCCGAGCCTACCCCTGCACGCCTGGCAGAGCTGGTGAAAAAAATACGTAGTCTGGGGCTCAAGACTATATTCGCCGAAGAGCTGGTTTCTCCCCGGGTTGCGGATACCATAGCTGATGAGACAGGTGCGCAGGTGCTCAAACTCCATGCAGGTCATAACATAAGTCGCGACGAGCTGGCCAGGGGGGTTACCTTTCCGCTACTGATGGAAGACAATCTTGCAACACTGGCAAAGGGGCTACAATGTCGCCAGTGATCGAGGTAAATGGTCTCTATTGCCGCTACGGGGCAACTCATGCACTGAGCGACGTGAGTTTTCGTGTGGAGGCAGGAGACTATGTGGGGGTAGTCGGCCCGAATGGCTCAGGCAAGAGTACCCTGGTAAGGGCACTTCTGGGGCTTGCTGAGGCGGAGGAAGGGGATGTGAGGCTATTCGGACGATCTCTGGAAGAGTTCAGCGACTGGCAAAAAGTGGGCTATCTTCCCCAGCATCTGAATCTCTTTAATCCTGCTTTTCCCGCTACGGTTAACGAGGTGGTGAGGCTGGGCCTCCTTGCGGGCAAGCGTTTCCCCAGGCGGATCGGTCGGGCAGACGCAGCCAAAGTGGACGAGATCCTTGAACAGATGGGGATAATAGACCTGCGACGCCGGATGATAGGAGAACTCTCCGGGGGCCAGCAACAGCGGGTTCTCCTCGCAAGGGCGCTAGTCAATCAGCCTAGCCTGCTGATAATGGACGAGCCCACGGGCGCGCTTGACCCCGAAACCCGCGAACGGTTCTACTCTTTTCTGGTCGAAATCAACCGCGATCGTGCGACCACCGTGCTCCTCATTACCCACGATTCTGCTACCATAGGCGGTTGCGCCTCAAAAATGCTCTATCTGGACAAACGGCTGATATTCTTCGGTACGTTCCACGAATTCTGCTCATCGTCGGAGATGACGGACCATTTTGGTGGAGCTTCACAGCACCAGATCTGCAGCTTACATTGACGTGAGCATATTTCTATGAACATTGCCGAAACCCTTTCCTATGGCTTCATGCAGCGTGCACTCCTGGCCGGTTCACTCATCGGGGTACTCTGCGCAGTGCTCGGATGTTTCCTTGTACTTCGGCGCCTCTCGCTGATAGGCGACGGACTTGCTCACGTTACATTCGGCAGCGTGGCACTGGCGCTCTTCCTTAAGTTCTACTCCGCAGCAGCACTCCTTGTCTCACTGCCGGTGGTGATGCTCTGCTCGCTCGGCATCCTGCGCCTCTCAGAACGGGCACGGCTTACAGGTGATACGGCCATTGGTATCGTTTCCTCGCTGGGGATCGCGGTGGGGATCCTTCTGGCAAGCCTTGGCGGAGGCTTCACGGTGGACCTGTTCAGCTACCTGTTCGGCAATATCCTGTCAATAAGCCGGGCCGAGGTCGTGATTGCGGTAGTTCTCTGTGTAATTGTTCTGGGGCTTGTAACCTTCTTCTACCACGAGTTGGTGGCAATTACGTTCAATGAGGAGTTGGCGCGGGTTTCAGGTATCCGCACCGGCAGGATCAGTGCGCTGTTGGTTCTGCTGACGTCATTGACAGTGGTCCTGGCCATGAAGCTTGTGGGAATCATGCTTATATCTGCCCTGCTGATCTTGCCGGCCGCCTCGGCATTGCAGGTTGCGAGGGGCTTTCTGACAGCCCTGCTGCTGGCTGCATCTCTCGCGGTAGTTGCTGTTGTGTCCGGTGTATTTGCCTCGGTGGCAATGAACCTCCCCACTGGTGCCACAATCGTGCTGGTCAACTTTGCTGTTTTTGCCCTTATTTTTATCGGTAAGCGGCTGACCTCGAGAAATTGATGGCTCCCTGGCGGCGTAACCTCAGGAGCAGTAAATAATAATATGGTTAAAATGCCTCAGGGGAACATCGGTGGGAGAGACGTGATCCGCCACCCTGAAGGCTTTGCCTCCGGGTAGAACTCCCATAGCTGAGTGTCTGTCAATGTTTTTATCCTGGTTGCATTCTTCAGGTGGTACTGGTACTCCACAGTCACCGTGGCCCTCTCACGGTCCGGTGCAAGCTCCACCTGCTTGATCCGGTAATCGATTATCTTAATCGTATCGAAGACGCTCGCACGTTCCAGGTATGCCGGTCGGAGAGCGTCGACCACATAGGCAGCTGAACCATTCGTTTCCTGCCAGCGGATCATCCGGTTGTATTCCTGTGCCCTTTCCTCGAGATTCTCGCGGTTCTGCTTCCATGATGCGCAGCCACCAAGAATAAGTGCCGCCATCAATATGATCGTTCCTCTTGCCACTCTTTTACCGGTCATTTTTTCCCCTTGATGAATCGGATAAGGTCCTCTGCAAGGCCGTATCGGCCAAAGGGGGGGATCAGGTAGAATCCTCCCACGCTGTCGTGCACTTCTGCAATGAACTCCTTCGCTATCTCCAGGCCTTCCTTGACTCCGGCCTCTTTTTCCTTCCCCCTCATCCTCCGGCGTATTGCATCAGGGATGACGATCCCCGGAACCTCGTTGTGGAGGTATTCGCAGTTCCGCTCGCTGACCAGTGGGAGAATCCCCGGGAGGATCGGTATCCCCAGGTGTCTGGTCTGCTGGATCATTGCGAATAGTAATGCAGCATCGTAGAGTGGTTGGGTCTGTGCGAAGCATGCCCCTGCAGCAACTTTCTTCTCCAGTCTGGCAACTTGAATCGGGAGTATCGGAGAATTCGGGTTAAAGGCACAGCCGACGGTAAAGCCGGCACCTTGGCCGATGGCCTGCCCAAGAGAATTGACGCCGGCATTCAGGTCGCACATCAGTTTGATGAGGCCGAATGAGTTCAGGTCAAAGACTGATGATGCCCCGGCCTGATCGCCGAGACGCGCCGGGTCTCCTGTTACCGCCAGGAGGTTTCGGATGCCGAGAATGCTGGCCCCCATGAGGTCGGACTGTAACCCCAGGAGGTTTCGATCCCGGCAGGTGATATGGGCGATCACCTCGATTCCGACCTCAAGTTGTATCCGGTTTCCAAGTGCGATGTTGCCGAGCCTGACTTTTGCCAGTGGGTTCTCTGCCAGATTGATGGCATCTGCCCCAGCCTCTTTCAGTGCACGGCTTCCGGCCAGCACTTTGCTGAAATCCATGCCGTGGGGTGGGTCGAGCTCAACGGTTATGATTGGGCGTTTCCCCCAATCGGTCAGAAATCCGGGCGATGCAGGTGGTTTTTCGTGTTGACGATCTATCGTGGAGACCTTGACGCGCTTGATGCAAATCGCCGGCAGCATCCCTTTCAGGTGTGCCGCTGTAGCATGTATATGCTCCGGCGTGGTACCGCAGCAGCCGCCTACGAGTGTGGCGCCCGAGGCCACCATCTCTGCGGCCATCCCGGCAAAGTACTCCGGTGTGCAGCGGTAGATATGACGACCTTCCAGATACTCCGGGAAGCCGCTGTTGGCAAATGCCGCAAGTGGCAGGTCAGTGGCTGCTGCCAGCCGCTGAATGGTGCGAAGGACCTCCAGTGGTCCAGCTCCGCAATTTGCCCCGATGATGTCGGCTCCCGCAGCGGTGAGCTCACGGGCCACCTGTTCGGCATCGAATCCTGAAGCAGTGCGGCCTCCATCCAGGAAGGCCATGCTTGCAACGACCGGCAGACCGGTCGATTTGGCTGCTGTCAGTGCGTTTTTGATCTGGTCTAGGTCGGAAAAGGTTTCGAGGATAAAGAGGTCTATACCACCCTCGGCAAGAGCGTTCACCTGCAGCTGGAATATTTCAAGCTGTTCCGAGTCTGAAAGCTTCCTCTCCTCCCCTTTTAGTCTGAGCAGTGGGCCGACCGATCCAGCCACCAGGGCACGTCCCCCTGCTGCCTTACGGGCGATGGACGCGCCCTGTCGGTTTATCTCCTCAATCTTTCGCTCTAGGCCGATCGGTTGCAGACGAGTGTAGTTGGCTCCGAAGGTGTTGGTTTCTATGAGCTGGGCCCCGGCTGCCAGGTATTCGGCGTGCAATTCCAGCACCAGCTGGGGTCGGACGAGGTTCAGGTGTTCGAAGTTGGCGTCAAGCCCTACTCCCCTTGAATAGAGCATTGTGCCTATGGCGCCGTCACCTACCAGGACCTCGTTTGTCAGACGTTCTCTCAGGGTCATAAAGTCTGCCAGCTGTTTTGCTGGTCTTTTTTCCCTAATTTGCTAGAATGCCCGGCTGTACCAATATACCGACATCAGACCGTATGGGGCAGCCGCCGCATCCGCAGGAGAGATCATGCTGCATGAAGCAATAAACTGGCTGGTAACCACGATCGGTGCCATGGGATACCCAGGAATATTCCTCCTGATGGCAATGGAGAGCTCGATCATCCCGGTGCCGAGCGAACTGGTTATGCCACCGGCCGGCTATCTGGCTCAGCAGGGTGAGATGAATATGGCCGTTGCCATTATCTGCGGCACTCTCGGGAGCCTCGTTGGCGCATACGCCAACTATTTCGCTTCACATTATCTTGGGCGCCCTCTTGTGCTTCGCTATGGGAAATATGTAGGGATCACCCCCCACAAGTTTGCAAAGGTGGAGGCATTCTTCCACAAACATGGCGAGATTTCAACCTTCATCGGTCGCTTGCTGCCGGTAGTCCGCCACCTGATCTCGATCCCTGCGGGACTTGCCGGCATGAACCATCTACGGTTCTCCATCTATACTCTGGCAGGTGCCGGGATCTGGTGCACTATTCTCGCCTGGATCGGCTACTTCATCGGCAAAGAACAAGCCCTTATCCTGCGCTACTCTCACCAGGCGCTGGTTGGGGTGGTCATCTTCAGTGCGATCCTCGTTGCGGTATATGTGCGTCTGCAGCGGAGGAAGGGAGTGCCGGGGTCGGATTAGGCGGCGGACGTTACTGCTAGGCCAGGGATCTCTTTCTGCCAGATGAGCCTTGCCACCGGAATTGATTCCAACGGCAGCTCTTCGCACATCAGAATTTCCCCCGGTTCGGAACAAAGTAGCCTTCTCAATTCTCCCGGCTGGAGGAGGTGGAGCGGATTGGACGGTCCCTGCGCCCCCGGAACAGACAAGATCGTCTCCGCAAGGAGTACCCCTCCGGGTGCAAGCGCTGCAACGCACTTGCCGAACAGTTCACGAAGCAGGAAATTGATGTTCAGGATCAGGTCGAATTGCCCATTGATCTGAAAGCTCTCAAGGTCCGCATGCAGCCATTCGAGGGTCACACCCTCAGCCACGGCCCTTTGTATCCCCTTTGCAAGTGCCACCTCCGAGATATCAATCGCTGTCACGCTGAACCCGTTCTTTGCCAAAAAGATTCCGTTTCTTCCTTCTCCGCAGGCCAGGTCCAGGGCACGTCGACCGGGGCAGAGTGTCAGCAGTAGTGGAAACTGTTCCACCAGGATTCTTGAAGGGGTTTCCCCCATCAGAAAACCATCAACCTGATACCGTTCGTTCCATCGTTTCCTTTCCGACTCCATACGCTCCTCTGTATACGCTGAATCAGATCTCTATGACGTCTGGGTCGCTTTCGCTCTCCACCACCCGCCACTCATTTATCACAGGGTCAAAATCGGCAATCTTGTCCAAGGGGGCCTTCATGTATCTCCCGTGGGCAGTGACGGCGATCTCTCCGTCTGGCAGGAGTATCTCCCCGGTCCCTTTAAAGAAGCGCCTGTTCTCCTCGATCACTCGTCCAACGACCTTCAACTCTACCTCAAGCGGAATCGGTTTCCTGTACTCCAGTGCCAGCTCCAGGGTTATCCCCCAGAAGCCGTCGCTCTTGCCGATCATCACGGCCCGACCGATGGTTTCGTCGAGTATTGCCGAGGCAATCCCTCCGTGGAGCCTGCCCGGGTAGCTCTGATGCTCTGCCGAGGGGGTGAAGAGGGCGATGAGCTCGTTGTTTTTGGTTTCATAAAAAGAGGCCTGCAGGCCGAAGCTGTTTTTCAAGCCGCAGACAAAGCACATCTTTGAGCTGTACTGTTTAGCGGTGACCTTGTGTTGTCTCTTTCCCGCAGCAATTTGTCCGTTCATGTCTGCTCCTCGATGTCAGGCCGGGTTTTCCTTCTGGGCGATGATCGCATGCGAATAGGATTTAAGTTCGATGATGTCGCATCGGTTGAATCCCGCCTCCTGCAGCATGCCGATGGTCTCCTCAAAGGTGTAGGTCCGGCCGTTATAGGTATTGACCATCATATGGAGATCGTAAAGGGAGCTGAAAGCATTTCCGTCTCTGAAGAAGTCATGAATGATCACTCTGCCGTCTTCATTGAGCATATGCTTTAGCCGGCTGATAATCTCACGATTCTCCGATTCACTGTAACAGTGGATGAAATTTGAGAGCAACAGAATTGAGGCGGAGCCTCTGTTTCGGGTAACCAAGTCCATACACTCATCCTGGTCTGCAAGATTGCAGGGATGAATGCTTATGGCGGATGTTTCGATATCTGATCCGTTCAGTGCAGAAACATCAGGAAGGTCGCACGCTACTGCGTGCCAATTGGGGTGTCGCTTGAGGAACTCCTTCAGATACGTGCCGTCGCCTGCGCCGACATCGATGATTGTACCGGCTGCTTCCAGGCAGGGGAAGGCGTCCCAGAGCTCTTTTGAGCGAATGAGTGCAGCCTCGTGCATCGCCTTTTGATAGAGGCTCAATCTGTTTCTGCGCTCTTCAGGCGGCTGGTCGGTGACCTGGCTCCCCTGGCCTTTACAAAGAACATCTCCCAGGCCGTTCCATTTATCCATCAGGAGTTTTTCGAATTCAAGGACATTGCGCTGGCTCATTTTACTTTCGTTTAAGAGATACATCCGTGTGAACCGGGAGAGATGGAGGTGTTCGTCATGGATTTCCAGGATGCCGATATCGACAAGAGCGGATACGAACCTCCTCCCCTCGTCCTTTTTCAAGTCGATTGTCTCAAGGAGTTGATCGACAGTGAATCGCTTCTCTCCGACAAGGTCGATTATCCCGGATGAGACGGCCTGCATGACCACGGAGAGGGTCCTGTAACCCGTAACCATGTCACAGAAGGTTGTATATGAGTCGTCGGAGGGGGGTATTCTCATTGCCGATCCTCGTTAATATTTAAGGGTGCTGCATGTAGCGACACTGTGGCCGAGAAAAAACTGAGCCATTAATGGAACAGAAGTACATAAAGCATAACCCCTGATTTTAAACGGATCAGGGGTTATGCTTTATACATAGGGGAAACGGGAATGGACCGTATTTACTTGGGAACTTTCTCCCAGTCTTCCAGGAATTTCTTTATACCGGCATCGGTCAACGGGTGCTTGGCAAGCTGCAGCATCACGCTGTAGGGGATGGTGGCGACGTCGGCGCCGATAAGTGCGGAGTTGAGCACGTGGATGGGGTTCCTCACGCTGGCTACGATGATCTCCGAGGTGTAGCCGTAATTATCGAAGATCGTCCTGATCTGGCCGATGATCTCCATCCCGTCCTGGGAGATGTCGTCCAGCCGCCCCACAAAGGGGGATACGTAGGTGGCTCCTGCCTTGGCAGCCAGCAGGGCCTGCATCGGCGTGAAGATCAGGGTCACGTTGGTCTTGATCTTCAGTTTTGTGAGCTCATTGGTCGCCTTAAGTCCTTCCGGCGTCATCGGAACCTTGACCACGATGTTCTTGTGGATCTTGACCAGCTCCTTTGCTTCTTTCACCATCCCCTTGGCGTCAAGGGAGATGACCTCGGCCGAGATCGGGCCGTCCACAATGGAGACGATCTCCTTGATCACGTCCTTGAACTTGCGCCCTGACTTGGCGATAAGTGAAGGGTTGGTAGTGACGCCATCCACCAGGCCGAGTTCATGGGCCTCGCGTATCTCGTTAACATCTGCAGTATCGATGAAAAATTTCATGGTTCCTCCGTGTTATGGGCGTAGTGCCTCTTTTTCGCTCTGTTCCAGCTGATTGCGGTACTTCTCCAGGCACTCCATGGAGCAGAAATAAACCCGCTCCCCTTCGACCTTTCCAATGACTGCATCTTCCTTGAGCACATAGATCCCGCAGACCGGATCTTGTACTGCCTCGTCTTCTGCAGGCTTTATTTTCTCTTCGACCTTCTTCTGGGTCATTAACCCTTTGACTATTCTGAAACCCAGATAAATGAGAATAAGCCAGATCAGCATCCGCATTGTGTAATTCCTAAAGCTTTGAGACGCGACCTGTATCGGGCGCATTACTCAGTAGTTCTGCCACGGTTATGCCGAGGCAGGGGTGGATGAGGCCTGGGGCGATTTCCGCGAGCGGTACCAGTACAAAGCGCCGTTCGTGGAGCCGTGGATGAGGGATGCTCAGGTCAGGGGTGTCGAGAGTTTCGTCACCATAAATCAGAATGTCCAGATCCATCCGGCGCGGCCCCCAGTGTGACTTCCGTGTTCGCTGGAAAACGGCGTGTTCGATCCTTTGCAGCTCGGTCAACAGCTCTTTCGGTGCAAGCTCTGTTTCCAGTCGAAGAACGGCGTTAAGGTAGTTATCCTGGGGTGGTCCCACCGGTTCGGTTTCGTAAAAGCCGGAAAGTGCTTTTATCGTGGAGAGTGGCACCTTTCCGATCTCAGCCACTGCCCGCAGAAGGTTAAGCTCCAGATCCCCCTGGTTGGAGCCGAGGGCTATATACGCCGAAATCGTCACCGGGCGATTAGAGCATAAGCGAACAGTTTTTTCAACTATTGACGGAAGAAATGGGTAAGTGTACGGCCAGCCAGACGGTCTGCACCTGTGGGTCGGTCCAGGTGACGCGGTGGCGCCGGTGGGATGGGATCATAATGTAATCGCCGGGCTTCATACGGAATGGGATGTCGTTTCCATAGAATAGGAGTTCTGCCTCTCCGGAGAGAAGCAGAACCCATTCATCCCATTCCTGGTCATACCACTCCCCCTCAGGCGTTGCCTGCCCTTGGGATATGATCCTCTCAATGCGAACCCCAGCATTTTGTGAAAGAGTCTGAAAAACCTCGTTGTTCAATGTGTCAGGGATATTCGCAAAAATATTTTCCAATGTATTCACTGCGTGTCACTATTTGCCGGAAGGCTGGTCTGCTTGGTGAATTATCTCTTCGAGTGATTGATGTAGCTCGGGCTCCTGAAGCGGGGCAACGATTGTAGTCGGTTTAGGTGCCTGAAAAGTTTCGACTTCCTTTAATTCTGATTGAACGTGCGGATTTTCAGATCCAATTCTCTCCGGTTGACGGGTCGGCTTGTCGTTCTCTCCCTTGAGCTGACTCATTCTCTTCTTGAGGGCCTCATTCTCTTCCTTCACCTTTTCGAGGAGTTCCTTTTCTGTGGTCAGCTTCTCCAGCTGTGCCGCAAGAGAAGTTTTTTCAGCTTTCAATGCGGCTAGCTCCTTGCCGGCCTTCTCTTTATTTGCAAGCTCTCCCTTCAGCCTTGCGATCTCAGCCCTGAAGTCATCGAAGATCTTTACACGTGCTCTTACGGTTTCAGTTTTGTTGCTCAAAGCGGCAAGTTCAGCTTCAATCTTTGATCGTTCGATCTTTGAAGCGGCGAGTTTCAGTGTCAGGTCCACCATTGATGTTTGATGGCGGATTTCCTGCTCAGCTTCGTCTGAGATACCGCCAAACATCTTTTCTCCTTGCTTAAGAGCAATTGATGCCCTGTCAAGGTATTTTGCTGCAGCGGCCAGGTCAGCGGAAGCGGTTTTGTTCTCACCGGCATTTGTCTTCAGCTCCTCTAGTGCTGCCCGGGCCGTTTCTATCTGCGCCCGAGACTTTTCACGGTCTGCGGCATTGGCAATGCTTGATCCCATACACAGGGTTATCATGGCAACAGTCAGTACAAATCGCATATCACTTCTCCTCTCCCTGGAGATACCTTTCAAGCTGCGCTTCAAGCTTTTTCAGCTCCACGCGCTGAACAGCGACCTGTTCAAGCAGTTCCCTCTCTGCCCCCTTTGCTTCGGCAATGGTCAACAGGATGGTTGCCGTCTCTATCTTCTGAAGGGCAAGTTTTTCATTGCCGACTGAAGCTGCAGCCTGTGCAGCCGAGATAGTTGCAATGGCCTCGTTGAGCGCATTCATGGCATATTCTGAAGTTTTCCCGGATCTGATCTCGGATGCTTTTTCATCAAGCTGCTTCAGTCGGGTTTCAGTGTCACGGGATACGATTCCCCCCCATGCAGAGCCACCGGTTATGGCCAATGTCAGGGAGATGCATAGTAATGCAATGCGCATTTGAAACCTCCAGGTGCGAAAAATTGTAAAATGAACGTTAGCACAAGTTATCACGGCAGCACAACCAGCACCACGCCGCCGACCAACACCGCCAGGTTGCAGACGGCCGAAACGCCGTGGAGTTTGGAGAATTCGCGCCGTAGCGGGTGTTCTTTCGGTGTCGTTTCAAAGGAGCCGATCTGCCGTTTCAGCTCAGCGGCCTTTGGTTCCACGTAGAAAGCCTGGAATGAGGTTGTGAGGAGCATAGCAATAAGGATGGCAATCGGAATCTTGTTGGTGAAGCCGCTGCCAAGGAATCGGCAGGCAAGGGCTATCGTGCCGCAGGCCAGACCCCAGCGGAAATAGCCGGGGAAAAAGCTCCCGACGATGCGGGCAGCCGTGTCTCGGCTCTCGGTTTTGAACAGGATTGGGGTCAGCACAAGGGTAAAGATGGCATTGCCACCCGCCCAAAGGGCTACTGCAAGGTGGTAGAGCATTTCGATGAATTTCATGGTGATCAGTTCTCCCGGTTGATGAGGGTCATGACTATTTTCTCCATTGCACTATTTAATCTCAGGATAACGATAACATCCGACAACATGGTCGTTAACCATCCCCACAGCTTGCATGAAAGCATAGCATATTGTGGACCCGACGAAGTTGAATCCGCGTTTTTTCAGCTCCATGCTCATAGCATCTGACTCGGATGTCCGGGCCGGAATGTCGGCGAGAGAGTTCCAGCTGTTCTGAAAAGGGACATGATCTACGAAACGCCATATGAAAGCATCGAAAGAGCAGAACTCCTCCCGGATGCGCAGCACCCCCTTTGCGTTCCTGATTGCCGACTCGATCTTGAGCCGGTTTCGTACGATCCCCGGATCTGAGAGCAGGCGTTGCACGTCAGATTCGGTGTAGGCGGCAACCTTCTCGATATCGAATCCATCGAAGGCCTTGCGGTAGTGTTCCCGTTTCCGGAGAATGGTCAGCCAGCTTAACCCGGCCTGCGCCCCTTCGAGGATCAGCATCTCGAACAGATGCGTGTCGTCATGAGCCGGGACGCCCCATTCGTGGTCGTGGTACTCGACATAGAGCGGATCGCTTCCGCACCATTGGCATCTGGTCATTGGGTCACCCTCCTTTCGGGCTATTCCGACATCTTCCAGCGGAAGACCAGGACGGCTGCTGCGAAGAGGGTCAGGGCAGTAGCATAGAGGGTTAGTGCGTATCCGGAGGCGAAGGAACCATTGACTAGCGCCTGTCTGGCTCCTTCGAACAGTGCGGTGGTAGGGAGTGCCCGTACAAAAGGGCTAATCCGGGACGGGTAGGATGAGAGAGGGAAGAAGAGACCTGACATAAAGATGAGCGGCATGATGAAGACCGCCTCCACTCGGCCGATGGTCTCGGGTTTGTCCATGAGCGTGCCGCAGATTACACCTGCACAGGAGAAGATAGCTGAGCCGGGAACCAGAAAGACGATGTAAGCTGCCAGGTGTGCAGGGGGGAAGCTGAACGGCGTGATAACAAAGATCACAGCTCCCACTAACACCCCCTTGAGCAGGCCGTGTGAGAAGCCGGACAGAATCTTGGCGCAGACGATCTCGGAGACGCTTATCGGAGTTACCCTGTAAGACTCTATAGTGAACTGCACCCGACGATGGAACCAGAGGCTCCAGACGCTCTCGCTGTAAGCGGCATTGACGGCAGTCATGGTGATCAGCCCCGGAGCTATGAAGAGGCTGTAGGGCAGACCCTCGACCAATCCGATATACCCCTTCATGCCGATGCCGAAGGCGAGGTAAATGGTAAGCGGGTAAGCGATGACAGCCACCATCTCGGAGAGGATGCTGCGGCGAAGGACCAGCATGTCTCGCCTCCAGATGGCCAGAGACCCGCGCAGGTTCATTCCCTGACTCCTTTGCCGGTCAGGCTGATAAAGACCTCTTC
>JAYSLX010000191.1:0-12423 GCA_043725245.1 Geobacteraceae bacterium | reverse complement strand
AAACAGCAGCTACATCAACAATATTAATGCGTTACACTAACAACCAAAACAACGGATATGCCGGACTTGATGATGTAAAGCCCGACAGACTCCTAGTATCTGTATATCGTATTTATTCCAAACTCAATAAACACCAAATCATCAGGCTTCTTTTGCAGTGCAATTTCCTTAAAATTCTGGTTGTAAACTTTCTGGCGCTGCTCCTGGTGTGCAGTGCCTTGCCCGCCTTTGGTGCGACGGCTGAGAAGTACCCTGATTTAGGCCTTTACGTCGGCGAAGAGGCGCCTCCCCCCCGTTCACCACGCCCCACCTCAAAGATAGCCGAAAATCTCACTGTTATCACCTCAGATGATATTGTCCGGATCAATGCCCACACACTGGCTGACGTGCTGCAGACCGTGCCCGGTATCCAACTCGACGTCGTCCGCACTCCGGGAAGTGCTGTTTTTTTCAATATCCATGGTGCATCAAGTCCCCAGGTGCAAGTACTGATCGACGATGTTCCATGGAACTATTTCAACCTGAACGTGACTGAGCCTGGAATGGTACCGGTTCAGCAGATCGATCGGATCGAGATCATCAAGGGTGCAGCTTCCGCCGCCTGGGGACCGGCCTTGGGCGGAGTAGTCAATATTATCACCAAGACGCCAGAGCCTGAGCGTAAGCTCGCCGGCATGGTTTCCGGATCCATCGGTGAACGCTTCACCGCAGATAGCCGGGGCGAACTGAGCGGCACTCTCGATCGTTTTGGATACTATCTCTCCGCAGGTAACCTTCATTCCGATGGACACCTGACCAATAACGGCAGCAACAATAACAGCGCCTTCGCAAAACTCAACTACAATCTCCCCACACAGGGAAGCCTCACCGTCGGTGCTACCCTGCTTGGCGCACACCGCGGGGATCTTGACAGTTACTTGGCCATCTGGGATGTCACAGCCCGGCAGAACGACGAAAGAACGACTTCTTCCTTCTATCTAAAGTTCGCCCAACCTGTGAGTGAACTCCTCCGGCTTGACCTGCTGGGCTTTACCACCTGCAGGGATGTCTCAAACAGTTTATTGCTTCACAGTAGCCTGGGAACGGTAGTCCGTCAAAATGACTACCAAGTAAGGGAAACCAGCCACGGAATTTCGGCCAGGCTGACATGGGGTGACAGCCAGTACAACATTATAACCGGGGTTGACTTTGAGAATGGATCATCACGATCGTGGGACAAGCTGTCTCCAGGTCCATCCCTGTTCGATCGAACCTGGGATAAATGGGCAACTTACGGCAATGGTACCATCTCCTTCGGTCAACTGACCATCCTTCCCGGTATCAGGTTCGATCACACCGGTCTTTCCGGCGACTACCTGAGCTACACCTTAGGGGCTACCTACAGTGTAACCGACAGAACCGTTCTCCGCACTTACGCTGCCCAAGGGTACGGATTGACCAATCCCCAATTCCGGCATGGTCTCCAGAAGACGCGCACCGTTCAAAGCGGTGTTGAGACCGGCGCTGTGCCCTACATCTGGCTCAAGGGAACTTTCTTCTACAACTGGCTTGACAACATTGAATACGTCAACGACGGTACGCTTCACAACCAGATCAAGCAGGGGTTCGAAATTGAAGCCCGTACGGTACCTCTCTATGGGGTATCGCTGTCCAGCGGTTACACATACCTGTATGCGTCGGATCGGGATACCGGCAAGCAGTTACAGTCCGATCCCGGGCAATCATTACCACCGCAATCCCTGAAGCTCGGGGTGCAGTACGACAACAACGACCTCGGTCTGCGCGGAACCTTGTTTGGTAACTATGTCCGGTGGAATGCAAATGCAGAAAGCAATGCCCGCGACAAGGCTATGATCTGGGACCTGCACCTGGGCTGGCGACTCTTCCCTAAGCAGGAACTCTCCCCTGAACTCTTCTTCTCTGCCCGCAATCTTTTCAACGGCATTCAGTCGAGTAACAATGAACTGTATCCCAACGCTCCACGCTGGTTTGAAGGCGGAGTGAGGTTTAAATTCTGATGAGAGCGCTTCTCTTTAGCATAGCGCTCATCGTCATGGGCGCCATACCCGCCCTGGCTCTGGACGTCCTTATCGTCCAGTCCGGCAACGCTCCTGCCTACGCAGAGTCGATACGCGGCTTCAGGGAGGCCTACAGGGGGACAACCCAGACCATTCTGCTCTCCGACTATGCCGAGGTGGATCTGGTCCGCCTCGTGAAGGAGGAGCAGCCGCGTCTCGTGCTCGCAGTCGGTGACCCTGCGCTCGCTAAAGCGAAAATAATCCGCCAGGTGCCGGTGGTGGCTCTTATGGCATTGTCCTACAATATCTCCAAGCCATCGGCATACAATATTCATGGTGTTTCTGTCGTAGCCTCCCCTGACCAGATATATGAAGCTGTTCTCCGATATGGGGGTCAAACGTATAGGGGTGGTATACGACCCTGCTCGTACCGAATCCTATCTGAAGCGGGCAAAGCAGGCGGCTGAAAGCCTTGGTATAAAGCTTGTGGCACGCGTAGCGCAAAATTCCAGCGAAGTTGCAGGAACGATAAACCAGATGAATGGGGCTGTTGATCTTCTCTGGATGCTCCCGGATTCAACGGCAGTAACATCCGCTACGCTGGAGGCGTATTTCGGCTTCTCCATCAAACAGCAGGTGCCGGTTGTTGCCTTCAGCGAGCAGTATCTGTCCAAAGGGGCTGCGGTATCCATTGATGTCGATCGTACAGACATGGGGCGGCAGGCAGGAGAACTTGCCACTTCATTATTAAATAGCGGCGAAATATACGCTGGAAAATCAGTTGACCCCCGCAGGCTTAAGCTCAACAGTAACGCCAGCATTGCACAGAGACTTAGTCAGAAGATCCCGGATTCATGGTAAATTAACTACCAATTCATGACGTCTTTAATGCCTTGGAATTTAAGAGTATTCCACAAAATGGTAAATATATTACCAAATACCTCCTCACGGTAAATCAAGTACTTAATGATAGTTATATGATAATGGTAATTATTTAACCATTTCCGGCCTCAGAACCCCCGCCATTTCCTTGCCCTTCTTCCCATAATACTCCCCCTCCTCGGCAATACTTTCCTAAAGAGCTGTTTGTAATTACTTTTTGGCGATTGGCACATATATCGCTAAGTGAGAATATGTCAATTCAGTTAACACTCCGGATAGGCACAGTACGAAACCAGCAATAGTGAATATGAGGTTCCATGGCAGAAGGTTTACGGGCTATTACCAGGTTCATCGAGCTGCTCAAAAGTTCAAGACTAAGTCCCAGTACGACCGTTATGCTGGAATACCTTCTTTACCAGTTGAATCTCGCTATGTTGAGAGATGAGCGATTGTGTATGGAATCTTGCAAATTTCCCTGTGAACCTCGCGAAATTGAAGATTTGAATGGATTGATGCTTGCCGCCTGCAGCGAAGAAGCTGATTGTGACGTCACCGGTAAAGAGCTTATGGACAGACTTTCTCAGATAGTCGATCGCATTCATAATGTTGATAAAGATCTTGAATCAAAAAAACTGAGGAGACAGCTTGAAATCAGAATTCCAGGAACTCATTAAGTCGATTGGGGAAATGACGGATAAGTGTACCCATGGGGTTTCATGTCTCGATACGGGGAACTGCGGAGAAAGGGAGCTGTGTAAGGTAGAGCGTAGTTCCGGGAATAACCTCCTCTGGCTTGAGGGGAAAACCCCTTCCAGTTGTCCATACCTTGTCCCCTTCGGTTACGGACATTTGTGCACCTGCCCGGTACATTCGAGATTGTACGCGGAGGAAATGCAGAAAACGTCATCATCCGCAGGCCTTATTAAACCTACGCATAAGAAGAAAAATGAGAATTTGTCTGGGGTAACACCCGTAAAATGAGGGTCGCGGGACTGCAGTCGGTATGGTTCCTTCCTTTCTGGCTTGTCAGTGCCGCGATTCCTCAATAAAAAATGACCGCCTTTTATGGGGCGGTCATTTTTTTGATGGTTACTACCGTGGGGACCTCGCCATGAGCGCTTGATCCCTGTTTTGTCTTCTTGGATTTAATCGTCAAAATTCCCTGATGGCCCTTTGTCGCTGCAAAGGTTTTTTGCACGCTCTATAATCTGCTCTTTGGTCCAGTGGGCCGGGTCTTCTATCAGGCTCCCTTTGGGCCCCAGATCGTATGAGTTCGCCTTGAGAATCGCCTCTATGGCGAGCGGCGCAGTATCCTTTGCGTTAAAGACCTCGGTAATCATCTTGTAGGTGAACTCCTCCACTCGCTTCGCCATCCGGTCGCGTATCTCCCTAGGCTGAGCCAGGAGCTTGTTCTCGAACGGCAGGTTGAGGCTCTTGTAGTCACCCTTTTTCCACCCCTTGTCATTAGCATAGGCGACAATCTCGGCCCAGAGCTCTTCGCCCATCCCCTCACCCTTTACCTTGATGAAATTTCCATCGGCATCCAGTTTGGCATTACCGAAGTCATTCACCTCAAGTCCCCAGGAGATCATCTGCAGCGCAGTGGCAACGTTGGCCTTGGTGGTGGCCGTCTGATTACGTATTTCACGCAGACGTTCGGAGCTGTTGCCGGAGGTGCCATGCTGCGCCCCGTTCACTTTATACGGAGCAAGGGCGTGATGGATCTCTGCGGTCAAACCAACCTGGATGCCGGCATCGCTCGCCTCAAGACCGTGGGTGGTGCCGTTGTTGAGGGCAATCCAGTCAGGGTAGATCTCATGGGCGTTCAATCCCTGGATGAGAAACTTGGCTTCCGGAACGGTTGAGAGCCCCTGGTTCCCCTTGATCTCGCCGACTTCGGTTTCAAGACCTGCCCATTTTGGTATGAAGGGATTGATTGCCAGGTTCGCCAACAGATTAAGGTCATCCGGGAGGTGGGAGGCATCGATGGCGATCGATGTTATCCCGGCCTCAAACATGGTTGGGACCTCTACCTTGGCAGCGTCCAGGTCCTTGTCGTTCTTAATGCCATAGTGGTCGGCATGAATGGCGACCGGCACGGTGATCTGGAGTTCATTGCAAAGAGCGTCGACGATGCGGGCCATGTTCCAGTAGTTGACCGGACAGTAGGCCTTCTGACCCCCCTCAGACTTGGCGATCTCGATGAAGATAGGTGCATTGGCCCGTTGGGCAGCCATCAGCGCTCCGCGGATGATGAAGGAGTTCCGACCGTTACAGGCCATGGTGACTGCCTTGCCCTTGGCAATCATGGCACGGTCGATCACCTTGCCACTGACAATGAGAGCCTTGGAGTTGGGAAAGAGCTGCCTGATGTTCGGTGGCCTCCCAACCTGGAGGGCCTTTTCAAATTCTGCAGTGTACGCCATGTCCATTCTCCCCTTTGCTGATGTATCATTCATGGATTATTAAATGCATAAATTGTATACCATGTACAGCTGCCAAATTCAAGCAGCTGCCAGATCATTTACCTGCAGAGCACTCTCTCCAGGGGTTCTGTGATAGTATGATTAACGCAAAACAGGCCGGGGATTGCCCCGGCCTGTTTTGTTGAATATGTAATATGTTGAAATATTGTATCTATCAGTACCCACCTTTTTTGTATGCTTCCTTCCAGTACGCTTCCTGCTTTTTCTCGGATTCACTTTTAAATCCGACGATCAGTGCATCGAATACCCTGGCCGCGAAAAGAAACGGCATAAAGACGAGGCCTACTGCCGGCGAGACAAGCTTTTCAAGGTCGAAACCCAGTTTTGGCTTGATCGAATCAAGTACGATGGTCATTACGAGCATCAGTGCAGGACATATAATCATCATAATGACCGCCCCTACAAGTATGAAAAGTCCTTGCTGTAAATCCATTTGTTCTCCTCCTTCATGGGGTAATAAAATATCTTTAATCAATACAGGACGGACTGAAATTAATCAATATATATTTGAGCTATTTTTTATTACCGGCTTGCCACACTCATTCTCTTCTAAATATTGACCAACAACCCCATTGCATTGTATTAATTCCATGGGAGTTAGAATCATGCCCTTCAAAGAGGTTCGGGGTCACTACGAGCGCCACCCATACCCCTATTATCCGCTGCTTGCATCGGTCCGTCGCCACGATACCTATGCCATGAATCTTGATGCCCTCTGGGCTCGTTTCAATGCGGAGTATCCACCCCCGGGCAAACGCCGGATACTCCTCTCAGGGTGCGGCGCCTTTGCCCCCTATCCCATGTCACTGGCGAACCCCTGCGCCGAGCTGATTGCCGTTGATCTTGCTGAGAATAATCTCCGCCGCGCACGTCTTCATTGCCTCATGCACGGATGCAGTAACGTCAGCTTTCTCCGGGGCGACTTCCTGGACCCGGAGGTAACACCAGGCCCTTTCCATTTTATCGAGGCCTTCGGGGTGCTCCATCACCTGGACGATCCTGCTGAAGGGCTCAAGGCGCTGGAACGCCGCCTGCTACCCGGCGGCATTCTCAGGGTCATGGTCTACGGTCGCTATGCGCGGCAGGAAGCAGAATCTATCCGCCGCGTAGCCCGTATGCTCGGCATACACGACCTTTCGACGCTGAAACGACTGCTGAACCGCGCCAAGCCGGGCAGTCGCATTCGTGCATATCTGGACGCATCCTGGGAGGCACGCTCTGATACCGGACTTGCCGATCTGTTCCTTCATCCCTGCGTTCATACCTACAGAATCGACGAGTTCCTTGAGATGATTGCAAAAAGCCGTCTGAAACCGCTTCTTTTCACCCATACCGGTGCACTGGCAAATCCTGAGGCCGAAATCGAAAGACTGCGACAACTTGACCACAGCCGCAGCACCCTGACAAACATCATCTGCTATCTTGGGCTTGAGACCAAGGGAGAATCTTCTCTAAGAGGCGAGTCACTCCTTGTGCTCAATCCCTCGCTTCGCAAGGCAGTGTCGAGGTTTACGGTCCGTCCGGTCGAGGTAGCGGACCGACTGGGAGATGAGAACCCTCTTCTCGACAGCAGGGCCAGGCGATTTCTCAGAAGGTTCATAACCCCTGTACCGGTGGCATCCCTTTCCGGTGATGAGTCAGCCCTTGCAGATCAATATCTCCGCTCTCTCTTCCTTGTCTGCTTCAGCGAACAGACCCAGAGTACCGCCTGACACCTTGTATCCGACTTTCAGGTTGACATCGCTTCATATCCCACTATCATCGGGTGACGCTTTAGTTGGCTAAACAAGAATTTCAAAGAACATGAGAGCAGACGATGAGCGCAATAAAAAACAGAAAAGGTTCTAAGATAAAAACTCCGCTTGATCAGCTATCGTTCTTTTCAGAGGATATATCCCCGCCTGCGGTTATAACACCGCCTTCCCCCGGCAATTCGATCAATTATCAGAAAGGGCGTCTGTACCGCCTCAATACGGATGAGCTTTTCCCCGACAGTGCCCAGCCCCGTCAACACTTCGACGACGAGTCGCTTCAGATACTTGCTGCATCCATAACCCTACACGGAATCCTGCAACCGGTTATATTCAAGAAGGAAAGCGACGGCAGACTCCAGATCATGGCAGGTGGGCGGAGATTGGCCGCAGCAAGGCTGGCAGGCCTCAGTACGATTCCTGCCATCTGCAGCGACGGGGATGCTGCTGAGATCGCACTAGTGGAGAACCTCGTACGCCAGGATCTGACTTCGGTCGAAGAGGCTGAGTCCATAGAACGACTCAAGGAACGGCACGGGTATACACTCGCCAAGCTTGCCGCCATACTCGGCAAGTCGACATCCACCCTTTCAGAGATAATCTCCCTCACCCGCCTGCCTGAACTGATTCGCGATGAGTGCCGTGGTGATTGCAACATTGCGCGGAGCATTCTGGTAGAGATCGCCAAGCTCCCAACAGAAGAGGAGATGCTTTCCCTTTATAACCGTTATCGTCGTGACGGTCTCTCTCGTGCCACACTCCGCAATCGGGAATCAGGTGATAATAAGCAGCGGAAGGGTTTCACCCGTCTGTTCAGGTCATTTTCACGTCAACTGACCGCCATAGACATGACCGGTCTTGCAGAATGGGAACGTTCAAAGGTACGAAAGGAATTGGAAGGGCTGCGCGGGATAATTGATGAAAGACTTGCAAATCTAAACGATTAAGATATGTTGCATGTCAATTGATTATGTAAGACTTGAAGATAATATCATGCATTAAACTCGAACAAGGACAACAATCCCTTCAGCAGCTGCAAAACCGAGGAACTCAAGGGCTTCGTCTGTCGGTATCTTCAGTTCCGCAGCGATCCGGCCCGCCGGAGTAACTCCATCGAGTCTTTCCATAAGCCGATAGTACGGCTCTGCCAGGGATTCTGTGGCGACCCTCCCTGCTATCGGATAGATCGCGGCATAGGAGCCGCACGGCTGGAAATATGAGGCGAATTCGTTCAGGTTTGGTTCTCCTGCCTCAAGAAGCTCGAGTATCTCGTAGCTGAAGATCGCCAAACGTGCAGATTCTGCCTTTACCAGGGGGGATTGCAGCAGGTTTGTCGCTGACAGTTCGACATCGGTCGGGAGCTGCGGCGGCACTGCCATGACTGTAGCGGCGTAGTGGTAATGATAATCGACAAAATCTAGGGCGAGCGCTAGCAACCGTTTCACCTTCTGCCTGGGGAATATCCATGCAAGAAACTCGCGCTGCAACAACCAGATCTCCTCGTCCTGATAATCCGACTCCTCAGGCTCCACACCTGTCTTATCCATAAGCCAGCTTGAAAACTCTTCCAGAAAAGAGATTGGCTTCATCCGAAGCGCGGTCAGAATACCGTTAAACCAGGCAACTGCTTTTCCTCTGCTGTAAAAGATATCGCATGCAGCGCCCAGACGCCGCGCCAGAGCCATGTCGCCAACCGGAAAGGTGGGTGATTCTAGCAGGGTATAGGGAGGCCGTAACAGGTGTTGCAGGTGCTGTGCATCTGCGCGGGAGTCCAGTGCAGTACCGGGAAGAACCGAGAGGGGAAAGATATCCAGGTGGTTCGGATAGAGTGAGAGGGCGAAATCAAGCCCCTCCCTGAAACGTGCCAGGGTATCGCCAGGGAGACCGTAGATCAGGTCAAAACCGAAAATAGCACCGACCTCATTGAGAAGCCCGATTTTGGCAACAAATTCGTCGCGGTTGAAGAGCCGTCCCACATTGCGTGCCACCTCCGGGTCTGCGCTCTGCAGGCCGATCTGCAGTGAGCAGGTCAGAGCTGCGAATAATCTTGCCTGGTCCGCGTCTAGCAGTTCGTGCCTCACCTCGAAATGGCAATGGACATGAGGAGCCTTCTCTCCGATAAGGCGGAGCAGGGTTTTAGCCCGCTTAACATCCTGGTTGAAGGTTGAGTCCAGGACGAAGATCTGGTTCACTCCACGCTGTACCACATAGTCCAGTTCTGCCTCAAGCCGCTCCAGAGGATAGCGGCGGACCTTGCGATCCCCCATCCCGTCGAAGCAGAAGTCGCAGCCAAAGGAACAGCCCCTTGAGAGCTGCCAGACAACGCCGTTTTGGATATGCCCATCCAATATCCCGGCCAGCCAGGGAGACGGCAAACCCCCCAGATCCTTGATCTGTGGACGTTTGCTAACTACAACCTTGCCATTCATGCGACGGGCAACCCCCTCAAAATCGTCCGGTAAACCGCCGGCTGCGAGGGGTTCCAGAGCGTCGGCAAAGGTCAACTCCCCCTCACCCACGACCAGAAAATCGTATGGGGCCTCGGCCAGAACAGCAACCGGATCAGCGGTCGCCTCAGGCCCACCGGCAACTATTGTCAGATTTGGTGAGGCCTGGCGGAGCTTCTCTGCCACTGCAGAGCATTCGATACGATTCCAGAGGTAGAGCGAAAAGCCGACGATATCCGGTCTGACTGCAAGTATTTTAGAACTGACCTCGTCAATGGGGGTGCCGGAATAAAACTCCGAACAGGTGATCCTGACCGGTTGGACCGGCTCCGGACGAGCGTCGAGATAGGCCTTGAGACAGGCAGCAGCCAGCGGAACCGCCTGGGGTGACGGCATAGCGTGGATTGTTACAAGATGGAGATGCATATAAACCTGAAAACGGCCGTTGAATAACACGGAGAAACGGAGAACACTGAGAAATAGAAAGCTTAGATAAAATCATGAGTAACCGATTCGGAAAGTCTTAAAAAGTTTTTCCAAAATAAATTATTCTCAGATTTTCTCCGTTGCTCCGTGTTTAAAATGATTTATTTGATGAATATTACCTTGTCAACTGCCGGTATCGTATCCGGTGCGGGATGTCCGCTGCAGCGCCGAGACGCTTCTTTCGGTCTTCCTCGTATTCCGAATAGTTCCCCTCGAACCAGACGACCTTGCTCTCCCCTTCGAAGGCGAGGATGTGTGTGGCGATACGGTCGAGAAACCAGCGGTCGTGGGAGATGACCACAGCGCAGCCGCCAAAGTTCTCCAGAGCCTCTTCAAGGGCGCGCATTGTGTTCACGTCCAGGTCGTTGGTCGGTTCATCAAGAAGAAGGACATTGGCACCACTCTTGAGCATCTTGGCAAGATGAACCCTGTTTCGTTCTCCACCGGAGAGCATACCAACCTTTTTCTGCTGATCACTGCCGGAGAAGTTGAAGCGGGAGACGTATGCGCGGGAGTTGACACTCATCTTGCCGAGTTGAATGGTATCGGCCCCCTCAGCGATCTCCTCCCAGATGCTTTTGTCTGAGTTAAGGGAATCGCGGCTCTGGTCGACATGGGCGAGTTTTACGGTCTCCCCTACCCTTAAGGTGCCGGAATCTGCACTCTCCTGACCGGCAATCATCCTGAAAAGTGTTGTCTTTCCTGCGCCGTTTGGACCGATTACACCGACGATGCCGCCGCGTGGAAGCCTGAAGGTCATCCCCTCGAAGAGGAGGCGGTCGCCAAAGGCCTTCCCCACATCCTCAGCTTCGATAACAATATCCCCGAGACGAGGACCGGCAGGAATGAATATCTCAAGATCCTTTGCCTGACGCTCACCCCCTTCATCCACCAACTGCTCGTAAGCGGTGATCCGGGCCTGTGACTTTGCATGGCGTCCCTTGGGGGACATCCTGATCCACTCAAGCTCCCGCTGCAGGGTCTTCTGGCGGTCGCTCTCCTGCTTCTCCTCATTGGCCAGCCGGTTCTGTTTCTGCTCAAGCCAGGATGTATAGTTACCCTTCCACGGGATACCCTCGCCGCGGTCAAGCTCCAGTATCCAGCCAGCCACGTTGTCCAGGAAGTAGCGGTCATGGGTGACGGCAATGATAGTCCCGGCGTACTGCTGGAGATGGTGCTCCAGCCATGCGACAGTCTCGGCGTCCAGATGGTTGGTCGGCTCATCCAGCAGCAGGATGTCCGGCTTTCTCAGCAGCAGCCTGCAGAGCGCCACACGGCGCTTCTCGCCTCCGGAGAGTACCTTGACGGAGGTGTCGCCATCAGGGCAGCGAAGGGCATCCATGGCCATTTCCAGCCGTGAGTCCAGGTCCCAGGCATCCAGATGGTCGAGTTTCTCCTGCACTGTCGCCTGTCGGTCACACAGCTTCTCCATGTCAGCGTCCGGGTCGGAAAACGCAGCGGTGATCTCATTGAACTCATTCATGAGGGCAACGGTCTCGCTAACCCCCTCCTCCACTATCTGCCGGACGGTTTTGCTTTCATCGAGCTTTGGCTCCTGTTCCAGGTAACCGACCGTATAACCGGGAGAAAGGACCGCCTGGCCATTGAACTCCTTGTCAACACCGGCCATAATCCTCAGAAGCGATGACTTGCCCGAGCCGTTCAGACCGAGTACACCGATCTTGGCTCCATAGAAATAGGAAAGGGATATATCCTTGATGACTGGCTTCTTGTCGTAATGCCTGGATACCCGCATCATCGAATAAATGATCTTCTTGTCGTCGACGCTCATGCTTCATCCTCCGGTGATTTCATCTGTTCATATCTCCATGTTCATTACTTTCCGCACCTCGGTAAGGGTCTGCTGGGCCACTTCGCGTGAGGCGGCAATCCCTTTGAGCAGGACGCTGCGGATGTAGTCGGGACTGTTCTCCAACTCCCGCCGACGTGCCCTTATGGGGCGAAGGTATTCGTTAAGGGAATCGGTGAGGTACCCCTTGAGTCTGCCACCTCCGCCATCACCTATCTCTGTGGCAATCTCCGCTGCAGGCCTGCCGGTGCAGAGCGAGCAGAGAAGCAGCAGGTTGGCAACCTCCGGCCGATTTGCCGGGTCATAGGTAATGTTTCTGTCGGCATCTGTCTTGGCGCGTTTGATAAGCTGCGCGGTTTCGTCCTCGGAAGCGCCCAACAGGATGGAATTGTTCCGGCTTTTACTCATCTTCTGCGACCCGTCAAGACCGAGAATTACAGGTGCCTCACTGAGGAGAGGGTGCGGCTCAGGGAATACCGGGTTATTACCGGCAAAACGTTCGTTGAAACGGCGCGCTATCACCCTGGTCAGCTCCAGGTGCGG
>JAYSLX010000190.1:0-25747 GCA_043725245.1 Geobacteraceae bacterium | reverse complement strand
TACAGAGGGTAGGGAAAGGTGGCCCCTGCGCCGTTGATAAGGGTCTCTGCACCTGCTAGACCTGCCACGGCCAGCAGGCCGGCAGCTGCTAATGCGGCTATCTTATTGAGCATCGTATATCCTCCTTGTCTGTTGGTGAAACTTTGTTACATCATAGCTGAGAACTGTTACAGGTGTGTTACAGCCGTGCAAATTTCCTGTGAAATGTGGATGGGGTTGTAGAGCGCTGGATACTCTCAAAAATCCTGCTGCAGCCTGCGGGGAGAGAAACGGACCGCTATGATCCGGATGCAGGCCAGCGACAGAACCAGCGCAATGACCATGGCCACCTCCTGCCACTCCATGTTGCGATACCAGAAGGCCATGACCTCAGTAAGTACCGTAACGATGACCGTGTCGATGATATAGGTGACCTTGACCCGACCTTCGGTAAAATAGGCCAGTGCGGTCCGGAGCACTTCGACGATGGCAAGGACCGTCAAAATGTCCACCAGCACCGTCTTGAAGGCGCTGTGGAAATCACCCCGCAGGACCAGCCGGAGGTCGTAAACGGTACAGCCGATTCCTGCCAGGATCGCCATCAGAATTGCAACGATAAGCAGTGAGAGCAGGACTCGCGCAGAGCCTTCGAAAAAGCGCGTAATCTTAAGATCGATGGTTTCTTCTCGCCACATATTTCCCTCCTTTTTCGTGTCAGGAGGATTCTAGCAATACATTGTTACCGGACTGTTACGGAAAGGTTAAAGTTTTGGGGAAAAGAATTAACTTTTGATTTTGCTAGTCAACTCTTAATCACCTTGTCCGTGGTTCGAGCCCGCGCTACCCGGAAACGTTTATCCAAATCTCTTCCACAGTATGTTGGCATAAGCTTGAGCCCAGGTACGGCTTTTGTAACAGTCGGGATTTTGTATTTAGTTGATTCTTTAAAATCACGCGGTATAATGCTCTATAATAGCAGATAAGGAGCATTGTAATGAATTTGCAAGAAGCTTTTACCTTTTGGAACCCATGGTGGAACGGCGAACGGAACTGGTTTCAGGCCATTGAACGTGAACTTCTGCCTGACTTGAAGGAACTCCTTGCCAGGAAAGAGGTTCTGACCATAACCGGTGTCCGCCGCTGTGGTAAGACTACACTGCTTCATCTCCTTATCAAGTCTCTACTTGAAGGAGGTATTCCAGACCGCAACATCCTTCATCTTAATCTTGAAGACCCGGCATTCAAGGGGCTTTCTCTCTTTACGCTTTACGAGAAATACCTTGAGTTTATGAATCCGGAGGGGAAACTCTACCTGTTTCTTGATGAGATCCAGGAGATCGAGGAATGGCAGCGCGAGGTCCGCAAGCTGTACGACGGCACTCGAGAAGTGAAGTTTGTCATAACGGGTTCCAACTCGTCTCTGCTCAAGGGAGAATATGCAACCCTCCTGACGGGCAGGTCTTTTCTTGCAGAGGTATTCCCTTTTTCATTCCGTGAGTTCGTGCGGGGTAAAGGGTGGGAAAAGGGTTTTGACAAGCATCTGCTTCTTGCAGAAAAGCCTCGCATCATGCATCTGTTCAGTGAATATTTCAGCTACGGAGGTTTCCCCGAGGTTGCCAAGTCAGACAGTGAAAAGATCAAAATGCTTCTGCTGAAGGAGTACTACACCTCAATACTAATTCGAGACGTGTTACGCCGTTATCCGGTAAGGCAATCAGGTCGTTATGAAGCAGCAGCTCACTACTTGATCAGCAATACTACAAGCCCATTCAGCCCGAAGAAGCTTGCGCCCACACTCAACATATCGCAGCATACTCTTGAAGAGTACATAGGCTACCTGGAAGAGGGTTACCTGTTCTTCACACTGAAGCATTTTTCCTACTCCTTGAAGCAGCAACTTACCTACCCACGCAAAATCTACAGCATTGATAACGGCTTCATCAATGCCGTATCCTTCCGGTTTTCCGAAGACCGGGGAAAACTCCTGGAAAACCTTGTATTGTCAGAGCTCAAACGTCGGGGCAATGAATGCTACTACTGGAAGGGCAAAAAAGAGTGCGACTTCATAATTATGCAGCACGGTTCAGTCTCCACGGCTATTCAGGTGACATACTCCCTAGCAGATCCGGCTACACGTAAACGAGAGATAGATGGCCTTATGGAAGCTATCGGGGAATTCTATCTGGAAAAGGGTCTGATCCTCACCCATGAGGAGTTTCAAACAGTAAATTTGAACGGCAAAACGATCGAAATAATGCCGGTATGGTACTGGCTACTCAGGGAGAATATCGTTTAAGTGCATCTAAGGAAAATGGTGTGTCAGTTTACCGGTCAGATTTCCGAAGGGTCACGCTGAATGTGGCCCCTTTCCCTGGGCTGCTTTCAACTGAAATCCCTCCTCCGTGCAGCTGTAATATGTGCTTTACGATGGAAAGCCCCAACCCGGTGCCCCCCTGGTCGCGGCTGCGGGCGGCGTCGACCCGGTAAAAGCGCTCAAAGATACGCGGAAGGCTTTGGGGCGGGATGCCGGGTCCGTTATCGGAAACCAGCACGGTTACGGTCTGTTCTCCATCCTGAACCGCGATTGAGACCCTGCCGGCGGAAGGGGTGTATTTCACGGCATTATCCAGGAGATTGATGAATACTTGCTCCAATCGCCCCTGGTCAGCAAGAACCACCGGGCTTTCCCCGGCAGGAGGGAGGGTTATGGTGATGCCCTTCTCCGCGGCCTTCAACTCCAACAGGCTCGCAGCGTGGCGGATGACCCCAGACAGTGGAACCGGCTGAAGATGAAGAGAGAATTCACCAGACTCCATCTCTGAGAGAGCCAGGAGGTCACTGATGATGAGAGCAAGGCGCTCCGAGTGATTCAGGATGACACTGATGAAGTTGTACGCCCGGACCGGGTCCTCTGTTATCAGTCCGTCGAGGAGTGTTTCAGCATAACCCTTGATGACCGTAACCGGGGTCCGGAGCTCGTGCGAAACGTTTGCGACAAAATCTTTACGGATATTCTCAAGACGCTTTAGCTCGGTTATGTCATGGAAGACGGCTACTACTCCACGCAACTCCTCTCCATCGACCAGCGGAACCCAGTGGGTCATTATGGTTTTTTCCTCGCCGAGCGGGAGGACGGTTTCATCAAAACGCTCACCCATGGTTCGCACGATCTGTTTGAACGATTCGTGGAGGGCAGGGTGACGGGTGATGTCGATCAAGGGCCGGCCGGTTACCTCTTCCTTGAGATCGAAGAGGGTGCAGAAGGCGGGGTTGACGGTGCTTATCGTCCCATCTTTGTCAATAACCATAAGCCCTTCACCCATACCACGAAGGATGGCATCCAGACGGTTCCGTTCGGCAGCGAGGTTGTGAAGCTGCCCCTGTATTCGCTTTGCCATGCCGTTCATGACTCTGGAAAGGCTGCCGAATTCGTCGTTACGGTGAACCGGCAGCCGCCGATGAAAGATGCCTGCCCCTATCTCTTCTGCAAGCAGAGTTATCTCGCGGAGTGGTCTGTAAAGTCGCTGAGAGAAGATTGAACTCATGGCAAGAGAGATCAGGGCTGCAAATGCCAAAGCTCCCCCGAGGGTTGCACGGAGATTGACCTTCATCTTTTCCACCGAGGTCAGGGGGAGTGCCAGACGGATCGCTCCAACCCCCTCGGTGAGTTGCACCGGTACAGCCACATAAAGCATTTCTGACGTAAGGGTGGTGGAGTATCGTGTCGAACTTCCTTTTCCCTCTTTCAGTGCTTGATGGATCTCCGGGCGGTTCAGGTGGTTTTCAACCTGAGCAAGCCGATTGACAGGGATCTCCGAGTCGGCGACAACAGTTCCATCCGGAGAGATGACCGTCATCCTTGCCGTGATCCGTTTGCCGATTTCTGATGCGAATCTTGGTAAATCGTGCCGGGATTCGCCGGGATTCTGTGTAATGGCCAGTGCTGCGATTTCGGCCTCATTAAACAGATTTTCAGTTACTTCTTCAACGAGATGGCGTTCCAGGGACGTGCGAAGATAACCGTAAAAGGCTCCTCCCATGACAAGGACCAGCAGCAAGTAGGACCCGAACAGTTTCCAGCGGATGGTAGCCTTCATTCGTTCTCCATTTTGTAGCCAAATCCTCTGACTGTCTTTATGAGCTCTCCTGCAGTCCCGAGCTTGTTCCTGAGCCTTGTAATATGTGTATCCACGGTGCGGGTGTCTGCGTCGTTGTTGTATCCCCATACGTGGCTGAGAAGGTGTTCGCGGCTCTGCATCCGGCCTAGTCTTTCGGCCAGGGTCATAAGCAGCTTGAACTCAGTGGATGTCAGCACTGTTTCTTCTTCATTCACTGTTACCCTGTGACGACCCGTATCAATTGTCACCGGTCCTGCTGTGAAGATCCTCCCTTCGGGCTTTTCGGGGGATGACCGTCGGAGTACCGCCTTGATCCTGAGCATCAGTTCCCTCGTGGAGAAAGGCTTTATCAGGTAATCGTCTGCTCCGACCTCGAATCCTACCACCTTGTCTATCTCTTCGCCTTTTGCGGTCAGCATGATGACCGGGATAGTTGCCGTGGTTTCCTGCTTCCTGAGGAGTTTGCAGAGGTCGATGCCATTTAGTTCAGGAAGCATCAGGTCGAGTATCACAAGATCAGGGTTTTCACTCTTCACCTGTTCCAGCCCGGTACGTCCATCAAGGGCAATAACGGTCTGGAAGCCCTCCTTCTGCAGGTTGAAGGCCAGCAGCTCTGCAAGGTCACGTTCATCTTCAATAATAACGATTTTCATGGTGCGGTAACCGCCAGATTCATTTTTGAAAATGGTAACAGTTTCTTGTTACAACCGTGTGTCCAATATGGTGAGAATCGGTTACATTTCTGTGTTTTGCTCAGCAAGAGACAGGATATGCTGAGCCAAGTGAACTTTGATTAAAACTTGACCCTGACCCCGATAGCAAAGTTGTGACTGTTGAACTTTGTCTCGTAAGTTTCAATTGCGCTGTTTCCGTCAAACACTGCTTTGTCGGTTCCTAAGTAACGGTAGCCCACATCCAGAGAAACTATTCTGTTTAAGGCAATATCTATGCCTCCTCCTGCCTGATAGGCAAAGACTGATGCGTCGTCTTTAAGGAAATAGGGGGTGGGAATTCTGTTTGATACAAAGGTGTCACTCAAGTGGAGAGTAGCGAAGCCGATCCCACCTCCGATGTACGGCGTTATGGGACTGTCGTTGTGGAAGTCGACAAAGGAGTTGAACAGCACCGCCAAGGCTCCAATGTTGCCGTCTACTCGACGATAATTTGTGCCAGTGAAGTTGTCACGCATCTTATCCATCTCGTGATGCTTGTAGGAAATTTCACCCTCCAGTCGGACGAAGCCGAAGTCATAACCTCCAGTACCACCGACGTTTATGCCCGGATCGAATGACACCCTGTCATTGGCCACCTCTATGCCTGTACTGTCGAAAGTCGAGATGTCTGCTTCGTTGGCAAAGCTCGCTCCGAGGAAACCTGAAACGTACGGCCCAGGTCTTGCCGGGGCTGCTGCGGCAATGGCCGGAATGGCGATGAGCATAAAGATGACGATTAACAGTTTTCTTTTCATTGGTCTTCTCCTCTGTTGGCATGAGCCGGAAATGAAATGTGATCCGTCTTGAGGGTCGTCTTGTTTCAGTTTGACGTACTTTAACTCGAATGGTTGACCGGGCTAAACAACTTTACCACTAAAAGAAAATTTTTACTCGAATGGAGCGGCTCGTTAGGCTCGGCGGTGTTGGCAATCAGTAAGGTGCTGATCAGCGTTTGCACAAATATTATTTTAAATAGAGTAAATAGCTCATGATTACAGGTGGTTAATTGTGGCACGAATTAGGCTATGAATTCGGTTAACTATCTTCCTGAGGAGGAAAAACATGTTAAAAATTCCAGTAATATATGTAAGCGGTCAGAGAGGAATAGTAGATGCTGAAGATATTGAAATATTAATTAAGGCAAGAAAGATAGTGTCTTTCAGGAGGTCGAGTGGATGGGTAAGGGTTGCTTTTGACCTGATCAGAGGAGAGGAGGGGGGAGAATTTACTGGACCAGATCGAAGAAACATGTGGCTGTATTACCATATCTCTAAATTGAGGCTTGTCTTCAGTCACTATGAAACGGACAAACACAATATGTCTCATCGTAAATTCATAAATCGTGTTTTCAAAGGCATTACTGCAATGCGTTAGGCCATATTTACAAAAAAAGACCCCGATGAAAGGAGGGATTCATCGGGGTAAGGAAAGAAAGGGAACGATTATTTGAACCCTTCAAACAGATTATATCACGTTCCCTTGGTCTCGATGAAAACTTTTCCTGCCCTCGTGAATTGAGCTATTCCTACCCTTCAAAATCTGTAGCTGATGCCGGTAAAACCCATTGTAGAGCTGTTGTCGAAAAACTCGATGTTGGAAAACAATTCCCTTCGACCCACTCCGATCATGGATTCCCATATCTTCTGGACATGTCATGACTACCGTAGTATATGATTAATAAGTCATATAGTTATGGAGTCATACATGAGCGACACAAACACCTACTGTGCAGAGATCCTGAAGGCCCTTGGCCAGCCGACAAGGCTGAAGATCATCGAATTCCTGCGCGACGGAGAGCGCTGCGTATGCGAGATCTTTCCGGCAATCGGCGAGGAGCAGTCCAATACCTCCCGCCACTTGAGCATGCTGCAATCCTGTGGCATTCTCGCCCGACGAAAGGAGGGGCTGAAGATCTACTATGCCATCAAGCATCCGGAGATTCTTGAACTCGTCGATCTCGCCAGACAGGTCATGGTTCTGGAGATCACCGGACGCCATCAGCTGCTGCAGGCAGTCTGAGGGTTACATTCATGCTCAAACAGTTAGCTGACTACATCGTCTTCACCCTCATCGCGCTTGTTCCCGGCACCCGTTCGGGCGAGGCCCTCAATTTCTTCATCTACGACACGCTGAAGATCTTCCTGCTGCTCACCACTATCATCTTTGTAGTGGCCATCATCCGCTCCTCATTCCCGCCGGAGCGGACCAAACGTATCCTCTCCCACAAACGTGAGTATATCGGCAACCTCCTCGCTGCGCTGCTTGGCATCGTCACCCCTTTTTGTTCCTGTTCGGCGGTGCCCCTGTTCATAGGCTTTGTCGAGTCGGGTGTGCCGCTGGGGGTCACCTTTTCGTTCCTGATTTCTTCGCCCATGGTCAATGAGGTGGCTCTGATCATGCTCTGGGGACTGTTCGGCTGGAAGATAGCTTTGATCTACATCGGTACCGGCCTGCTGGTGGCCATTGTCGCCGGCATCATCATCGGAAGGCTGAAAATGGAGAAGTATGTCCAGGACTATGTCTGGGAGATGCAGGTCGGCAGCAGCGAGATCAAGGTCATGGTCTTTCGGGAAAAGATTGATTATGCCCGCGAATACACGCTGGGGCTGCTGAAAAAGATCTGGCCTTATGTGATCGTCGGGGTCGGCATCGGCGCCTTTATTCACGGCTATGTCCCACAGGATTTTCTTGCCAGATGGGCGGGTCGCGACAACCCGTTTGCCGTGCCGGTGGCGGTGGCCCTGGGTGTGCCGCTCTACAGCAACGCTGCCGGAGTAATCCCCATCGTGCAGGCTCTTACTGCCAAGGGGATGGCCATCGGCACGGTGCTCGCCTTCATGATGGCAGTGACGGCCCTGTCGCTGCCGGAGGCGGTCATCCTGAGCAATGTACTGAAAAAGCCGCTGCTGGCAACCTTCTTTGGCATAGTGGCAACGTCTATTGTCATCGTTGGGTATCTGTTCAATGCTATTCTGTGAGGAGGAGAACCATGAAACGCTTTGTGATGATTACCTCCCTGATGTTGCTGGCCCTGCATCTGCATCCATCTTCAATATTAGCAGCTGAATCTGAATTTGAGAATTTTCTCGGCCGCTTCGATTATGAGATGCGAGATGACATGAAGATCGAAAGCAAGGGGCTGCTTCCCCTGCTTTTAAGCGGCAAGGCAGTTCTTGTTGATGTTCGATTCAAGGAAGAGGTTGCCGCCTGGCGTACCGGATTTGCACTTAACATCCCACTGAACGAACTCCCCAAGCGGATCAATGAGCTTTCCAAAGACAAAACCATAGTCGCCGCCTGCCCGCATAAGGACCGCTCCGCCATTGCGATGGCCTATCTGCGGAGCAAGGGCTATGACGCCAAGTATCTCACCGACGGTCTTCTCTGTTTGGCGGAACAGCTGCGGGGCGAGCGGGCCAGAGACTTTATGGAAGCTTTGGACAAGGCACAATCAAAACAGCGATGAACAGGTAATCAAGCAAAAGGAGAAAAAACATGAAGATCGAAGTACTGGGTACGGGCTGCGCAAAGTGCAAAACACTTTATGAAAACACAAAGAAAGCCCTGGAAGAGAGCGGCAAGAGTGCCGAGGTGGTGAAGGTGGAGGACATCCCCACAATAATGAAATATGGCGTTATGAGCACACCGGCGTTTGTCATCGACGGGCAGGTCAAATTTTCCGGCAAGCTGGCATCAGTGGCCGAGATAAAGGGGATGCTGCCATGAAGGTATTCATTTCCGGCGTTCTATTGCTGCTTGCCACCACCGCTCGAGCTGAACTTCCCTCGGCATCGGACGCAACCGTCAATCAGGTACTGGCATCCGGCAAACCGGCGGTCATCGACCTGGGTGCTCGCACCTGCATCCCCTGCAAGAAGATGGCGCCGATCCTTGAATCCATGTCTAATGAATATCGGGGTAAGGCCGGCGTACTGTTCATAGATGTACATGAGGACCAGGCTGCTGCGCAGAAGTTCCGCGTCCAGATGATCCCGACCCAGATCTTTTTCAATGACCATGGTAAAGAGGTCAAACGCCACATCGGCTTCATGGACAAACCGGACATCTTGAAAGAACTGAAAGCCGCTGGGCTGAAATGAGTTTTCTCGACAACATCGAACAGATCATCACTCTCTACCCTCTGGTGGCCTTCAGCGCAGTCTTTCTGGCCGGTGTGCTCTCCTCCGCTTCTCCCTGTGTGCTGGCCACCATCCCGCTGGTGGTCGGTTTTGTCGGCGGCTACAGCGATGGTGATCGCGTCAAGGCGTTCCGATATTCGCTTGCCTTTATTCTTGGCCTGTCGTTGACCTTTACCGCTTTTGGCGCTGCGGCAGGATTATTCGGTACCATGTTTGGGACCCTGGGTGGCCCCTGGTACCTTATAGCTGGCACCATTGCTCTGGTCATGGGTGGCCAGATGATGGGTCTGTATGAAATCCGCTTGCCGATCAGGCGCGACTTCAAGCCAAAACGGCGCGGACTGGTTGGCGCTTTTCTGCTGGGGCACTTCTTCGGAGTCGTCTCCTCTCCCTGCGCCACGCCGGTGCTGGTGGTGATCCTGACCCTGGTGGCAGGCAAGGGGCAGGTACTCTACGGCATCGCGCTTCTGTTCTGTTACGCCATAGGCCACTGCCTGCTGATGCTTTTCGCCGGTATCTTCACCGGCTTTGTGGAAGGTTTCGTTAAGGCGCGGGGGGTCGTCAACTTCTCCCTCTGGGCCAAGCGGGTCAGCGGGGGGGTGGTAGCATTGGTGGGGGGCTGGTTCATCTGGCAAGGTCTCTGGTAGAGACGACCTCACTTATCCGTACGTATTCCACCCATTTCATGGTCAATGTCGATGTTCTTGATGTGAGTCAAACTTCTTTTCGAGCTTTTGGAGGTTATATGGACCTACTTTTGAAACAGTTAGTAAACGAAGCGCCGGACGCAATACTCATCTCAGATCTGAAAGGAATCATCCGGTTCTGGAACAGAGGGGCAGAGCTGATTTTCGGGCATACTGCAGCTGAGGCGGTAGGGGAATCACTCGATCTGATCATTCCGGAGAATCTGCGTGGGCGACACTGGGAAGGGTATTGGCGCGTTATGGCATCCGGCGAGACAAAATACAAAACCGGGCTCCTCTCCTCCCCTGGCGTCCGCAAGGATGGCGGCCGAGTTTCGCTGGAATTCAGCATGGTGCTACTGCATGACCAGACTGGCGCTATGCAGGGTTGCGCTTCGATCATGCGGGATGTTACTGAACGATGGAAGAAAGAGAAGGAGTTGAAGGAGCGTGTGTCTGCCTGTGAGGCAAAAGCATGAACCGGGATACATTTGAAGAGCTCAGAACCGTCGCGACCCGGCAGAATGAGGAAGGTGAGTTCCCCACCTGGCTCATGGCGGATATCATGGATATTGCCGACGGGCCTGAACGGTATGCAGACAAGGTTCACCTCGTCGAAGCGCTTATCACACAGATCAGCAATTTCGACCCCTACGCCGGTGCAGGATGTTTTGACACCTCCGTCGGTGCAGGATGTTTTGACACCTCTGTCGGTGCCGAGACGATTGGGGCAACAATTCGTCAGATACTAGCTTGTCGACACAATGGTTATGGAGAGGTGTGAACATTGGCATCAGTGGTTCAGTTTGGGGGGGCAAGCCATGACATATGCTGATTTACAGGAAGCGCTTCGGGTGCTGGGCCTTGGGGAACAAGTCACCCTGAAGGAACTGAAAACACGCTATCGCGAGATGGTGAAGCGCCACCACCCTGATGCCGGCATTGCAGGGGACCCGGAGATAATACGGAAAGTTAACGCCGCGTACGGGGTATTGCTCGATTATGTTGCCGCGTACCGTTTCTCTTTTGTCGAGGAGGAGTTCTACGAACAGAATCCGGAGGAGCGCCTCAGGCGGCAGTTCACGGAAGATCCACTTTGGGGGAAGGGGTAATCTTCACCGGCAGACCACATGTGAGCCAATAAAACATGAAATACTGCGGCAGACATTATTACCATTGCCCGACAGTCCTTCCCATATCTAGTCTACACGGCGTTGGCCCGTCTCGACAGGGCTTTCTGAAAAGAGTCAGTGCAACCGTTAAGGAGTGAAGTATGGAGCTACTGAAAACCCTGGCAAGAAATAAAAAATATCTTGTCTTGCCACTCATCATTCTGGTCGCAGCCATTATTCTCAAGGTGACGATCTTTGCCCCACTGAAGATCAAGGTGGTACAGGTGGAAAAACGTGACCTGACGGCGCAGGTTTACGGCAATGGCACGGTTGAGGCCAAGGTGGTGGTCGGGGTTTCCAGCAAGATCACCGGGCGGATTGTGGAACTGTATGCCGACCAGGGAGATCATGTGAGACGCGGTCAACTCATTGCCAAGCTTGAAAACGATGATTTCATTCATCAGCAGCAGCAATCTGAGGCTGGCGTCAACAAGTCCGCTGCAAACCTGAATGTTGAGAGAGCCAATCTCCAGAAGGCGCGTGCCAATGCTGTCCTGGCAGAGAAAAATGCCCAACGTTACAAGTCACTTCTGGATGACGGCATGGTCTCCAGACTGGAGGCTGAGCAGTATGAAAACAGCTACCTGGTTGCCCGTGAGGAGGTCGCACGCAGCTCAGCAGCGCTGGACGCAGTTAAGATGGAACAGACGGCAAACCGCGCCGGCCTCGGTTTTTCCAGGAGCAAAGTAGCTGAAACCCTTATCTATGCCCCACAAGATGGGGCCATAATCACGCGAGACCTGGAAAAGGGAGCTACGGTGACGCCGGGAATGTCGATATTTACCCTGGCCGATCCGCGGACCGTCTGGGTCAAGGCCAATGTGGACGAATCCCAGCTGAAAGGGGTAGCTGTCGGGAAGAAGGCGGTGATCATCCTTCGTTCAGCAGCCGGCGAACAGCTCCCTGGCCAGGTTGCCCGACTGGGACACCAGAGTGACCGAGTAACCGAAGAGTTGGAAGTGGATGTGGCCTTCACTCAGCCGCTGAAGAATTTCCGGCTGGGGGAGCAGTCCGAGGTCTACATTGTCACCGGGACGAAAAAAGATGCCCTGTCGCTCCCCTCTGCCGCCATTGTCTCTAAAGACAAAAAGCGGGGGGTTTGGGTTGTGGCCAACGGGGAACTAACCTTCAAGGAAGTGACAGTCGGCATCGCAGATCAGCGCAACTTTACCGAAATAGTCACTGGTCTTCATGGTGGTGAGCGGGTCGCACTGGCCCCTGCACCAGCGATGGCAAAATTCAGAGACGGTATGAAGGTGCGGGCCGCGCAATGAATCTCGCCATACGGGACATACGCTATCACCGGGGAAGGTTCATTCTCACCTCCATCGGCCTGGGGCTACTCCTGGGGGTGGTAATGAGTATGGCTGGGATCTACCGGGGGCTCTTTGCCGATGCCCTGGCAGTACTCGACTTCACCAAGGCCGATATCTGGGTGGTACAGCAGGATACCAACGGCCCGTTTGCCGAGAGTTCGCGCATCCCGGAAGATATCAAATACCGCATCAAAGCGGTGCCCGGCGTGGCTGAGGCATCCCCGCTCTCCTTTCAGACCATTCAGATCGAGCGGCAGGGGAAGCCGTTCAGGTTTTTCCTCATCGGATATGACCTGAACGGTTTCGGTGGTCCACCCGTGATCATTGCTGGACGTAACATCCACCAGAAACACTACGAAATGGTGGTCGCCAAGGCGATGGGGATGGAGATCGGCGAAAAAATTCATCTGGGGCTCCACGATTACACCGTCGTGGGAATAACCGGAAAGGTTGTCTCTTCGGGGGGTGATCCGGCGGCGTATGTGAGTCTGGCGGATGCCCAGGATATCCAGTTCAAGAAGGACAACGACGCCATCAGGAACGACCGGGAGCGGATCGGAGCGAATCTGGCCGCCTTGCAGTCCATTTCTCCAGCACAGGCTAAATACCTGGGTCAGAACATCGCCGGCATCACGGAATCTACCCACACGGTGAACACGGTCGTGGCACGGCTGGCACCGGGGGCAGGCCTCAAGGAGGTGCAGGAAAGGATCAGCCGCTGGAACCATTTCCGACCTATCTCTGTGGAAGAGCAGACCAAGATTCTTACCAAGGGGATGATCGAGAAGGCGAGGATGCAGTTGGGGCTCTTCCGGATCATTCTGCTCGTGATCTCGGCGGTCATTATCTCGCTTATCATCTATACCTCGACCCTCGACAAGATCAAGGTGATTGCAACCCTGAAGCTGATCGGCTCTCCAAACCGGGTGATCATCGGCATGATCCTGCAGCAGTCGCTCCTGATGGGGGTTATCGCCTACGCCATTGGCTACGGACTGATTTTGCTGACCTACGAGAAATTCCCCCGCCGGATTGTCCTGGAGGCTTTTGATCTGCAGATGCTCTTTGTCATTGTCATCGTTATTTGTGTTGTTTCAAGTTTTGTTGGCATACGGAAGGCGTTGAAGGTTGAACCAGCGGAGGCTTTAGGTGGGTGAGGCCATGTATGCAATAGAAGTGGAAAAACTGACAAAAATTTATGGCAAGGGCGAAACGGCAGTGACCGCGATTGAAGATGCTTCGTTGCTGGTCATGCCGGGGGAACTAGTCGCCATTCTTGGCCCTTCAGGCTCGGGTAAAACCACCCTGCTGACCTGCATCGGCTTAATCAATGAGCCGACGCATGGCAAAGTGGTCATCGACGGGGAGACCGTTGCCGATGAGGGTTGGCTGTCGGGCATTGACCTGAAGCGGATGCGTCGGGAAAAACTCGGGTTCATCTTTCAGGCCCACAACCTGATCCCCTTTTTGACTGCCCAGGAAAACGTCATGATTGCGTTGGAGATCAACCAGATGACGAAGCATGAAGCAAAAAATCGCGCAATGGAACTGCTGGTATCGCTAAATCTCGGCCACAGGCTGACCAACTACCCTACAGCTCTTTCAGGTGGCGAAGCCCAGCGGGTGGCCATTGCGCGGGCTCTGGCCAACAAGCCGAAGGTCATTCTGGCCGATGAGCCGACCGCAGCGCTTGACACCGAGAACGGCAAGAACGTCATGACGCTCTTGAAGAAACTGGCGATGGAAAACCATTCGGCTATACTGGTTGTTACTCATGACCACCGGATGGTGGAGGGGTTCGACCGGATCTTCAATGTCAGTGATGGACGGATCGCGGCCGAAGAGAAAAACGGGGATCCCACCTTACGCTGAAGAGATTGAAACCATGAACTCTGATGAGCGTTTCAGCGAACCAGGCTTTGCCTACATCACTGCGCCGAATGATATTCTCGTATCCGGATTATTTTGCAACATCACAATTGACATGGAGGTTCACGCATGAAAAGAAGACTTGCCCTGATCTGTTCGTTTTTTGCCCTGGGTGTTTCCGTCTCCCTTACCAACGTCATGCCGGCGTCTGCTGCGGGCCATGATGCGGACATTGCAGCCCACAAATCTTGTAAATACTGCGGCATGGATCGAGAGAAATTTGCCCACAGCAGGGTGCTGATCGAGTTCGATGATGACTCAGCGGTAGCTACCTGCAGCCTTCACTGTGCCGCGGTTGATCTGGCCAACAACATCGATAAAACCCCCAAAACCATCAAGGTTGCTGACTTTGGCAGCAAGGAACTGATCAATGCCGAGAAGGCATTCTGGGCCATCGGCGGCAAAAAACAGGGGGTCATGACTAAAAATGCCAAGTGGGCTTTCAGCACCAAAAACGAGGCAGAAGCATTCATCAAGGAGAACGGTGGCAAATTGGCAGACTTTGAGGAAGCTATCAAAACCGCCTATGAGGATATGTACAACGACACCAGGATGATAAGGGAGAAACGCAAGCTGAGGAAGATGAAACAGTAAGGCGATGTCACGTCTCAAAGCCATAGCCACTGAAACATTTTTTGGCTAACGTCTCCGAAGCGCCGGCGATTTCCGTCAACAGTAATGAATACCTGGGGTACCATATGGAGATGAAGATAACTTCCCCTGGAGACATAACATGCCCGAAGCAACAGAAAAGAGCCTTTCGCAGGTGAACCTCTACTCGACTGCGAACCTTCTCGCTCTCATCACCATTTTCTACAACTTGTTTGAAGGGATCGTCTCCATGTGGTTAGGTGCTGCAGATGAGACTCTGGCTTTGTTCGGTTTCGGGGTTGACTCATTCATAGAGGTCTTTTCCGCTGTAGGGGTATGGCACATGATTCGGCGGATCAGAGCCAACGGAGGCGAGACACGCGATGAATTCGAACGGCGGGCACTCAGGATTACCGGGGCATCGTTTTACCTGCTGGCATCCGGCCTGGCGCTGACGGCTCTAGTGAGTTTGCTTCAACATCACAAACCGGAGACGACATTCTGGGGTATCATAGTCTCTTTAGCCTCGATCTCTTTCATGTGGCTCCTGATTCACTACAAGACAAAAGTCGGCAGAGCGCTCCACTCTGACGCCATCCTGGCAGACGCTGCATGCTCACGTGCCTGTGTTTACCTGTCGCTGGTATTGCTGGTGGCCAGTCTCGGTTATGAGATGACCGGCATCGCCAGCCTGGATGCGATTGGAGCGATTATTATTGCCTGGTTTGCAGGGAAGGAAGGGCGCGAGGCTTTTGGCAAGGCCAAAGGATTGGGCTGCTCATGCAGCAGCAGATGTGCTGTTCAGTAATGGGATATTCGGCCACAACATCTGCTTTCCTTGATGCGGGCCTCGCAATCTCTACTCCAATCAAGGTCATCATCGTGGACTTTGCCACACTGAGAATATGAGGCACGGGCGGAATTCTTCTTTTTAAGCTGTTGTTCTGTTGCACGTGCCTCGATTGCACGCACTGTTAATCACACCGGCACGATCCCCTGACCTGTCAGAAGACAACAGCCATGTCAGACCTCGATCCTGAACTCAGCTCCATTCGAGGTATTGCGCACCATCAGTCTCCCTCTCATGTTTTTCTCGATAATGGTCTTCGACATGAAAAGGCCGATCCCTGTCCCCCTATCCGGCCCCTTGGTGGAAAAGTAGGGATCAAAAAGTCTGTCAATGATCTTGTCGGAGATACCCCCGGCGTTATCAGTGATGGTCACGACCGTTTTGCCGTTTTCGGCAAATGCGTGGATCGAAATCAGTGCGTTGTCAACATTGTTCCCGATCAGCGCATCCCGGGAGTTCATCAGGATATTCAGGAGTACCTGTGAGTATTCATTGGGATATCCGTTGGCCATCAGGTTCCCTTCCGTCTGGCAAGCAAAGCTGATCTGCTGGTCCTTGAAGCTCTTTTCAATGAGGGAGAGTGTATTCACGATCGACTGATTAACGTCGAACGTAACCGTTTTTTTGTCAGACCTGAAAAAATTTCTGAAGTCATCAATAGTTCGTGACATGAACTGGATCAACTCCATGCTCTTTTCGGTATTCTTCTTGAGAAACTCTCTGCTGAATTCGGCCGAGTCGTAGAAGAGCTGCAATTGCTGGATGACCAATCCCAGGCTGTTGAGCGGCTGTCGCCACTGGTGGGCAATATTGTTGATCATCTCGCCCATAAGGGCCAGGCGTTCCTGCAAGATCATCATCTGGTCCATCTGGCGCAGTTCCTCTACCGTCTGGGCGATGCGTTCCTCCAGAGATCTATTCAGCTTCTCAAGCTCCTTCTGTTTTTCAATGAGCTCATCCTTGGAACGCCTCCGCTCGGTGACATCCTGTGCGGTTCCGATTATCCGGACCAGCTTACCGGCGTCATCAATTATTGCCCGTCCCTGGCCATGGATGATGCGAATGGTTTCGTCGGGCAGCACGATACGATAATAAATATCGCTTGGCAATTGCCGGTCAATGGCCTCTTTAACCTTCTTCTTGAGCATCTCCCGGTCATCGGGATGAACCAGTTCCATGAAGCCCTCGAATGAGGGGTGAAAAAGGCCGAATATCCGGTAAAATTCGTCAGACCCGGTAATCTCGCCGGAAATCTGATCCCACTGCCAACTGCCGAGTAGTCCAAGCCTTTGCGCCTCGGCGAGTTGCTGCTCGCTGTGCTGCAGCAGCTCTTCAGTACGCCTCATGCTGCTGATATCCAGATTTATCCCCGCCCAATTGATAATCTCGCCACTGTTATTCCTTACCGGAACCCCTCGGGCCACAATGTTATGCAGTTGGCCGTCCACGCCGACGAAGCGATGCTCAATATCCCAGACTCCCTCGGTACGTATACACTCCTTCCATGCCGAGATGGTGCGCTCGGCATCATCGGGATGCAGTACCTCACCCCAGCCGAAATTCGAACACTGCTCCTGGGTTAAGCCCACCAATCTCAGAAAAGAATCACTGGCGTAGATATTGCGCCCATCAGGTGTGCAGATCCAAACGCCGTAGTCTATGCTGTCCCCGATAGCACGGAAAATCTCATAACTGATGAGGATTGCCTCCTCCGCCCGCTTACGCTCGGTAATGTCGATGACCGCCAGGTGGCACTCCTGCCCTGAAGGCATGGCCACAGCTTCGATCTGCACAAAGAGAAGGGAACTCCCCTCTGTCGTAAGGGTTACTTGACAGGACTCCTTGCACCGGCTCGCAAACGCCTTTCTGAGAAATTCAGAGAAGAGCAGATGGTCTTCAGCGGCGACGAACAGCGCGAAGCGCCGGCCGAGCAGCCTGGAGCGCTCAATGCCGAGAAGGCCGGCGCCGCTCAGGTTCACGGCCCTGATGTCACCACTTCGGTCGATGGTTAAGTAGGCGATCGGTGCGAAGTCGTAGAGGGCGGTGTATTTTCCCAGAGCCCTCTCCAACTCGTCCCTGGCCTGGCGGAGCTCTGTATTCTGGATCTCCAGCTCGATCTGGTGGACCTGCAGTTCATTGTTATAGCTCTGCGCCTCATGCGCTGTCAGGGACGGTGGCGCTTCCGAAGTCTCTGCTTTCAGCTGTTCTTCAGCTTGGCTGCGCAGTTTAACGGCTGTTGACACTCTTTTGTCGTTGCCTGTTCCCATTACTACGCTCCAGCCTCAAGTAGATTCTTGAGTCTTGCAACCTCCTCGCGCAGTTCCCTTTCCAGCACCTTGGCCGCGGTGATATTCGCAAAGGTGATCACCACCCCGCCGATGACGTCCTCCATGGTGCGGTAGGGCATGATGCGGACCGTATACCAGCGCCCATCCGTGGTGGTAATCTGCTTTTCAGAAAAAACCAGCGTCCGGAGCACCTCCCGGGCTTCTTCGGTCATCTCGTGATAGAGCAGGTCACTGGTGATGTCGGAAAGCGGCCGCCCCACATCGCCCGGGATCAGCTTGAAGAGTTTGTCCGCCCCAGTGGTGAAGCGTCGGACTTTGAGTTCATTGTCCAGGAACACGGTGACGATTTCCGTGCTGTTGAGCAGGTTCCTCATGTCGTCGCTCACCCGCGCAAGCTCGTCCATTTTGGACTGTTGCTCGGAGTTCACCGTCTGCAGCTCTTCGTTGGTGGACTGCAACTCCTCATTGGTGGATACGAGCTCTTCCTGTGAAGATTGCATCTCCTCGCGGGTAGATTGAAGTCCTTCGCGGAGCAGTTGGAGCTCCTCCTGCAGCTTTACATCGCCGGCTTTGCCGGATTGAGCGTTCCTGGAGCTGCCAGATGCTTTCTTTTCCCGTGACGTTGCCACATCGGTAAAGACGATCATCACCATCCCCCGCAGCGCCTCCGGCTCTCTGATCGCCTGGACCCTGATATCAACGGTTTGCGTGTTGTCGCCCTCTCCGATCTTGAGACCCTTGGCGGTGACCGCATCTTTTTGCCGGATCGCCTTCTGGAAGGCGCTCCCCAGATCAAAACGGAGCCCTTCACGGGCCATGGCGAAAATATTCCAGTTGGCCTTGCCGGCCGCCGGCTCCAGGTATTTACCGGTCCGCCCGCTGATATAAAGGATATCTCCCTTGTCGTTGACCAGCACGGCAGGCGGCGAAAAGTACTTCAGGAGCAGCTGGTCGGCAAGTGACTGGAGATTGGCTGCAGGTTTAACCATCGATAACTCCTTTGGAACTCCCGGGTGGGTCGGGACAAACGAGGACGGAAACGCGAGCGGTTCAGCCGGCAGGAGCGTTTTGCGCCGCTGGAAGAGTCTCGACTTGATGTCCAGCGGCGCAAAGAGATCGGTAAAGGTGCTGACGGACTCCGCGCTCCCCAGAAAAAGGACACCATCCGGGTTCAGGCTGTAGTGGAAGAGGGGCATGAGTTTTTTCTGGAGTTCAGGAGTCAGATAGATCAGAAGGTTGCGGCAGATGAGGATATCCAGCTTGGTAAAGGGTGGGTCCATGATGAGGTTCTGCGTGGCAAAGGTCACCATCTCCCGGATCTCTTTGTTGACCCGGTAGCCGGTATCTTCCTTGATAAAAAACCGGTGCAGTCGCTCGGGAGAGACGTCAGCCGCGATGTTGACCGGATAAAACCCCAGGCGGGCCCTGTCGATCCCGTCACTGTCCAGGTCGGTGGCAAAGATCTGCAGTTTGAAATGCTCCACGGGCTTAACATGAGCCAGCGCCTCCTTGAAGGCAATGGCCAGCGAATACGCCTCCTCCCCGGTTGAGCAGCCTGCCGACCAGGCCCGCAGGGTCACACCGGTCAATCGGCCTGCCAGAAGCTCCGGTATAACCTTTTCCTGTAATTTATCCCATGCTGCAGGGTCGCGAAAAAAGCTGGTCACCCCGATCAGCAGTTCCTTGAAGAGGAGCTCCACCTCTTGGGGGTTCTCCTGCAGATAGCGAACATAGGAGGAGATCCTGTCGATCTGGTGAATGATCATGCGCCGCTCTACCCGGCGGTAGACAGTGTTCTTCTTGTACAGTGAGAAGTCTTGACCGGTCTTGATCCGGAGCAGGATGAGGACTTTCTCCAGGGCGCTCTGGTCCTTCTCCTCAAGTGAGATATCATGCTTGGCGATAACGAGGGTGTGCCGGAGAAAGTCGACTATTTTTCCGGGCAGCTCCTCAGCCGGGGCTATAATGTCGGCCACGCCGGCTGCAATGGCGCTGTTGGGCATGCTGTCGAACTTGGCCGAGGCAGGCTCCTGCACCAGCACCAGTCCACCTTTTTCCTTAATGGCTCGCAGTCCCATTGTGCCGTCCGAACCCATGTCGGAGAGGATCCCCCCGATGCTCTGCTCCTGCCGGTCATCGGCCAGGGATCGGAGGAAATAATCGATAGGGAGGCGCAGGCCACGCGTCGCCGTCAGCTCAAACAGGAACAGCGCACCGTGCATAATGGTCATGTCCCTGTTGGGGGGGATCACATAAACGGAGTTCGGCTGGACCTTCATCCTGTCCCGAACCTGGAATACCTCCATTTTGGTGACCCGTTGGAGCAGTTCGGGCATGATCCCCTTGTGGGTCGGGTCCAGGTGCTGAACGATGACAAAGGAGATGCCGCTCCCTTCCGGAACCTGCCGCAGGAACTGCTCCAGCGCTTCCAGCCCGCCAGCGGAGGCGCCGATGCCGACAATAGGGAAGGGGGTACTCGTGTGCCGCAATGGTGTGTTCTTCTGCAGTGCATTGGCAGGGTCTTTAACGCCGGTCTCCGGGTTCAAGTGCTTTTTCATACGGATGATTGTAGCACCATTTACATTAAATGCACCACAATGGGCGCAATGGCACGTTTGATGACGTTATCTGCCCACGACAACTTATTTTCCGAGGGGATACACGAGGATAATTTTCAGGTGAGTGTTCCTGCGAGCTATTAAATAATGTCATTTAATTGAGTCACGAGCTAAGAGAATAGCTTTAAAAATTATTATTAGAGTTACACAGATAGTATTATACTTTTATGATCAGAATTAAATATAATATTGTTACTATGTAAATATATGTTATGCCATCACTCTGATTAATATACTTGCATAGGTTCATAAGACCGTTCACACTCTTTAGTTGCATAAACGAGATTAATGTCAATGGTAATGTTATTATTATTGCTGCTTAATATATCAATGCAACTATTACCAAATACCAGTCAGTATTATTAAAATATTTTATGTTGTTTCTTGTGACAACTTGGGATATAAAAGAACTATATTTTTAACTGTTGTGCTATACGATAATACTAAACCATCTGCGAAGATGGGACGGAAAGCCTAAAGGGTCTCACAGAGACAGCCGGGTCGCCGAAATATCACTCGATATTCGCGCCCGGCTTTTTTGTGGGCAAAATCAGGCTGAAGCCGGCCTGAGTAGTGGGGATAAATCCACTATTTCCGGTAAATGCAGTTCACCAAACGATCCAGGTATGATCCGAGCAACAAACAAAAGGGGGTTGTTTCAGAATTTAACACACCATTTTGAGAGATGTGAAAGACAAGATGTGAAAGACAAGATGTGAAAGACAACGTACACGATCTGATGCAGACCACACAAATAAGGAGATCAAATTTGAAAAATCTCAATAAGTTTTTGATTCTATTCTGTTTCTCAGCAACTCTGGGAGTAGTTCAGTTTATTGCTTCCGAGAGCATGGCGCAATCATCATACTTCACCAGTAGAGGCTGCTCCGGCTGCCATGGCGCCCCGGTAGTCGCCACCTGCAACGGCTGCCATCACCACGGGAATTCATCTCTGAGCGCGGTCACCAACAAGACATCCTATGCACCCGGCGAGACAGTAACTGTAACCCTCAGCGGCGGCAGCAGATCCGGCTGGATCAAGGCCATTCTGTATGATCAGACCGGTGCACAGGTTGCAGCTTCCAGCGGCAACGCCAGCGGCATGGGGGGCTCGACCACGTTCCCGGCGCCTCTGACCGCGCCGGCTCCGACAACTGCCGGCAACTATACCTGGAAGATGGCCTACTTCGGCAATCAGGATGGCACCGGGAGCGGTGATGTCCACAGCGAGGTGGCTGTGAACACCAATTCATTCGCTGTTGCTGCGCCGGCAGACACGACCGTTCCTGTGGTCAACACCTTCACCCTCCCGGCAACCGCCACGACCCTCACCGTTCTGGTATCAGCCTTCACTGCCAGCGATAACGTCGCTGTCACCGGCTACCTGATCAACAAGAGCGTAACTCCCCCGGCAGCCTCCGCCGCCGGCTGGACAACCACCGCACCGGCCAGCGTAACCGCCGTTGCCGGTGCCAACACCTTCTATGCCTGGGCCAAGGATGCAGCCGGTAATGTGTCGGCTGTCAAGAGCGCCGCTGTGACTGTAACTCTGCCGGATGCTATCGTTCCGGTGGTCACCTTCACCCTGCCGGCGACAGCTACCAACCTCACCGTGCTGGTTTCAGCCTTTACCGCTACCGATAATGTCGGGGTCACCGGTTACCTGATCAACAAGAGCGCCACTCCTCCCGCAGCAGCCGCCGCCGGCTGGACAACCACCGCACCGGCCAGCGTTATTGCCGTTGCCGGCGCCAACACCTTCTATGCCTGGGCAAAGGATGCGGCCGGTAACGTGTCGGCTGTCAAAAGTGCCGCTGTAACCGTAACTCTTCCTGATGCTATCGCTCCGGTGATCAGCACCTTTACCCTGCCGGCAACCGCTACCAGCCTCACCGTGACGGTTTCTTCCTTTACCGCCACCGACAACATCGGCGTTACCGGTTACCTTATCACCACAAGCAGCGCAGCTCCTACATCCGGCTGGCTGACAAGCGCACCGACCACCGCAATCGCAAACGCTGCAGGCACTACAATATTCTACGCCTGGGTCAAGGATGCGGCGGGCAATGTTTCGCTCTCAAAAAGCGCCAGCGTGACGATAACAACGACAACGGCTGATATAACCAAGCCGACCCTTACCATTTCTGCCCTGGCAAACGGCGCCTACACCAATAAGCCAACCTTGAACATCAGCGGTACTGCCACAGATGCAGGCGGTCTCCAGTCAGTTACCGTTAACGGCCAGGCTGTTGTTCTCGGCACTGATGGTTCTTTCAGCACCGCGCTGAACCTCACATCAGGAGCCAATACCGTGTCGATCGTTGCCACCGACAAGGCCGTCAACCAGCAGACCGATACCCGCACCATAACCTATGATGCGACAGTACCTCTCCTTACCGTCACTGCACCGGCTGATAACAGCAGCTCTGCCCAGTCGTTCATCACCCTGACCGGCACGATCAGCGAAAACTCAACCGTTACGGTCACAAACAACGGCGGAAGCCCGCAATCGGGAAGCATCAACGGCAGTAGCTTCAGTGCAACCGTTAATCTGGTTACAGGCATCAACACCCTTGTTATCACCGCAACCGACCTGGCAGGCAACAGCTCCACTGCCAAGCGAACCGTAACTTATGAAGCCGGAAACCTCACCCTTTCGGTCACTTACCCGAGCCAGGATATCACAACAAGAAGATCGACCCTTGTCCTTACCGGCACCATTGCTGACGCATCAAGCAAAGTTACGGTCACCGTAAGCATGAATGGTCATACCTACAACCCTTACGTCAAAAACGGCGCATTCAGCCAAAAGCTCAGCTTCACAAAGGCTGACACGTATAGCATTACCGTAACTGCAAAGGATGCGGCCGGTAACACCAGCAGCGCAACCCGCAACGTGATCTACAGTCCTTCAGTACGGGATCACGATGACTCAGACAGCAGCTCCAGTCACGACTAACCAGACTTACAAGGGGGAGCCGATGAGCTGCTGCAAATGCCACGGCAAAGAGTGGTAGAATCCTCCGACTGCTAAAAAAGTTGAATTGTTGTAAAAAAAGAGCTGCCCCTAAACGGGTGGCTCTTTTTTTTCAGAAGACAGCAATGACGCTGCATCCCGCATGACTCTCCACCTTACTGCAAACCACCTATCCCCAGTCCACAAACACCTATGGTGTTGCACCTGAAACACCCATATGAAATACGGACATCCACCGAATATCCGAAGTTGTCTGATTACGTATACTTGGTTCAAGCGCAAAATGTTCAGGGGTTGCTCCTTTCCTCGTCCGTTGAGGGGCCTCAACGAGCAATCTCCGCCCAATGTGGGTGCGGTTTTGTCATCTGATCTCTTAACAGGAGTCTGATGGAAGGAAGGTTTCCCGCGTTGCTCTATACCATCGAGAAGTGCCGCAGTAGCAACTCTTCCGTGCAGAAGACGGTGCATGTTGAAGGGAGTGTTGTTTTGAGCCAGAGATTGAATCTGCAATCGATCCTGCTTGATGCTCTCCTCAGCTGTGACCATCTCGTCGTGAACTTGGACGAAGTGAGCGAGATTGACGGTTCGTTCATGGTTCTCCTGTGCTCTGCCCATCAATCAGCAGAACTTCTCCACAAACGGCTGACGATCCAGGGGAAGGGATCGCGATCGTTCACCAGCGCCTGTGAAAAATGGCTCTGCCCGAAAAAGGACCATTGCCTGCTTGAGAACTGCTATCTCAGGGGAAGAGGTTGCGAGTCACTCCTGGAGGCGTCGTAGAGATGACAAATATAGCCGGGAAGGTGACTTCGTAAAAGAAACATGAGAACGAGACTGACCCGCGAGGAGAATCAACTATGAAAATCTTGATGGTACTGACTTCACACGACAAGCTTGGAACCACAGGTAAAAAAACAGGTTTCTGGCTGGAGGAATTTGCTGCCCCTTACTATCTGTTCAAAGATTCCGGGGCAGAAATTACCCTGGCGTCTCCGAAAGGGGGACAACCTCCCCTGGATCCGAAGAGTGAGGAAAAGGATTTTCAAACAGCTGCTACAGAGAGATTCAGAGCGGACAGGGAAGCAAAAGCAGTTTTAGCAGACACCTTGAAACTGAGTGATATTTCATCCGCTGACTACGACGCGCTGTTTTACCCTGGTGGCCATGGGCCGTTATGGGATCTTGCCGAGGACAAGGATTCCATCAGGTTAATCGAAACCATGTATGCCCAGGGCAAGCCTGTTTCGGCGGTTTGCCACGCGCCCGGGGTATTGCGCCATGTCAGGTCAGCGGATGGTTCGCCGCTGGTGAAGGGGAAATCTGTCACTGGATTTTCCAACTCGGAGGAAAACGCCGTTGCCCTGACTGATGTCGTTCCGTTCCTTGTAGAAGATGAATTGCAGAAAATCGGTGGAAATTATTACAAAGGCCCTGACTGGCAATCATATGTTGTTCGCGACGGTAACTTGATCACCGGTCAGAATCCAGCGTCGTCAGAGGCAGCGGCACGAGCGCTGCTGGCAGAACTTTGACCGCTGCTGGCAGAACTTTGACCGCTGCCGCACCATTTCCGTCAATCATAGGACAAACAGCATATCCCCAGCGCATATCTACACGACAAACACCTATATGGATGCTCCTGAAACACCTATCAAAAAAACGGACATCCTCCAAATATCGGAATTTGCATAATTACGTATAGTTGATACAGGGACAAATCCTGAAAGGTGCCGCACCTGCACCAGTCCTATGAGCACTCTGCATGAGCAATCCAGCAAGGTTCTGAGAGGAGTTCCGTCCATGAAATACGTCATTCCCTGTCTCTCTTCGTTCCTGCTTACTGCCGGTCTCACGCCGTTGATCATCCGCTTCGCAACGGCTTGCAACTGTCTGGATCTTCCCGGCGGGCGCAGGATGCACAAGAAGGCAACGCCACGGTGGGGCGGAGTGGCTTTTTTTGCAGGGGTACTGCCGTTCCTGTTCATCGTAAACGAAAGCGGCGCCCTGACATCCTACATTGTGGCGTCAGCCCTCCTGGTCGGCATGGGGATGATAGACGACCTCAAGTCGCTCGGCTGGAAAACAAAGTTTGCCGGGATGGGGGTTGCTACCACGATAGTCATTTTTGGCGGAGATATCGTCATTCATCAGATCGGCACTTACGGCGCTCTTGGCCGCGTGGATCTCGGGTGGTTCAGTATACCCTTTACTTACATAAGCATCATTGGCATCACCAATGCCATCAATCTTCTCGACGGCCTCAACGGACTTGCCGGCGGGGTATCGCTCCTGGGATTTCTGTTCATGGGGATTGCCGCTCTCTTTGCGGGAAACATAATGGTTGCGGTGGTCTGCTTTGCCTTCGTGGGGG
>JAYSLX010000189.1:0-7545 GCA_043725245.1 Geobacteraceae bacterium | reverse complement strand
TGGATTTTCGCGTTTTTTATGGCGGCACGATCAGCAACTACGGTAGCTGCCAATGATTCGGCATTGGCTCGCAACTGGTCATACTGGTCATGGGTAACGATGCCATCCTTGAGTAATCCTTCGTACCTCTTCGCCTGTTCAAATGCGAATTTAGCCTGGGCCTGATCCTTGGCCAGGGCCGCCTCGCATTGGCTCAGCGTTGACTGGAACGGTTCCGGGTCGATGCTGACCAGCAAGGCTCCCTTCCCTACGTCACTACCTTCCGTGAAATGAACCCGTGCTATCTGGCCGCTTACCTGCGACTTTATGGCAACGCTGGTGTATGCCTCGATGTTGCCGATCGCCTTGACCTGGACCGGCACATTTTTTTGCAGCGCCTGTGCCACCTTTACCGGCACCGGCGGTTTTGCTTTGGGTTTTTCTTTTTTGGCCGCGCAGGCAGTGCAGAAGAATAATGCGAGGGAACTTATCAGGACTATTGAAATCTGCTTCATGGAACTCTTCTTTCCTGGTACAGGTTTGAGAATACATCGTACTACTCACCTATCTCTCAACAGATGTCCAACAAATCAGCTTGGTCAGGCTCTTTCATCTCTTTAATCGTCATTATTTTCGAGGAGTCCATATCCGAATACTTTGTAATTAGCCAGCTTCTGCTTTGATTTCTTAGAGGCTTTAAGCGTTCCAGCACTTATCCGCCTCAGAGCATCTTCAGTGATAGAAAGAAATTCTATATAATCATCTTTAGTAAATGCTTTTTTAGCTGCGGTTATATAGGCTTTAACTGTTTTGTAATAATAGCTTTTTTGAGGGATAACGGGCTTTGTTTGTGGTTGTTCTGTGATCTGTTTTGCAGGTTTTGCTGGAGTTGTCACTTCTGTTGCTGGTGGTTCGGGAAGAGGTTGAGTGGGTGCTGATAATGGATCCGGATTATTCATCCGAGTGGCTGGATTGTAAATATTAGACGCTGGATTATTGACTTGTGTTGCCGGATTATAGATCTTGTCAGCAGGGTTGACTATCTTCTCGGCAGGGTTCTTTATCGTATACATTGCTGCAGTTGCAGCTGTATTAAGACAAAGTACTACAGCAATTCCGACAGCTGATTTTCTCAGGGGCATGGCTTCCTCAAACCTACGGTTTCTTTATTGGGTAGTTTTACGCTCAAGACCGTCGCACCGTATTCAGAGTTATGGATAACCGGTGCAAAACATATCATGCGCTACCTGTCATGTGCAGGGAAATTTCAAGATGGATCGAATCATTGCGATACTCCGGCCACGGTCAAAATCATTACACAAAGATAAATGAATCTCCATGACGCTCATCCCGGCAAATCAGCATTGGCGGGCAACCGGATCTCGATCAGCAGTCCGCCACCTGTTGCGTTACGGGCATTCACCGTCCCGCTGTGAAGCCTCACGGCGCGCTCTGTGATGGCAAGGCCGATGCCAGTCCCCCCGCTTTGCCGGTCACGGGCATCAGCTACACGGTAAAAAGGGAGAAACAGTTTGGCCAGTGATGACGGCATATACCGCCCTCTCCTCCTGCACTCGGCGGAGCAGCTCGCCGTTCCCTTCCACAACCAACGGTTCGCTGGCGATAACGGCGACGTTCTTCCTCCGGCTTTCCCCCTCAAAGTCGGCATCTTGAGCCACTTTTCCCACAAGGGAGTCGATCGCCAGGGGTTCCCGGGCCAACGGCGGCAATGTAGCCACGACCGGCCGGACCGGCTACCGGCTGGGCGCTGACACCACCCGCATCCAGAACGCCATCACCAGCAACAGCGGTGGCATGGGCTCTCTCTCCTCACTGACTTCGGCCCAGCTGCAGTCCATTGCCACGTACCTCTCCACTTCAGGGGGGAGCAGCGGCTCCGGAGGCGGAGACGACTGACGGCAACGCCGGCAGGAAATGTCTCCGGATTTCCTGCCGGCAGTTACGCAAATCTGCATATGAATTCATCAAGGCATTATATCGTGGCAGGTCACGACACCACTGATAATATCGTCAGGAGCTCTGACAGGCAAGGCATCAAGGCGATATCGGAATAATTTCTCTTTTGTAGCATCAATGGTAATCGTCTACTGATCATGAAACAGATTGATTATGAGGCCTGGAACTATCAGGAGAAGGTCTGCGGGGGGGCAACAATATTCACAATTACCTGCGGCAGGACGATCATATGTAATAATTATAATTTTGTATCTCCTTTTGCTTTACTTATAGCCTGAATAAATTAAAATAAACGCGGTTTAATGTTATGATTAATCAATATAGCCCGCCGAACAAAAAGGGTACCGATGCCTGATCCCATTGATTCTGCTAAATCTTCTGCAATAAGCAAGCTGCTTTCAATGCCGATTCGCAAGCAGATCCTGATACTTATCGTGTCGATGATGGTTACCCCGATAGTTCTCATCGTTAATTCGTCAGTAAATCAGCGCGAACAGGACATTCATGAGGCAAATCTTCTTGTAGAGAGGCTTGCCGAGCAGATCAACAATGATCAGAATATCATGCTCTCCGGTGCCGAGCAGCTGTTGAGCGCATTGAAGTACATCCCATCCGTGCAAAAACATGATGCCAATGCCGTAAGAACGCTCCTGGCAGATCTTATCCGCATAAATCCTCAATATTCCAACCTGTTAGTGATAGACAACAAAGGGCTTCTCTGGGCTTCGGCAGTCCCGATACAGGGGATCATTTCATATTCCGACAGAAGATATTTCAAGAATGCGATGGCATCAGGCGGCTTTTCATCAGGGGAGTACGGCATCAGCAGGACCCTCAACAAGCCTGTAATGAATTTCGGCTACCCGATAAAAGATTCTAACGGGACCATTACTGATATCGCCATCGTAGCCTTCACCCCTGACAAGTATGCCAAAAAGTTCAAGGCCAACAACCTTCCTGCCAAAACCTCGTTATTGCTGACCGATCATAAAGGCACCATCATTTTCAACCTTACAGATCCTGAACTCGTAGGGAAACAGGACCGGGATGACCTGTTTCGGCGGATGTTCCACGGCCCTGACCAAGTATCCTTCAAGGCATACGGCAATAGCGGAGTCCTGCGATATTTCAGCAGCCGCAAACTCCGCCTCAGCAACGAAAAGATCCCGTACATGTATGTCCGTGTCGGAATACCGGTTGATACTGTTCTTGGGAAGACAACCTCGCAGATTATTTTCAACGTCGGGATCATATCGTCAATCATGCTGCTGTCACTCGCTGTGGCCCTCTATATTACCAGGCACGGCATCATCAACAAGATAGTTGCCCTCAGGAACGCCACTCAAAAGATGGCCTTGGGGAATCTTGATGTCCGCGTCTCGAACCAGGTCTCCGGTGGCGAGCTCGGCGAACTTGGGGAGTCGTTCGACTATATGGCTCAAAGACTGTCAGATGAGATGACCCAGGTAAATCACAGCATCGCGCAACGCTTGCAGGCTGATGAGGCCCTCAAGGAGTCCAGGCAGCAGTTGATGGATATCATCGATTTTCTTCCCGATGCAATTCTCGTCATCGACAGCGAAAAGAGAGTTATCGCCTGGAACAGGGCCATGGAGGAGATGACCGGTGTTCGCAAGGAAGATATGATTGGTCAGGGGAATTATGCCTACACGGTTCCGTTCTATGGGGAAAGGCGGCAGCAGCTGCTTGATCTGCTGGATTCCGATGACGATGAACTCAAGTCCAGGTATAAGAACATAACAAGGAAAGGGGAAACGCTCTATGCTGAGGTTCACACCCCTGCGCTCAATGGAGGGAAAGGAGCATATATCTGGGTAATAGGAGCGCCCCTGTATAATACCGATGGCAAACGCATCGGCTCCATAGAATCGATTCGCGATATCACTGAAAATAAAACTGCCGAAGAGCTCCGCAATAATGACCTGGCCTTGATCGAAAGTCTTCTGCTCAACTCGCCTGCCGGCATACGGGTATTCGATGCGGATTCAGGACAGTGCGTGCTCGTCAATCAGTCGGCAGCAGACATTGCAGGTGGCTCTCGCGAAGCTCTTCTGAAGCAGAACTTCAGGCTCCTTGAATCCTGGAAGGTATCAGGGCTTAAAACCGTTGCTGAACAGGTCTTATCTGACGGGGCAGCGCGGAGTATTGAAACCGTTCTGCTCACCAGTTTCGGCAAAGAAGTGCCGGTAACATACCTGTTATCCAGGTTCATCGTTCGCGACCGCCCGAACCTGCTGGTCATCGGACGCGACATCTCCGAGGAGAAGAGACTGGGTGACGAAAAGAAACGAATCGAGGACCAGATGCTGCATGCCCAGAAACTCGAAAGCATGGGTGTTCTTGCCGGCGGTATTGCCCACGACTTCAACAATATCCTCACTGCCATCATCGGCAACGCCGATCTTGCCCTTATGCACCTCAACCCCGAGTCCCCGGTGCTTGAAAACCTGCAACGGATAGAGAAGTCTGCAGTAAAAGCCTCCGATCTGGCTAAACAGATGCTCGCCTACTCCGGTAAAGGGCGGTTTGTCATTGAGAGCATCGACATAAACCGCCTCGTGGAAGAGATGCTCCATATGCTTGAGGTCTCAATCTCCAAAAAAGCGGTACTCAGACTGAATCTGCACCGACAGCTGCCAACCGTTGAGGCCGATGCCACCCAACTGCGCCAGATTATCATGAACCTGGTTATTAACGCCTCAGAGGCCATTGGTGAAAAAAGCGGCATAGTCGCCATCGCCTCTGGGTGCATGGAGTGCGACCGGAACTACCTCAAGGATGTCTGGCTTGACGAGAACGTCTCAGACGGTCTTTATGTCTACCTGGAAATTGCCGACACCGGCTGCGGAATGGACAAGGAGACCATGTCCAAGATTTTCGACCCGTTTTTCACCACGAAGTTCACCGGGCGGGGGCTCGGAATGGCAGCAGTTCTCGGCATAGTCAGGGGGCACAAGGGCGCAATCAAAATATACAGTGAACCGGGCAAAGGTTCTTCGTTCAAGATCCTGCTCCCTGCCAGCAGCAAGCCGGAAGAGATATTCAACGCCGTGAGCGACAACTCTCAATGGAAAGGGAGTGGAACAGTTCTCCTTGTTGATGATGAAGAGACGATACGCGCCCTTGGCAGCGAGATGCTGCGGGAGCTCGGCTTTCAGGTCCTAACAGCGGAAGACGGAAGCCATGCGCTTGAGATATTCAGCCTGCGTGATGATATCAGCTTTGTAATTCTCGACCTGACAATGCCTCACATGGATGGAGAGCAAACCTTCAGGGAACTTCGGCGCATAAGGCCAGACATCAAGGTGATTATGTCCAGCGGCTACAATGAGCTGGAAGTAACCCAGAAGTTTCTTGGAAAGGGGCTGTCCGGATTCATACAGAAGCCGTACAAGCTCTCTACGATACGAGACATTATTAGTAATTTACCGATTTGATTACATTGCCATGAATGAGTAAATGCCGGGGCACCTTCCGAAGACAGTCAACAAAGCAAGTGATCACAAGTCGGCTTTCGTTCAACAGCTTCTTTCGAACGGCAGTTCTTTCCCGTAAATCATTTAATCTGGCATGAACCATCTGAAAGAGAAAGGATTGCTATGGACATTCCAACTGATGGGAAAACCGCCACTACACTACTCTATGTAGAAGACGACGATCTCACGCAAGAAATTGTTATTCAGATCTTGAAGCTGAAATTTCCCCAGATTCCGCTTCTTCTGGCTAAAAATGGCCAGGAAGGGTTAGATCTTTATACCAAGAACCGTCCACGCATCGTTTTAACCGACGTTCGTATGCCTGTTATTGATGGGATTCAGATGGCAAAGATGATCAAAGAACTGAACAAGGATGTGCAGATTATCGTCCTCTCCGCAGCCGACGAGGCAAACTACATTCTGGATGCCATTGACATTGGTATTAACAACTACGTGCTAAAACCGATCAAAATGGATAAGTTCATTGCAGCAATTGAACGATGCTTAGACAACATATGCCTCAATGAGCAGCTAAAACAAAAAGAAGAGTATATCCGTCGCTTGGCCTATTATGATTATCTTACCGGTCTTCCCAATAGACAGCTATTCAGTGAATTTCTTCACAAGTCGTTAGCTCTTGCACAGAGACATACACGGCTGGTCTCTGTCTTTTACCTCGATCTCGACGATTTTAAAAATATCAATGACACCTTCGGTCATTCTGTCGGCGACCAGCTTCTAAAGGCGGTTGCAGAACGGTTAAAAATATGTTGCCGTCGTAATCAGGACACTGTCGCCCGATGGGGAGGAGATGAGTTCATCATTTTACTGCCTGATCTCAACGGACCGCAGGAAGCTGTCAGTGTCGCCCAAAAGATAATCGAAGCTTTCGCACAGCCAATTATTCTGCAAAATCACGAATTGACTATCAGCTTGAGCATCGGCATAAGCCTCTTCCCCGAAGACGGTATCGATGGAGACACCCTTATCAAGAATGCCGATTCGGCAATGTATTGTGCCAAGAATATTGGGAAAAACCAATATCAGTTTTCCCCCAACAGTGATCTGCACTAAATTCACGCTTTCATCTTTGGTCTGAGATAATTTTCATGGGGGAATCAAAGGGGGGCTACCAGCTGATCCTCCGCGTCAACTCCAATCAGGACATTTTTTATTTAATCCATGGCAGTCAAACTGACAAAATTGGCCCTCATTGAATAGTCGGGCAATACCAATTCCAACACCCTGGAAAAAAATGACCTGCCAATCCTGCATTCGTGGAAAGATCCCAGCATACCTGACAGTAACTGTGGTCATGTTCGCCCTTTACCTGACCAGCCGTAACAATTACCTTCTCTTTCATTCCCTGGTAGAATTGTTTTCTGTGGTCATCGCCGGCGGCATTTTTATGATCGCCTGGAACTCACGCCGCTTCATTGGAAACAACTACCTCGTTTTCATCGGTTTGACCTATGCATTCATCGGAACAATCGATCTTCTCCACACCCTGGCCTATAAGAACATGGGGGTCTTCCCGGGCTTCGGTGCCAACCTGCCGACCCAACTCTGGATTGCGGCCCGCTATCTGCAAAGCGGATCCCTGCTGGCGGCCCCGCTCTTACTGAACCGTCCGCTGAACATCCGCTTGATTATTGTCGGATTCTGCACGATTACCTCGCTTCTCATCATCTCCATCTTCACCTGGGGGGTGTTTCCCGATTGTTTCGTAGATGGCATCGGGTTGACTCTCTTCAAGAAGACCAGTGAATACGTCATTTCTGCCCTGCTCGTTGCTTCGCTCATATTCATGCTCCGCAAGCACCAAGCGTTTCACCGCGACGTTTTGCACCTGCTGGCCACAGCCATCGTGCTCCTGATTTTTACGGAACTGGCCTTCACGCTCTACACTGACGTCTACGGCATCAGCAACATGATCGGGCATCTCTTAAAGACCACCTCATACTACCTCATCTACAAGGCGATGAATCTGATTTCCCACATGTCCCAGACCATCGATGACTTCAGGAACTATTTCAAGCCGGACAAGATGATGGCGAATTTCAGCGTCGGTCAGGCGGTCTCGAAGACCCTC
>JAYSLX010000188.1:0-3212 GCA_043725245.1 Geobacteraceae bacterium | reverse complement strand
CCCGCCACCCAGCGATCGAGATACTGCTGGCTCTCTACCCGAAACATCTCCAGCCCTATGGTAATTCTGACACCCGAACGATGCAGGGCCTTTATTGTCTCAAGTTGCAGCCGGTGATGCTCGCGGTTGTCATGGAGCTCACCGATGAAGAGCAGCCGGGTCTGGGCAAGGTCTCCAAGCATGGTCTGAAAAGTGACCCTCTGGCTGTCACTGACCCGGACAAACGGTGCGGTCGGCATCCCGCCGGTCGGTAAACCCCATCTGGTTGAGCATCCTACAGGCAGCAGTAGCAGAGTAATTAGTGCCGCATATTTCATTATCCGTTCAGGCGTTTTCAGGCCAGTTCCTCCATCCGACCTCCCGGTCGGACCAGATAGCGATGCCCGCGCCAGGTGACACGGTTCCCGGCAAAAGCAAGAGCCCATGTTGACAGAGAAAGGAGGTCCCTCATCGGCAGCAGCCAGAGATATCGAGGGAGAAGGTCATCACGCACATACCTGCGGCTGAAGATCACCGCAACCGAAAATCGTACGCTATACAGCAGGGAAACGGCAACACCGCCCCAGACCGCACCGCCCGCAAGCAGCGCAAGCATTGAAGCGAGGGCCGGCTGTGTGACGCCGGAGGCAAAGTAGCCGCCGGGGCGGGAAACCCGCATGGTTCGGCACCAGCGAAGTTGCCTTAAGATGACTGTTGCCAGCCGCTCTCTGTGTATTACGCTCTCCACGAAGTAGTCCGAAAGCTCAAGTCGGTAGCCTGCCCGGAACACCCTGTTCCCTAGTTGATAGTCATCTGCAAGGTAATCTACCAGTGAGGCAAAACCTCCGATCCGCTCCAGTGCCTCCCGTCGGACCGCCATGGACGCCCCAAGGGCAAAGGAGAGCCCTTCCAGCTCCATTGCCGCCATCACATTCGGAACCATCTCAACGGTGAACCCCAGAGCTTCTAGCGCACTGGCAGCGCCCTGCACACCGGTGGTCCGGTAGAGCGACGTGACCAGACCCACTGCGGGGTCGGCAAACAGGGAGCAGACCTCCTTCAGATATCGTTCACCCACCCGGATATCGCTGTCGCAGACAATAATAAGGTCATGCTTTGCTCGGGGAAAGGCATTCATAAGGTTGCAGACCTTGTAGTTGGGGCCATAGACACGGTCGTCAATCACCAGATCTATGTCAATATCCGGAAACCGGTCCATGAGTTGTCGGATAACCGGGAGTGCCTGGTCCTCAGCAGAGGCAACGGCAAAGACGATCTGAAAGCAGGGGTACTCCTGGCAACAGAATGAGGCAAAGTTGGCAAAGCTGTCGGCATCCTTCCCCTTGACCGGCTTCAGGATGGTAACAGGTGGGAGGTCGGTGACCGTCGCCTTGTGGCGGCCAAAGTAGCGGGAGGCGCACCAGAGGGTAATGAGGCCATAAACGATTGGTGGAGCCACGAACAGAAATGGGAGTGCATTTTTGAAAAGGGTTATCATGATCTGCGCTCCACCATAACCAGATAAGGTGCCGCGCCTGAACGGTTCATCTGCCGATGCTGCCAGACGTTAAAGAGATTTGGGGCGAGGGCTGCTGCCCATTGTTCCACAGCCAGAGATTCATCATCCCCTCCGGCATGCCCCGGATACAAAGCGGCCAGCAGTAGCCCTCCCGGCTGCAGCAGGTCGGCTGCCTGCCCGAGAGCGGTAACAGTGGTTTCGGGCAGGGTAATGCATCCTTTGTCCCCTTTGGGAAGAAAGCCCAGATTGAAGACCACGGCTCGCAGGGGTTCATTTACAACCTCGGCGAGACTTTCGTGACCCATTGCGGTCAGCTGCACCTGACTGTGGCACCCATGCTCATGCAGGAGGCGGGAAGTGACCTCAAGCGCTTCGGGCTGGATATCGAACGCCCAGACCCGGCCTTCTGCCCCAACCAGCCGGGCCAGAAGCAGGGTGTCGTTGCCATTGCCGCAGGTTGCATCCACGGCTCGGTCGCCAGGTCTCAGCCGCTCGCAAAGGAAATAGTGTGCAAGGGGAACTGCACCCCGCAGGTCGCTGGTCAACGATTTTGTTCTGGTCTGGTTCATTTGCTTTTCACGTCTCACGCCCTTTCAGACGATGTACCACAGCCATCCAGGCAAATCAACCATGCAGTACACAGCAGATGATTGTGCGGTTTTGTTAATTATGGGTGTATCTTTTCACAATAATGTGATATTTATGCATGGTTTTTTTGCATGAAATGCTTCTGCGCTTCAAAAACATCAAAGCATTTTCAAAAGGATACCAGGGAGTACCCATGGCGATTTCCCCCTTCAAGCATCCAATATCCCATGCACTCACTTCGTTCAACGGCGTGACCATCGAACCCGAGACCACAACGCCTATCAAGACAGGGGCCAAGGTCCACCACCTCCCTGCATCCATCTGGAAAAAGCGGGAGAGCGAAGCAAACAGCCCGATTGACCAGGCGATCAAGCGGACCCGCGACTTCTTTTTCCGTGAGCAGCTTCCGCAGGGCTACTGGTGGGCAGAGCTGGAGTCCAACGCCACCATAACGTCCGAATACATCATTCTCTTCCATTTCATGGGGCTGGTAAACAAGGCCAAAGAGAGGAAGATGGCGAATTATCTCCTCCGCCAGCAGACCGCTGAAGGGCACTGGGCCGTCTGGTACGGGGGGCCTGGCGACCTGTCCACCACCATTGAAGCCTACTTTGCCCTTAAGCTGTCCGGATATTCTGCCGACCACCCCGCCATGTCCAAGGCAAGGGAGTTTATCCTCTCAAAAGGGGGAATTCTCAAGGCACGTGTCTTCACCAAGATATTCCTTGCGCTGTTCGGTGAGTTTTCATGGCTCGGCGTCCCTTCGATGCCGATCGAGCTGATGCTCTTCCCCAACTGGGCCTACTTCAATATGTACGAGCTCTCCAGCTGGTCGAGGGCCACCATCATTCCGCTTTCCATAGTCATGACTATGCGGCCGGTGCGTAAACTCCCGCCGCGCGCCCGTGTGCAGGAGCTTTTTGTCAGGCCGCCGCGCCCCATAGACTACACCTTCACCAAAGAGCACGGCATCTTCACCTGGAAGAACTTCTTCATAGGGGTCGATCATATGCTCAAGGTGTACGAAGGGAACCCGATCCGGCCGCTGAAGAACAAGGCATTGGCGGCTGCCGAGAAATGGGTCTTGGAACACCAGGAGCCGACCGGTGACTGGGGAGGCATCCAG
>JAYSLX010000187.1:0-23898 GCA_043725245.1 Geobacteraceae bacterium | reverse complement strand
CTGCATTGCTTCTGCACAACAGATGCAACCTTCCTGGCACTGCCCCGCTTATTTTTTGCAATCTTTTTGGTCTTTGTTGCTTTTGCTGCGCTTTTATTTCCCGAATCAACAACTGAATGGCGTGAAATCTTACTCCGTGATGTCAGACGTGCCTTGCCGACCTTTTTCTTCTTTCCCGAAGCCGCAGTTTTTCCATTCTCATCTCCCTGCTTCGGAGGGCAACTCTTCTCAAGTGCTGCCTTCTCGGCAGAGAGCCGCTTCAGCTGGTCCTGGGACTGAATCTCTCGCTCGACAGCCTCCCGATAACGTTTATCCGACTCCATACGTTCAGCCTCGCTCCGCTGCAGTGTTTTGCGCAGTGTCTGCTCAATCGCCTGTCGCTCGCGTTCGGCAGCATCAGGCGGCTGAACCGAGGCTCCCTCGATCGCCTCCGATGTCGGCACAGCCACTTCAGTTTCCTCAGCAACAGCCCTTAAAGAAAGCACGGTAGCCGCCAGGGCAATGATTGTCACGGTCGAAAATATCTTAATCCTCATATCAGAATACCCGCCCCACAGTTGAATTGATGCAACGGCTGCAAAGAACGAAGTATACCAGCCCTAATCCATTCAGCCAACCATGTCGTTAAGAACAGCAAAATCTTCCTTGCGAAAGACACACGACACTGTAAAATCGTCTTCATACTCCGTAATAGAGGCAGAACTTGCTAAGACAGACCGCTATAATCCTTGCTATCACATTCCTCCCACAAGCGGCATTCGCCGAACTCTGGGGATCTACAAAATCCAGGAGTTACCACTTCGCCACGTGCCGCTATGTTAAGAAAACATGGAAAGGCTACAGGATAAAGTTTGCATCTGCGGCAGCTGCACGTGATGCAGGCTACAAGCCCTGTGAAACATGTCGTCCGCCCGCTCGTCTTCTTCATGAGAATTTTAGAAAAACGCCGCTATGAAAGGGTTGTAGGTAGTTGACGAATCTCCACCGGAAAATATTGACTAGCCTGACGCAGACCAATATACTGTTCCCCATAAAGTCTACACCTCATTCATCTGCGCTTCACACCAGTCAAAACGATAACTCAGGGAGGAGGGGAGGAAAACAGGGCAAGCCTGTATGTGATGCACGAAAGAGGTCTCATCAGATTTTCTTTGACACCAGTCAGGAAAGGAGAAAGCCGATGGACACTGCAGTTTTGAAGGTGAACTCGATCAGGAAGGGGGACTGTACCATGCAGAATGTCAACATGAAGGACAGGCACGGGCATACGCCTCTCATGGAAACAGCTAAAAATGGCGACCTACAGACGACAACAGACCTCCTTAAACGCGGCGCCGACGTTGACGCGCTAAGTGAAAAAGAGAAAACGGCTCTTCATTATGCCGCCGCCAACGGTCACGTGGAAGTGACCAAGCTCCTTCTGGAGCATGGTGCTGCGATTGATGCAAGAGACCGCGATGGGCATACCCCCCTTATGCTGGCTGCGATCTATGGCTGCAACCACACGGTTCATGCTCTGCTGATAAACGGCGCTGACATCCATGTCAGAACCAAGGCCGGCAACACCGCCCTTGTCTACGCCGAAAACAACAACCACCCCATCACCCTTGCCCTGTTGAAAAAGGCCCAGCGCCCGAAGGAGGCGACGGCATAAACGAATTCCAGAGGGCAGACCTCAGCGGTCAGCCCTTTTGCTTCTCCATTCGAAACCGGGCTCCTGTTCCTGGTGGCTGCAACTCGCAGAGACCTGAATTGACCGGCGAAGCGTTTGATGTTGAAATAATAACCCTCAAAAGGAGAATTCCGATGCAAAATGTAATTGCTGCCCTCATCCTTGCACTCTTTTGCGCTTCCGCCGCACAGGCCGAAGATATCAAAGTGCTGCCATCTCCCAATGCCGGAGACGTAACCTTCAACCACAAGATGCACGTAGAGCGTCTCAAGATTTGCATCAGCTGTCACAAGGACGACAAGGGTGGAAAGATCGAGAAGCTCTCCAATAAAGCAGATGCCCACCAGCTCTGCGTCGCCTGCCACGAAACCAAGAAGGCCGGGCCGACCAAGTGTGGTCAGTGCCACAAAAAGAAAAGGTAGGCATATACCGCTCATGCTAAAGGTGGGGTGGCTATGCCACCCCTTTTTTATGGAAAAGGATTGAGCCGGCGCAACAAAGGTAGTATCTTCAGCCCCAATGGAGCGTCATTTCTCGGAAAGTGCCGTAATGGCAATGCAGGAGATCATTGCAGAGGCAACCGGTAACGAGGTTTTTTTCCTCGGCCGGACTGACGGCGCTGGACTCGTGACTGCAGTAGAACCCCTGGCCCGCGGAAACCGCGATGCAGTGGCAGCCATCGTGATAGCCGCATCCTGCGGCGACGTGGTGATCCACAACCACCCCTCCGGAAAACTCACCCCTTCACAGGCAGACATCGAAATCGCCTCCATTCTGGGAAACCAAGGGGTCGGGTTCATCATAATCGACAACCGCGCAGAGCGTTGCTACGTTGCTGTCACTCCCTTCATTCAGAAGGAACTGACGCAACTCTCCTATCCGGACATCGAATCATTTTACGCGCCATCCGGAAGTCTCGCCTCATCCCTTAAGGGCTACGAATTCCGCGAAGAGCAGGTTCGCATGGCTTTCCTTGTGGCAGAGGCATTCAACGAGGAGAAGGTCTCCATTATCGAGGCTGGAACAGGCACCGGCAAGTCCCTCGCCTATCTTCTTCCGGCAGCTCTTTGGGCCGTCCGCAACAAAGAACGGGTGGTCATATCCACCAACACCATCAATCTCCAGGAACAGCTTACCCGGAAGGATATTCCCTTCCTCCAGAGGCATGCCGGCATAGAGTTCAAGGCGGTGCTTGTAAAAGGGAGGAGCAACTATCTTTGCAGGCGGAAAATGGCCACGGTTAGCCGTGAGCCGGCCCTTTTCCACGACGAATCGGCCGAAGAACTGAAGGCGATCATCGACTGGAGCGAGAAGACGGTTGAGGGGTGCAAGAACGATCTCTCCTTTATTCCACGCCACGAAACCTGGGAAGAGCTCTGCTGCGAGGCCGATCAGTGCAGTCGGATACAATGCCCCTTCTACGGGGGGTGCTTCTTCTATGCCGCCCGTCGGGAGGCTGCCAGTGCCGACATCCTGGTGGTGAACCACGCACTCCTCATGGCCGACGTGGTAGTCCGCCAGGAGACGGGCTACGACTCATCCGCCATACTCCCCCCTTTCAAGCGGCTGATCTTTGACGAGGGACACCATCTGGAGGACGTTGCCACCAGTCACTTTGCCAGCCAGTTCTCAAGGCAGGGGATGGTCAAGCTGTTGGGGAGACTCCAGCACCCGAAAAAGCCACAACGCGGGCTTTTCCCGCAGATAGCAGGACTCCTGGCCAGGGAAATCCCGGAAGAGCTTGAAGATCTCTACATGACCGCCGCAGCAACGCTCGAAGATCGCCTGATACCGGACAGCGCGAAGCTGGCAGAGCTCATCGGCCGGACAATGGATGCCATAGGCTCTTCGTTGCTGGTCAAGCTAAAGTCCTCCGGCACTCGCCAGGGAGAGCAGTCGCTCCGCCTTACCGAACATGCGTATGCATCCCCTTTATGGCTTGATGCCGAGGAACGCATCAGAAAGCTTGCCGGAATGTTTACTGTCTATACGTCTGCCTTAAAGGAGTGCATACGGGTCTGCGAAAGGATGCCGGAGACTGTGCTGGCAAAGCTTGCCAGCCCTCTCATCGACCTGAAGGGGATCAGGGGGAGGTTGGAGTCAGTCGCAGCAGGCCTGCTCTTTTTCTGCAACCGTGACGATAATTACTGTCGCTGGCTGGAGGTGCGTAAAAGCGGGAAAGGCCTTGCGGTAACGCTCTGCTTTGCGCCGCTGGAGGTGGCGGATTCGCTACGAGGGGGGGTCTTCGAGCGGTTCAAGACCGTTGTCATCACATCGGCAACCCTTGCAGTCGGTGAAAAATTCAGTTACCTCAAGAAACGTACCGGTATTGAACTCATCCCTGCTGAAAGGGTCAGCGAACTTCTCCTCGCCTCCCCCTTCGACTTTGCCCGACAGGCTTTTGTCGGCATCCCATCCGATCTCCCTGAGCCGACTTCACCAGCCTTCGCAGTTGCCCTGGAAGGGTGCCTGCTCGAGGCATTGGAGATCACCCAGGGGAGAGCCTTTGTCCTCTTTACCTCGTATGAACTGTTAAGTCGGATATTCGACAGACTTGCGGAGCCATTGAGAAGAATGGGGCTCACTCCTCTTCGCCAGGGAGAGGCAAGCCGGCACCTGCTGCTTGCCCGCTTCAGGCGTGAGAAGAACGCGGTACTTTTTGCCACAGATTCTTTCTGGGAGGGGGTTGACGTACAGGGTAAAGCGCTGGAGCTTGTTGTGATAACACGGCTTCCCTTTCGGGTCCCCACAGAACCTCTCCTGGAGGCCCGGGCCGAGCATATCTCTGCAGAGGGGGGAGATCCGTTCAGGGAATACACGGTGCCGCAGGCGGTTATCAAGTTCAAGCAGGGGTTCGGGAGGCTCATTCGTAGCCGTGAAGATCATGGAGCTGCTTTAGTTTTGGACAGCCGGGTGTTGACCAAAAACTACGGTCGCTCGTTTCTCCGGGCGCTGACCGGCACTAGCCAGGTAACCGGCAGCCAGGCTGAGGTGCTGGAGGGTATGAGGGTGTTTTTTAACTCGTTTACAGCTCCTTAGGCATGGCTTGCCTTAAGGCGAACGAGACGCACTGGAAATAACTCAGGACTGTCAGAATGAAGGAAAAATAAAGAATGCTGAGAATGAAGATGTTGTTTGGGGCTTTTAAGATAAAGGTAACAAAAAAGATGATGACCGCCATCTTCACCACGTCAGCGAACATCCTGCGGTTACGGAGTGACTTCAACTTGTCGCCGTCAAGATCCGGCTCACAGGCCTCGATTTCCCGGTTAGCCTCCTTCCCCGCAAGCTTCTTCATGGGAAAGAAGATGGCTATCTGAACCACCAGGGTAACCGCAATACTGCGAATGAATCGCTGTTGCAGACCTGACTGCAGGATCACCGCCATGTAGATTAAAAGGAGTACAAGTCCGATCTGTACCGCAAGGTAGATCTTAAGAAGTTTGCGCAGTCTTGAGTAGTCGGTACCTTTAGTCATGTTCATCTCCAGGATAGATTCAATGGTCCTACCATAACAAAATCCCGCTATATTACAACCTTCAAACAGCCTCAAGCGACACGGGGGATCAGAACCCTGCTGCAGGCACCCTTGCCACAGTCACCACAAAAACCTCAAGAGCACCAGCCATTCTCAGCACACGGCTGCATTCGGAAACTGTGCTCCCGGTGGTCAGGACATCGTCCACCAGCATGACACGCCTCCCCTTGACGTTCGCAGGATCTCCCACTGCAAAGGCCCCACGGACGTTTGCGGCACGCTCTGCAGCAGCAAGGTTGACCTGAGGTTCGGTCCAACGGATACGCCTCAGCAGGCTCCTCTCGAACGGTATCCTCCACTCTCGCGCCAGAAGCTCCCCAAGCAGGATCGCCTGGTTGAATCCACGCTCCCGAATACGTTTTACATGCAGCGGCACCGGCAGCAGCAGGTCTGATGAGGCATGGGCGGCAAACCCGGCCAGTCGCTCCGCCACAAGCAGTGCCAAAGGCCTGCGGACCTGCACTTTACCGTCATATTTGAGCCGATGGATCAGGTCGCGGATTGCCCCCTCATGGAGTGCTGCTGCGCGGGCCATTGCAAACGGAGGGGGCTTTTTCAGGCAGACTCCGCAGGGATGGTCGCTCCCGTCTTCGGTAAGAAAAGGGATTCCGCAGATCCTGCAGATGGGTGATTCGACCGGTCTTGCCGTGGCAAGGCAGGGTTCACAGATATGTATGCGACCTGCCTGAGGCATAAATACCTTGCAAGCGTGGCAGAGAGGCGGAAAGACGAGATCCAGAAGTTGCGCAAACAGACCCATAAGCCTCACTACAGTCCCATATCCTCGTTAACCACGAGGACACGGATATCCATCAACCTCGGCTTTCTATCGATCACCGTGGTAACCCTGCAGATTCGTTCCGGAGAGTTGCAGTTACTGCAGAAGCCAGTCTTGGCGCAGGGGGTGTTGTAATTGAGACGCTTGGCGTTGGGTGGCGATGCCCAGTTCTTGATCCGGTCTATGGCTGACTGCATGTCGCCATCCACCAGCTTGTTACGGCCGGCCACCACTATTACCTTCTTCGGTCCGAAAAACATGGCCGCAACCCGGTTGCCGTTGCCATCGATGTTCACCAGCCACCCGGAGAGGGTAACGGCATTGGTTCCGGTGAGGAAGAGGTCACAGGTAAGCTGACTGCGCATGATGGTCATCCGCTCCTCTGGTGTCAGCCCCGGCAGCCCGTGGTTCAGGATCTCCTTCCCCTGGGCCTGCAGCGGATCCTGAACCTTCAGATCAACGATGGTCATCGAACCGCCGAAGCCTATGGAACGCGCATCCGAAGCCTCTTTGAGGATGTAGTCATGAGCCTCCTGGCCCGTCCTGCAATAGACAGCTGTGAAGCCGTTCTGGCCGAGGGCCTCAACCGCCTTTTCGCACTTCTGCTCAAAGGTCCATTGCACCAGTTCATCGGTCTTTGACATCGATACGTGCCTCCTCGGTAGTTGACTATTTCCCGCAGCACTTCTTGTGCTTGGAGCCGCTGCCGCAGGGACAGGGGTCGTTACGCCCCACCTTGTCGCTTTTGATCGGCATCCTGCCAACCATCTTTCCGTCGATGAAATACCAGATGCCGTCTGTCTTGCGGAACCGCCCGATCTCGTGGTGTACACGTTCAAGGCCTTCACCGACATAGACGGCCTTGAACTCGACCTCGCCGATGCTCTCATCGAGGCCTCCCCCTTTGGTCGAGATGACCTCCAGCCCCTGCCAGTCGGTGCTTTCTGCCCACTCCTTGGTACCATCGTGGTCGTAGCCCTGTCGATGGTCCGGGTGGGTGGTGTCGTAGAGATAGGGGATAGCCCCCTTGACGTACGCGGAGTAGCGTGAGCGCATAAGCTGCTCGGCGGTCTCGGCCTTTACTGTTCCGGCAATCAGGGGCGCGCAGCAGGCATCATAGGTGCTCTGTGAGCCGCAGGGGCAAAGATCGATCGTCTGGGTCATGGTCAGTTTCTCCTTTAGTGGGTGGAAATGGGTTATACCACATATCCGGGGAGGAGAAAAGGGGAGTTCAGCCGCAGGAATAGATTGGGTTGATCAACGCAGGGCCAGCTCCATCCCCTCCAGCTTCTTTATCCTGTCACGCAGCTCTACCGCCTTTTCGAAATCCAGCTCCTTTGCCGCCGCCAGCATATCCTTTCGCAGCCTCTTCACCAGCTTGGGTATCTCGCTCGGAGTGATGTACTCCTCCTGCGACTCTGCAGCCAGCGGAAGTGTAACGTAGTCCTTTTCCTCGATCGATTCAAGGATAGTGCGAAGCCCTTTCTGCACGGTTTGAGGGGTTATGCCGTGCTCAAGGTTGAAGGCAACCTGTATGGCTCGCCTGCGGTTGGTTTCGTCGATGCATGTCTGCATCGAACGGGTGACCTTGTCGGCATACATGATGACCCTTCCCGATACATTGCGGGCAGCCCTGCCACAGGTCTGGATAAGGGAGCGTGCTGAACGGAGGAACCCCTCCTTGTCAGCATCAAGAATCGCCACCAGCCCCACCTCGGGGAGGTCGAGCCCCTCGCGAAGAAGGTTAATCCCTACAAGAACGTCAAAGAGTCCGCGCCGAAGGTCGCGGATGATCTCCATCCGCTGGATTGTGTCGATGTCGGAATGGAGATAGCGGACCCGCACACCAACCTCCTGATAATATTCGGTAAGTTCCTCGGACATCCGCTTGGTGAGGGTGGTGACCAAGACCCGCTCGCCATGATCCACGGCAATTCGGATCTCGTGGAGAAGGTCGTCCACCTGTCCGACTCCACCCGCCACTCGGCCCTCCAATTCCGGGAGGGCTGGAGCAGTGGCAGGTCGCACGCTGATCTCCGGATCTACCAACCCGGTGGGGCGAATCACCTGCTCTACCACCACCCCTCCGCTTTGCTGAAGTTCGTAATCAGCCGGAGTTGCGGAAACGTAGACCACCTGGTTGACCTTGGCTTCAAACTCCTTGAAGTTTAACGGCCGGTTGTCCAGGGCTGCCGGGAGGCGGAAGCCGTAGTTTACCAGGGTCTCCTTTCGGCTTCTGTCACCACGGTACATACCTCCCACCTGCGAGACGGTGATATGAGACTCATCGATAAAAAGGAGGAAATCGCGTGGAAAGTAGTCGATGAGTGTGTAAGGCGGTTCGCCTGGCTCCCTGCCGTCGAAATAGCGGGAGTAGTTCTCAATCCCGTGGCAGAATCCCATCTGCTCCATCATCTCCAGGTCGAACATGGTCCGCTGCTCTATCCGCTGGGCTTCCAGCAGCATGTTCTGTCCCCTGAAGTACTGTATCCGCTCCCGCAGGTCGCTCCGTATCTCTTCTATCGCACGTTCCAGGGTCTCGCGGGATGCCACGTAATGGGATGCAGGGTAGATGGCGACCTTGCTGATACGTTGCAGCACAAGGCCTCGCAGAGGATCGATCTCGCTGATCGCGTCAACCGTATCGCCGAAGAATTCCACGCGATAGGCCCGTTCATCGTCGTGGGCTGGGAATATCTCGACGCTGTCGCCTCGAACCCGGAAGACCCCTCGGTGGAAGTCGATGTCGTTGCGTTCGTACTGGATCTCCACGAGCTTGCGGAGCAGGTTGTCGCGGCCGTATTCGTCCCCTTCATGAAAGAAGATGTGCATGGCCTGATACTCGGCAGGCGAGCCTATGCCGTAGATGCATGAGACCGAGGCAACGATGATGACGTCCCGACGGGTGAGGAGGCTTCGAGTTGCCGAGTGGCGGAGCTTGTCGATCTCGTCGTTGATAGCCGAGTCTTTCTCGATGAAGGTGTCGGTGGTCGGTAGATACGCCTCGGGCTGGTAGTAATCGTAGTAGGAGACGAAATATTCAACGGCGTTGTCCGGGAAAAGATCCTTGAATTCGCCGTAGAGCTGGGCAGCAAGGGTCTTGTTCGGGGCGAGCACCAGGGCCGGCCTGCCGGTGGCAGCAATAACATTGGCAACGGTGAAGGTCTTGCCCGAACCGGTGACGCCGAGCAGCACCTGGTCACGGTCTCCTCGGAGGATCCCTTCGACGAGCTCCTCGATAGCACGAGGCTGGTCTCCTCTTGGTGAGTAGTTGGTAGTCAGGCGGAATTCGTCGCTCATCTCTTTGTCATCCGGTCCAGCGGGGTGCGCACGCTGAGGAGGTTATTCCAAGAAAAATTTCAAGTTATGTTCATGCGTGCCGAATACTTTCATTAGCATGATTTCTGAACACTTAGAAAGGAGAAATGACTATTCACACTGATGATGGGTTTCAGCAGTCTATTTTACATCAAGGAGGTATTTGAATGAAAACATTATTGTTGTCGGTAGTTTCCCTGGTTTTTGCTATGGTTTTAGTTTGTTCGGCTACATCGGCGCATGCAGACGAAAAGGAAGACGCAGTAAAAATGGTTAAAGACGCCGTAACCTTCTATAAGGCTAATGGCATGGAAAAAACTCTTGACGTCCTTAATGATCCCAAGGGGCAGTTTGTTAAGGGAGTACTTTATGTATTCGCATATGACCTGAACGGCACCATGATGGCAAACATAGCCAAACCGGAACTTGTTGGTCAGAATGTGATTGACGTGCCTGATGCGAACGGCAAGAAGTATCGGCAGGAAATTGTAGAAATCGCTAAAAAAAGTGGCTCGGGATGGGTAGATTATAAAACTTTACACCCTAAAACTAAGACTATGGAGGATAAAACAACCTATATAGAGAAAATCGATGAGCTTGTAATTTGCTGTGGCATTTACAAAAAATAGCAAAACTGGGGCTTTATGAAAACACGATCCTGGCTGTACACCAGTGCGGCTGTTATGCTGGGCGGCCTTGCCGCCCTGGCATTTTTCAGCGTTTATGCCATTCACGACATCCGCGGTATCATTTCCCAGCTCACTGACCGATCGACGCCATTGCAGATCAAGACCACCGAAATGCAGCGCTCAATAGAGTCGTTGACCGGCGTGCTGTTGCGCCTTGGCGTTGCCACGGACAAGCAGGAGGTGTCTGAGCTGATATCCGCCGTGGACCAGCAGCTGAATTCCCTCAAATCAGCCATAGACGGCATCAAGTCATTGGATGCGGCACAGGCAGGCCTGATTGATGTGTCGGTCATCAATACTGTCTATGAGGATGTGAGAAAGGCGACCCAGGGGCGTATCGAGAGCTTGGGGAACTTTCAGGAGGAGTCGCGCAAGGTAAACGAATCCATCCAGAGCGTTGATCGGTTGTTGTCGGGGGTGCGCCGTGACATGCATACGCTTACCTCCAGCGGCGCAAAGATGGTCACAACATCAGTCAACTCCTCCGCCCAGATGTTCACTGCGGTCCAGCAGATCAAAAACCTGGTGATCTATCTGAAGGAAGTACAAATCTGCATCAAGGATCTTGACGCAGCCAAAAGCCTGCCGGAAATCCTGGCTAACAAGGCCAAAATAAAAAATACCAATTCCATGATCCAGGCAATTGACAACAATGATAGCGCCGTCATCGATGCTAAAAAGTCGGCTGAGGGAGCCTATCAACTGTTTATCAGGCCGGAAACGGGATTGATAGCCCTGAAACAGGCGCAACTGGCAGGCAAGGATACTGCGGGAAAGCTTGCCGAGGAAAAGCGAACCATCAACAATCGCTTGCTCGAGCTGGCCACCGGCCTCACGGTTGTCACCGCCAAATTTGAAAACAAGGCTGACAAGAATCGTAAGGATGTGGAAACATCCATGGGCTCAAATCAGCTTATTGAAGGCATAGGCAGCTCAGTAACCGGCGTCACCATTGCCGTCAAGACTATTGATTCCAAGTTGCGTCTGCTCATGCTGAGCGAATCTGCAAAAGATGCCAACGCCGCTGCCGCTGAAATCCGCTCTCTCTTTAGCCAGGTTTCACAAAACGTGGCATCCGCCCGCAGGGACCTGCAACAATTGAAACAGGCAACAGCGCTCAGGAATATCGATGCGGCCAATGCCTCCATTCGCGGGGCGTCAGTCTCCATTGACCGCATCATCGCCGCACAACTTAACATCATTGAAAGCAACGAGAAGGCCCGGAAAGCGATTGAGATGGTCAAAACCGCTGCCAATCGTGAGCTGAAAACCGGCGAAGAACTTGTCAAGAACACCGCTTCTGTCCAGAAGCAGATGGTGGCAAAAACTAATTCAACCGCAACAAGGATGTCGGCGACCATCATCACAATGGCCATTATAATCGCCCTGCTGGCCGCGCTTCCCCTCGTCTACACCATCAGGCGAATTAACCGCTCGCTCTCATCCGTAACCTTCATGGTGAAGGATATTGCCGAGGGCGAAGGAGATTTGACAAAACGCCTGGACGATTCCGGCAAGGATGAATTTGCCGAACTGTCCCGCTGGTTCAATCTTTTTCTGCAGAAATTGAATACAACCCTGGTCAAGGTTTCCAGCGATACACGTGAACTGACTTCGGCAGCGACCGGACTGCTGGACACCTCACGTCAGATAGCACGAGCCGCCGACACTGTCGCGGTCCAGGGAGCAACTGCTGCCACTGCTTCGGAAGAAATGGCCGCCACCTCGGCTGATATCGCATGTAACTGCCAGACCGTGGCCGACAATTCACGCAAGGCCGATGAAGCCGCTCAATCCGGCGCGGCGGTTGTGCGGGAAACACTTGACGCCATGGATCAGATTGCAATAAAGGTCCGTTTGTCTGCCACAACCGTTGAGAGTCTGGGGCAGCGGGGAGAACAGATTGGTGTCATCGTCGCCACCATTGAGGAAATTGCCGATCAAACCAATCTGCTGGCGCTTAACGCCGCCATTGAGGCGGCCCGCGCCGGTGAGCAGGGCCGCGGGTTTGCTGTGGTAGCCGATGAAGTGCGCCGCTTGGCCGAACGTACCACGGAGGCCACCCGTGAGATCGGAGAGATGATCAGGACGATTCAGGACGAAACCCGCGTAGCGGTTCACTCCATGGAGGAGGGGGTTAAACAGGTCTCCATCGGCAGCGCAAAGGCCGCCGGTTCGGGAGATGCGCTGCAAGAAATCCTGGAGCAGATTGCTTCTCTGAACATGCAGATCAGCCAGATTGCAACTGCAGCTGAAGAACAGACCGCAACCACCAATGAAATCAACAATTCCGTACAACAAATGACCGACGAGGTAAGCACTACCGCCCAAGGCGCACAAAACGCTACTGACGCGGCTTCACGGCTTTCAGAGCTGGCGGAAGGCCTGCAAAAACTGGTTGGGCAGTTTAAGCTGTCGTAGCACTAGCGCTTGGTGAGCACCTCAGCGGAAAAGAATCCTTTCCGGACGGAAACAAACTAAATTTATTGTCAGACTCGAACCTCGTCGACTAGCCAAAATGCCCCGGGCAAATAATCCCGGGGCATTTTCATCTCTAATCTGCCACCAAAGTTCTACAAGGAAAACAACACTATTCAAGGTATTGATCAAGCTATGATATTAATCTATAACTACCCCATCAAAGCTTACTGAGCCTCGCGTAATGGTTATGCTTCCGTTTATTGTAGTCAGCCCGGTTTGACTATTAAACGTTGGGTCGTTCCCCCCCAGCAATCTAATGGCAATATCCCTGTTGAAATTGACGGCTTCTGCAAAGGTGCCGGTCTGCGCCAAGATAGTGACATTCGTGCCATTTACTACGGAATTATAGGCAGATGACAAAGTGAGGTTAAACGAAACATTTCCATTGTCGCTCAGCTTCACTCTCCCCAGAGCAAAGATTGCGGTGACATTCTTCACGCCGGACACAGTCACGCTGCATACTGCGCCATTGACCGAATCGCAACCGCTCCAACCGGATAAAGAGGAATTTGTCCCAACTACAGGAGTAAGTGTCAGTGGGGTACCGTCAGGGAACGATTGACTGCAGGTGCTACCTGAACAGCTGCCACCGGTAGAAAGATTTACCGTCCCGCTTCCCGTGCCACTAATTGAAAGAGCTAGAGCAGCATTCACTGTGTGGGGTATTGATGCAGAGGGGCTTGTCACATAGTTCGCGTCCCCGTTGTAGATTGCCGTGATTGTGTGCGATCCCGTCGACAGGTTCGATATGGCCGCGCTTGTCACAGCTCCTTCGCTTAACGGTATCGCTGTACCTATGCTAACTCCATCAACCATGAAGTGAACTGTCCCTGTCGCTGCGGAAGGCGTTACGGTGGCAGTGAACGTTACTCCCTGCCCGGAGATCGACGGGTTGATGCTGGCACTTAAAGCTGTTGTTGAGGTCGCTTTGTTCACTGTTAAAGTCTGAGGAATTGATGTCGCTGCGTTGTAATTGCTGTCGCCAACTTGGCTGGCAGCGATGCTGGTAGTCCCGGCGCCGAGGATGGTTACCGTATTTCCGCTGACCGTTGCCACTGCTTGATTACTGCTGGAGTAGCTCACCTCAAGCCGGCTGTTTGCTGTGGCGGTGAGGACAAAGGAAGAATCGCCGTACGTCTTGGATGGTATCGTAGCAAAAGTGATTGCCTGATCCGCCTTGGCAATATTCATGGTGCCGGTGGCACTCCCCTGATAGTTGACATCGCTGATGGTCGCCACAACCATATAGCTACCAACAGCGACTGGGAGTGTGGAGGAGCCGTTGTAAGTAATGATCACCGTCAATCCCGCCGGGTTTGTTTCAGCGGTCGCAGCCTTGCCGGTGCCGTCGTAGACGGCGTTCAGGCTCCCCAGTGACACTGTAGAGGTTGCCTTTGGGTTGAAAGTTGCCGTGATATTTTTCAGCTCTGTCATTGTTACAGCGCACACGTTACCGTTAACCGAATAGCAGCCGATCCATCCGGAGAAGTAATTGTTTTCGCCCGGAACCGCAGTGAGAGTCAGTTGCGTGCCATTGCTGTAGTTTGAGCTGCATGTGCCTGAACAGCTTTCACCGGTTGAATAACTCACACTGCCAGACCCAGAAATGTTCATGTTGAGCGTTTGATGGTTGATATTTCCTTGCATGCTCCAGAGCGATGCGACGCTTGGCACTGCATCGGCAAAAACAGTCACTCGATAATAACCCGCCGGAAGGTCTTGCAGGGGCTGAGAGGTAAACGACGAATCAGACCAGTTAGTCCTCGGATCAGAATTCAGGAAAAAAGAGTGGTTGTTATCAACACGCTGGAGTTGAACAAGCGGATAATTGGTGGGTGATGAATTGGCACTGCCACTCGACCCTTCCGAGTTACCCCGGAAGCCGCCGCCATGCACAACTAAGTTGGTTGAAAATAATGTCACAGTGTCAGTTTCCAGCGAAGAATAGTTGATCCAGGGTTGCCATGCACCATTGAAACCCGTACCTGTTGCGCTATACAGATCCGCGACTGAGGTGTCCCCTGATGAGGTACTTCCGCCAGCAATGAGAATCTTACCGTTTAGCATCAGTGTTGCTGTGTGGCGATTGCGGCCAATTGACATCCCATTGGTTGTATACGTAAAGACTCCCTTTGCAGGGTCGTACAACTCTGCATTATCCAATGACCAATTAATATCGTTATCTCCGCCGGTTACGATAACTTTGCCGTTTTGGAGCAGCGTTGCAGTGAAATGCCCACGCGGATCATGCATACTGCCCGTGGAAGTAATTGAGCCATTTGCCGGATCATACAAATCAGCGCTGAGAACATTGTATCCTCCGGCAATGAGCACCTTGCCATTGGGTAACAGTGTCGCTGTGTGATACTGACGTACGTCCTGCATCTCGCCGACATAGGTCATCGAATTGTCGCTTGGGTCAAATACCTCCACGCTCGAAAGATCACTGTAGTTATCGTATCCTCCAGCCAGGAGCACTTTGCCGTCTGGCATCAAAGTGGCTGTGTGGCTGGCTCGAGGGTCTGACATTGAACCTATTTGTTCAAACGTTTTTGTGGTCGGATCATACAAATCCGCAGTGTCTGTTATATAGCCATCAGAGACCCCTCCCGTAATCAACACCTTGCCGTTTGGCAGCAAGGTCGAGGTATGGCGGGCGCGCGTCTCACTCATAGAACCATCGATAAGAGTAAATGTCTCCTGATCCGGATCGTAGAGCTCAGCGCTTGCCACTGGAATATAGTCGCTGTTATACCCCCCGGTGACCAGCACCTGTCCATTGACGAGCAGTGTAGCTGCTTGCCTGGAACGCCCTTCGTTCATGGGAACGGTGCCATAGAATTGCTCATCATCCGGAGCATACAGATCTGTACTTGAAAGACATACCCCGTCTGACTCTCCTCCGGTGATAAGCACTTTTCCATTTGGAAGTAGTGTAGCGGTAAAATACTCGCGATTATCGCTCATTGTGCTGCCAGAAGCTGAAATCTGGTCAGATAAATACTGATCATATGATTCAATAGTTGCAAGATCGCGGTTTGTGTCGTTTCCCCCGGTTATAAGAACGATGCCGTTGGCAAGCAATGTTGCCGTATGAGAGGAACGAACAGTTGACAACACTCCATTAGCACCAAAGGTTCGAGTGGAAGGATCGTACAGTTCAATGCCGGTAGTCCCTCCTCCGGAAATGAGGACTTTGCCATTAGGAAGCAATGAGGCCGAGTGACCTGTATGCACCGTACTCATCGCTCCGGCTGTCGTGGAGAACATGCCTGCATTATACAGTTCGGCACTATTGAGCCCACTTCCGCCTGCAATGAGGACACTCCCATCGGGTAGCAGCGTGGCGGTGTGGCTGGAGCGCGCAGCATTCATGTTGCTGGTGGCGGTGAATATCCCGGTGGCCGGATCATAAAGATCTGCGCTATTGAGGCTGTATCCTCCTGTAATAAGGACCTTGCCGTCTGACATCAAGGTCGCTGTGTGGCCTGATCGAGCCGTGGCCATACTGCCTGTTGGCGTGAAAAGCCCTGTCGCAGGGTTGTACAACTCTGCGCTGCTGAGACCATCCCCTCCGACAATAAGTACCCTCCCATCATTGAGCAGTGTCGCGGTTTGATTTGAGCGCGCTGTGGTCATGGATCCGGCCGTTGCAAAGCTTCCGGAAATCGGGTCATACAATTCTGCGGCTGTAAAATTATTCCCTCCGGCAATAAGCACGTTGCCGCTAGGGAGCATTGTAGCGGTGTGATTTACTCGCTCAGCGCTCATGCCAGTGGTGACGGTTGCGTTTCCAGTGGCGGGATCGTACACCTCCGCGCTGCTAAGCCCACTCCCCCCGGCGATGAGAACCTTGCCGTTTGAGAGAAGCGTGGCAGAGTGACCAGAACGCGTAAAATCCATAGAATTGATTGCAATCGCGTTATTAGGATCCGCCGTCATTATGAAAAGCGCTCCCAAGAGGAAACCCAGCAGGCTTCCCGAGAAAAATATTCGTCTAAAACCGTTATCTCTCCGTCTGACCTCTACGAACATAACGCACCCCCAGATTTATAAATGCATTTGCGATAGTAAATTTTTCATCCTAATCGGTTTATGAAGTAGACACCCCGTGTCATTGAAAGATGCAGGTCCATCATCTCAACCTCATAGGGGAATCAACAGCCATTTATGTAATAATGTTAATAATTTATAGCAGAACAAATATCTTATATTGCAAAATGCGCACCCTCTTTCACTGCTGTATACATCCATATGAAATTGTTTGCCAATTACCGATACTGATGTTGCTGCATGATTTATTGTCCATATCTTCAGCTATTTAACGGCGCTCCTCTGAATAATTACTATAGTCATCTGTAATCAGTTAATTAATTAAACTATTGTTATGAAATTGATGCCCTGGGGCCGATGGTCCTGGGGAAATCGAAGCGGGTTCTATGACCGTTTACTCAATAACAGATGATTTATTGAGACAAAAACAGTCAGTTAACGACGATGTCTTATGGAGGTCTCCCCATAAAATGGACCAGAATACGAGGGGAAAGGTCAACCGAGTGGCATTAATAGACCCAATGACTTACCTAAGCTGTATGGGTTCCTCTTCCAGATAGTATGGTCGATCGCACTTCCATAACTACCTTATGTAACTCATGTTTTTCAATTGTTAAAGAACAAAATCACGCCTTAATTACTGTGACGAACCAAAGTATTAAATACTCCTCCAGTCCCAGGAGGGATTTATAAGCGGATGAAAAAGAAAATATCCGCTATTAAAAAACCGGTTGACAACGACCGGGAAATACATTAAAACCATTAAAACTATAGTAATTGTAGGTTAATGGTTTCAATGCGCAGCAAATATGCCATCAAGGCACTGAGCTTCCTGGCCCGTTCAAGGGAAAAGGAGAGCTATATTATTGCTGAGTTGGCAGAGGCTGAGAATATCCCCAAGAAATTTCTAGAGGCGATTCTCCTTACGCTCAAGAGTCAGGGGATTCTTGGCAGCAGAAAAGGGCCAAGCGGTGGCTACTGGCTTGCAAAGACACCATCTTCTATTACGCTCGGCAATATAATCCGGGCCTTTGAAGGAGATCTTGCTCCGGTGCAATGCCTATCTGAAAACGCTTCGGGTGGAGCATGCCCGGAATGTCAGGATATGGCGACTTGTGCCACTAGGCTTTACATGGTTGACGTACAGAAGGCGGTTTCGTCAGTTATAGACTCTGTAACCCTTGCTGATATGATTGAGCGTAGCGAGTTCGAGCGGCAAAGAATTTCAAAACAACTGGATTTTTCAATCTGATATTTTTTTAACTATAATTTCTAGTAAGTCTATAGATATAAAGAGGCGGGGAGATTCACTATGAAAGGAGAAAAGTATGTCACGCATTTATGAAGACAACTCGCAGTCCATCGGAAACACCCCACTGGTAAGGCTTAACCATATTACTAAGGGAGCAGGTGCCACCGTTCTTGCCAAGGTGGAAGGTCGAAACCCTGCTTATTCAGTCAAGTGCCGTATACCCGCGGCACAGACCCGCATGTCTTTCTTCTCCGCGCTCTCGACAAGGCAGGTTTGACGGAGAAAGATATCGAACTGGTTCCGCTGCAGCATCCGGACGGCAAGAACGCCCTGGAGAAAGGTGACGTGGCTGCCTGGTCGGGACTTGACCCCCTCATGGCCCAGACAGAAGTGGATAAGGGATCCAGGCTCTTTTTCCGCGACCCGAACCTGAACACCTATGGCGTTCTGAATGTCCGTGAAGAGTTTGCCCAGAAATACCCCAACTATGTAAGGAAAGTAATTGCCGCCTACGAGAAGGCCCGCCAGTGGGCGCTGCAGAACCCGGCTGAATTCAAGGCGATCCTTGCCCGTGACGCCAAGCTTAATGATGCGGTGGCTGCAAGGGTGATCGAACGTACCGATCTGTCCGATCCGGTTATCGGCGACAAGCAGAAGTCAAGCATCTCGGCTGCCGGAGACGTCCTCAAGAAAAGCGGTGTAATCAAGGCGGAGGTTGATGTGCCGGGACTTGTAAATGCCCTGATCGATCCGCAGTACGCAATTGCTCCAGCAAAGTAAGGGGAAAGAAGCATGAACGGTCATGACATAACTGAAACGACTACTGCAGTGCCTCTTGTGGCACTGCAGAAACAGTACAAGCTACCTTCTTTGACTGTCATATTCCCGCGGCAGTGGCAAGGCTTACTTCTCCCGCTTCTTCTTCTCATTGTATGGCAACTGCTGGCTTCAACCGGCACACTACCTGCCAACTGGCTCCCTGCGCCAAGCGCTATTGCGGTGACCTTGCTGGAGTTGCTCAGGGGTGGAGAACTGGCCCGTCATATTGCCTACACTCTGGCGCGGGTGCTGGCAGGTTTTCTGATCGGTTCCCTGGCGGCGACCGTGCTTGGGGGGATTACAGGGTCATCACCAACCATAAGAAGACTGCTCGACCCTACGCTGCAGGCATTGCGCAGTATACCTTCCATGGCCTGGGTGCCGCTGTTTCTTCTCTGGCTGGGGATTCACGAAAGTTCAAAGATAGCCCTGATCAGTGTAGGGGTATTTTTCCCGGTATATCTTAATCTGCTGAGTGGCATCCTGACTGTTGATCGCAAGCTGGTTGAAGTTGGCCAGATTTTTCGGCTGACCCGGTTTCAACTTGTACGGCGTGTGATCCTCCCTGCGACTCTGCCGACATATCTTGTGGGGCTGCGGAGCGGTTTGGGGCTGGGCTGGATGTTCGTGGTAGCAGCAGAGATCATGGGTGCCAGCAGAGGACTCGGATTTCTGATGATCGATGGGCAGATGACCGGACGTGCATCGGTCATTATTGCCAGCATCGTTCTTTTTGCAATTTTAGGTAAACTGACTGATCTTGCCCTTGTAGCTGCAGGGAACAGGGTGCTTGGACACCGCGCATTCTGAAGCGGATAAGGGGAAAACGATGAGTGGATCTATAACAGCCGGCGCCAGCCTTGACATCAAAGGGCTGTACAAGGATTTTGCGGTCAACGGTGCGACAGTGACAGCCCTTGAGGATATCAACCTAAAGGTCAGGCAGGGCGAATTCGTCAGTATTATCGGCAGCAGTGGTTGTGGCAAGAGCACGCTGCTGAGGATCATCGCCGGGCTTGAGACCGATTACGTCGGAAGCGCTGAGTTCAACGGCGCAAGGATTGACGGACCCGGACTTGATCGAGGAGTGGTTTTTCAGGAACACCGTCTGTTCCCATGGCTCACTGTGCGCGAAAACGTTGCATTCGGCCTGCTTGGTGATACAGCAGGGGAGCATAAAGAATCCGTGAGAGAGCATATCGACCTTGTCGGACTCACGGCCTTCGAGCACGCGTATCCACACCAGCTTTCCGGTGGTATGGCCCAACGGGCATCCATTGCAAGAGCTCTGGTCAACAGGCCGCAGGTGCTGCTGCTTGACGAACCGTTTGGTGCTCTGGATGCTCTGACAAAGATACAGATGCAGCAGGAGGTGCTTCGAATCTGGGAGACCGAGAAGGCAACCATGATTATGGTTACCCACGACATTGACGAGGCGATTTTTCTTGGTGACCGCGTCGTCATCATGTCAAAAAGACCCGGCTCAATCAGGCGGATCGTGCCGGTTGACCTGCCGAGGCCCCGCGATAGGTCCAGTTTCGGATTCACGCAACTTCGGCGGGAGATCTACACCGAATTCTTCAGGAGCGATGAGCCATTCTTTGCCTATGCAATTTGACAATACCCGGTAGGTGCACCGAAAATAGTTTGCATGGAAATCCGGAGGCCGGGATCGAGGCAAAAGTGATCATCCCGGCCTTTTGTGTGAACGGAGCGTATCATGACCCAACATATTGCACTGTACGGTAAAGGCGGTGTCGGAAAGACAACCCTTGCCTCAAACCTTAGCGCGGCTCTGGCTGATTCAGGATGCAAGGTCATGCTGATCGGGTGTGACCAGAAGAGTGACAGCGGAACGCTGCTCCATGAATATGAAACCATTCCGACCCTTAATGACTACCTTCGCTCTAATGTGAAACCGGCTTTAAGTGATGTCGTCGTCTGTGGGTATCGCGGTATTGCCTGCATCGAACTGGGAGACCCTCTAGGGGAAGATGAGTGTGCCAGCAGGAGCATTGGCAGAGCTCTTCATGAGCTTCGTGATTTGCGGGTGTTTGAGGATTTGAATCCCGAATATGTCATCTACGACATGCCCGGAGAGGTCGGTTGCGCCGGTCTTGCCGTTCACTTCAGAGGTGCACCTATTAATCATGCTTTTGTTGTTACCGCCGGTGACCTGACGTCATTTTATGCAGCGAATTCGTATTTTCGAATCATGGCTCGTCAGGATGAGTTTCTCAGTGCATCAATTCTCGGGAATGGGCTTGCGGGCACATTCGAAGAGTCGTTCCTGGAGGATTTTGCAGAGCAGACAGGAGCGCGGGTCAGTGGCATGATATCTCGATCACTTGTGGTAAGGCACTGCGAACTTTACGGCAAAACGGTTATCGAGGCAGCGCCAAAGTCTAATCATGCACAGGTCTATCGACGGCTGGCCCGGCAGATAATCGACATGAGGGGGAGAAAAAGGGAACCACTCCCTAAACCCCTCGCTGTGCCACAGCTCAAGCAGTGGGCACGGACCTGGGGAGACCGCCTTGGTGAACTTGAATTCGGGATACTGAAGGATGGGGCCGGGATATGACAAAATGTGCCACTATAATCTGCTCTTGCCATGGACCTTATAAGAGCTCTGGTGCGTTGCGGGCGGAGAATGCAGATGTTGACTGAAGAACAGATACAGCGATACTCCCGCCAGATCATCCTGAAAGATGTGGGAGGGAAGGGACAGCAGAAGCTCCTGGACGGCAGAGTTCTCCTTATTGGCGTAGGTGGACTCGGTGCCCCGATAGCACTCTATCTGGCAGCTGCGGGGGTAGGGACAATAGGTATTGCAGACGCAGATAATGTGGATATAAGCAACCTCCAGCGGCAGGTGATTCACTTTACTCCGGATATCGGCAAGCCGAAGGTCATATCTGCGGCGGAAAAGATGCGTGCAATCAACACGGACGTGACGGTCAACACCTATCAAGAGATTGTCAGTGCGGCCAATATCGTCCAGCTTATCGCCAACTATGACTTCATAATCGACGGCACCGACAACTTCGCTGCAAAGTTCCTTATAAACGATGCCTGCGTGTTTGGCAGCAAGCCATACTCCCATGGCGGAATACTCCAGTTCAACGGTCAGACCATCACCGTCAAACCAAAGGAATCGGCATGCTACCGCTGCATTTTCCCGGAGCCGCCGCAAATGGATGCGATTCCGACCTGCTCACAGTCTGGAGTATTTGGTGTATTGCCGGGTGTGCTCGGTACCATACAGGCCACCGAGGCGATCAAGTTCCTCCTGGATAAAGGAGATTTGCTGACCAACCGACTTTTGACCTACAATGCTCTCAGGATGAGGTTTCGTGAAGTTCCAATAAGGCGCAACACCAAATGCCCGGTCTGCGGTGATAACCCAATAATATCTGAACTGCGCGACGACCTTGATGCCATGTCCGTGTGCGGTCTGGAGCACTGAATTATGTTGAGAATGAAAACAGCAGATATATGGCGGGTGCTGAAACCCTGTTGAGAGGCTGGAATCATGATGCAGAACATTCAACGATTACATAAAAAAGTACTGGTTGCCATGAGCGGTGGCGTCGACTCCTCGGTCACCGCGGCGCTCCTAAAAGAGCAGGGTTACGAGGTGATCGGTGTCTACGAACCAGTTGCCAGTCCTGAAACTACAAAAGGGAAAACCTGCTGCTCTCTGGACGATGTGCTGGATGCAGGCCGGGTAAGCCTGACCACTTAAGTCACTGTAAAATATGGCGGAAGCACATGGGAATCGAACCCACCAGGGAGATTTCTCATCCCCCCCACCGGTTTTGAAGACCGGGGCGCCCACCAGCGACGCACGTGCTTCCGATAAAAAATGTATGGGGAGTTTCAGCTACTGTCAACCTAATCTTGTTCAATGAGTAAAGATTTGAGCCGAGCTGTCGATAAGTTTCCTTGAAGCCGATTGCGGCAGTCTAGTAAGGAATGTTGATTGGAGGAGCTATGTTGAGAGCAAAGGTCATATCCCTTGATGAATACCGGAAGACAAGGATGTTCCGTCAAAGAAGCCTCCGTTTCATGATAGAGGGGCATCTGGCAGCGGCCGGCCTTATGGATAAACTGGAATGCATCCAACTGGAATCACTGGGTAATTTCAGTCATGTTATGGAAAATTGCTGGGAGCCTTGGGATTCCGAGTTGGAGGTTGAACTGCCAGGCGATAATAGGGAAAATAACCGGACATGATTTAAGATAAAGCCAGTTTTGACTTGCCTGCTTAGCTCCCCCTTGAAAGTGATCGTCTATGGTTCACCTGTCCCAAACCAGCGACGGATCACGAACCCTTTTTTTCCCCTTCTACCTTTTCCACTCAAATCGTCCATCGGATGCCGCAGCTCCATCACTTCCTGTAGTCTCTGCAAGAGCGGTGATATTATCACGCCATCATTATCCTTGTTGCAGCTTAATCTGCTTTCAATAACCTGATTCCGGTCAAGTATGATAAGGACGTGGCCCTGCCACACGATAAGGTCCAGGGGGTGAACTTTTTCTGCAATGATCTCAGCGCTCTGTCCGGCTATGGCAACAGGATTGCCGAAATGGAGAAGAGTGCTGGTATTGCGAGGAGTCCAGCCTCCGGTGGCTTCGTAAATGAGGCCGGAGCAATCGAGGCCAGCCAGCTGCTGGAGGGCTCTGGTTTCGACTGATCTCTTCATGCCGGATGCCTGAGGGTAAAACTCCAGTAGTTCCGGGATTCCGTTTCTGACGTTTCCTCCCCATAGGTAAGGGCTGCCAGCTGCACTCCGCAGGCGTGCAAGAATCTCATCCCTCGTTGGCAGGCTTCTTGGGCGATCGGGAGGGGGAGTACTGACGAGGCTTACAGAGCGACCATCCACAAAGTATCCTCCTGAGGCGGGATAGGGGTAATCGGCCGAGGTGACACGGTAAATGGATGAAGAGCCGTATGATATCTCCTTTTGAATAGAAAAAACTGTCCCGGGCAGTGCGATGAACTCAAGTTCCCTTATCTGGTTGCATCGGTCGGTCTTGAGGCGATTGCCCCCTTCCCCTCCGAAGATCTCCCTGATCTGAGAGGTGTTGAAAACCGGCGTGGGGAGTTGGGCAACTGCGAATTGCATGGATTGTCCGGCAGCTTGAAGAGTCGATACGGTGAGAAAGAGGATGGTGATGAAGAAAACCTTTGAGGCTGATGTCATGAGATTTCCAGAGGGCAGACGAAAAAACGCAGGGAGAGGCCCTGCGCCAGCTATATTATGGAAGCGCCCTCTAATGCCGGGGGCTATA
>JAYSLX010000186.1:0-6809 GCA_043725245.1 Geobacteraceae bacterium | reverse complement strand
TACTACAAGGATCCTCTACGTGGTGAATATGCCCTGCCGTGGACATATCTCCATGCAGTGAAGGACTACTATGACATGGCGGCCATCGTGGCGGAGACGCCTGGGGCGAAGGCGGTCTTCAACCTGGTGCCCTCTCTGCTCGAGCAGCTTGAGGAATATGCTGCCGGTACTGCCGTCGATCCGGTTCTGCGGCTGGGGCAGATGGACCCTGCCGATATGGGTGAGGAGGAGCTTCTGCAGCTCCTTGAGACGTTTTTTTCCGCCAACCGTCAGCGAATGATCGAACCGCAGCCACGGTATCTGGAGTTGCTGCAACTGGCCGGTGACGGCCTGCAAGAGGGGCGCGATACTCGCTTGCGCAGTTTCAGAAGGCAGGAAATTCTCGATCTCCAGGTCTGCTTCTTCCTCGCATGGACCGGCGAGGCTGCGCGACGACGCTGGCCCGAATTTCAGAACCTCCTTAACAAGGGGCGACATTACAGCGTATCGGACAAGGAACTGCTCTTTGCGCGGCATAAAGATGTACTTGCTTCAATAATACCTCTTTACAAGCGGCTTCATGATGAGGGGAAAGTTGAACTGTCGGTATCTCCCTACTATCACCCTATTCTGCCGCTTCTCTGTGACATGAAAATCGCCCAGGTGGCCATGCCAAAGGCTAACCTGCCGACTGCCCGCTTTCAGCATCCCGAAGATGCCCGCAGTCAAGTTGCCGAGGGGATTTCCTGCTTTCAGAGGCTTTTTGGTTTTACTCCAGGCGGAATGTGGCCTTCAGAGGGGTCGGTAAGCGATGAGGCCTTGTCGATCATTGCCGGCTGCGGCATCCAATGGGTTGCAACAGATGAGGGGGTTCTGGCGAATACACTCCCCGGTACACTCGGAAGTAACCGCGAAGGTCTTTACCATCCCTATCACTTTACAGCAGGAGACCGGGGGCTAGATCTCATCTTTCGTGATCATGCGCTATCCGATCTGATAGGTTTTACCTACTCTCAATGGGAGCCGGAGAAGGCTGTAGATGACTTTATGCACCGTCTCAGGCAGATCCGTATGCAGTTTCGCGGGAGCAGACTGGTGCCGGTTATCCTTGACGGCGAGAATGCCTGGGAGTACTACGCGGAGAACGGCTACGACTTCCTCCGCCTGCTCTATGCTTCACTTGCCGAGTCGACAGAATTCCGATTGGTTACCGTGTGTGAGGCCCTGGCTACCATCCCACCCCATCAGACCCTGACCCATATCCATCCAGCCTCGTGGATAAATTCCAGCTTTGGGATTTGGGTGGGACATCCTGAAGAGAACCTTGCCTGGGATTATCTGGAACGTGCCCGCGAGATGGCAATAACTCGCAATCCTCAGGTGGCGCAGCTTCTCGCCCGCGGGGAGGGGGCAGGTAGCAGGGGGATTGATGCGGATGAGACGGCACGTGCCATCTGCCGTGCGATCTTTGCCGCTGAAGGAAGCGACTGGTTCTGGTGGTATGGCGACGATCACTTCTGTTCTCACAGTGAACACTTCGATGCACTGTTCCGCAAGCACCTGATGAATGTCTACCGCCTGTTGGGTCTGGATATCCCGCGGGAGCTTTACGAACCGATCAAGAAGAAAATCGTTGCAGGATTTGTCCGCGAACCTACGGCATACATCTCACCGCAAGTCGACGGGTTGGTAACCGATTATTTCGAGTGGCTTGCTGCAGGACTCTTTGACCTGTCGCGCCAGTCATCGGCCATGCATGTGTCGGAGAGTTCCCTTCAGTCATTCTTTTACGGATATGATTCGCACGTACTGTATTTCCGGATTGATGGGGTAAAGCCGCTGGACCGGCTGCTGCAGCCGGAGGATATCCTGAATCTCCATCTGCTCGTGCGTGATAAGGAATTCAGGCTTCCGATGGAGCTGCATACGACAAAAGGGCCATTGCAGGTCAGTGGCAAAAAAGGGGGCTTCAAGGCTACTCATCACGCTTGCTTCTGGGGTATAAAGCGGATCTGCGAGGCAGCAGTGCCCCTGGTTGCACTCAATCTGCTGCCAAAGGAGCCTCTACAGGTATATCTGACCCTTGTGCGTGGCAGTGAAGAGTTGGGTCGCTGGCCGATTGATGCGCCGATGGAGCTGAAGTATCTTGGGACAGAGCTGGAACTGACCAACTGGCTTATATGACAATGCCATTGCAATCGATCAGGAGGATTCATGTCTGAACTTCGCTGGGACCCGCTTAAGCGCCACTGGGTAATTATTGCCAAGGAGCGAGGCCGACGACCCATGGATTTCCATCGGGATGTTGATCCGACTCCCGTGACGAGCTGCCCTTTCTGCTACGGCAACGAGGATAAGACTCCTGGCGAGGTCTTTGCTATCCGACCTTCCGGCCCACCCAATTCCCCCAACTGGAAGGTGCGGGCTATTCCCAACAAATATCCGGTGCTCAGGATCGAGGGTGAGCTGAAAAGCCGTAGTTACGGTCTCTACGATGTCATGGACGGGATCGGCGCTCATGAAATAATCATCGAGACGCCTGACCACGACCGCGGGCTTGCCGACCTCTCCCATGCAGAGCTGACCGATGTCCTGACGGCCTATAGGGCGCGCTTTCTTGACCTGCGGAATGATTTCCGCTTCCGTTACATGATCCTGTTCAAAAACCACGGAGTACGAGCGGGTGCAACTCTGCACCACGCACACAGCCAGCTGATCGCTGTGCCGCTGACGCCGACGGTGGCAGCCACCGAACTAAATGTATGTCGGGATTTTTTTTCGCTAAAGGAACGCTGTATCTTCTGCGACCTTATAGAATTCGAGCTGGCAAAAGGTGAGCGGGTCGTGAAGGAGTTTCCCAACTACCTGACGGTTACACCCTATGCCTCCTCTTCTCCATTCGAGTTACGGCTCTTCCCCAAGCAGCATTGCCACGACTTTGCTCTATTGAACGATCTGCAGCTGGGAGAGCTTGCAGTGGCCCTCAAAGACATGCTCTTAAGGTTGAAGGTCATGTTGAAAGACCCGCCGTACAACTTTATTCTCCATTCAGCGCCTCCGCCCCATCCTCGGTTGGGAAAACCTGGGCACTGGAGTTCCCTGGCCTATGACTACCACTGGCATATTGAGCTGGTACCGCGTCTGATCCAGGTGGCAGGCTTCGAATGGGGGACCGGTTTCTATATAAATCCTACAGCTCCTGAAGATGCTGCGGAGTTTCTGCGGGATGCGGATATCTGAGGTGAACAACGGGATGGAACGGGACAAGGCGAGTATTGAGGAGCTCACTGCGGAGGTGAGGCGGGTGCTTGAGGATAACAGAAAATTCCTTGAGCATGTGATGGACGATGATTTCGAGCCAGAGGATGCGCCGGATTGCGAGACGTCGCAGGATGAAGATCTCTTGTCATAATTCGCTGAGTATGGCTGTTTTGTAACGTCTGGCTTATCTGAGCGTGAATGCAAGAAAGCCCACGGGATCTCTCTCGTGGGCTTTCCAAATTTTAACGAAATATCAATCGGGTCAATGCTTGGCAGGCTTCTCCTGTTCTCCGCCGCCCGGAATGTCATGACCTCCGGCGAGATGGCATTCACTGCAGTTGGTATTCATTAATTCGTTACCAATGTCCACGGGATGGACAAAGTTCTTGACCTGGGTGCCTGGCGGGATATTTTCCTGCGTCTGGCTGATGACGGTGTGGCAGAGGTTGCAATCCTTTGAGATGATCTTACCTTTGGCCGTCTTGTGCTTTCCGTCGTGACAGCGGAAGCATCCCGGCGTGTAGAAGTGACCGATGTGATTCGGGTAGGTGTGCCATGACACTTTCATCTCAGGGAAATAGTTACGTCTGTACATGTCCTGTATGTACTCTGTCGCCTGATTGATGGCGGCTGCCTTCTCCTGTGCCAGTTTGGGGTAGTTCTTGGCATAGTACTCCCGGAGACCGCCGGCGATGGACTTTTTGCCCTCTTCGGTGCTCTTGTAGGGATTCTCGAGCAGTTCTACCCCCAACTTCTTGATAAAGGGGAGAGAAGGGTCGATATGTCCGGAGACGATGCTTTCGTCCATCTCCTGGCCGGGTGAATGGTATATGTGGGTCGGCCGATTGTGGCAGTCCGTGCAGTCCATCAACCGTTTGGTGGCCTTGGCGATTTCATCCTTGGTGAGAGGTTTCTCGCTGTTCATATACTCGGTTATCGTACCGTCCTTCTCAGTAAAAGCGATATACGGAATATCAAGGCGCTTTTTGTCCCGAGCAATGTATTTTACCTCAGTGCCGATGTGCCAGTGAATCCCCATGGCATGAGGCGATTTTGGCGTTCCGCCAATTTTGATCAGCAGGTTTACTTCGCGCGGGGTGTTCTTTTCATTGGGCGCGTAGTGGTAGAATATCTTCTGGCGGCCCGAATAGAACTTCTCCGGCCAGTGACAGTGCTCGCAGGTGTCCCGGGCCGGGCGGAGATTCTCGATGGGGGTCTCGATGGTCTCCGGATAGGTATGGAATATCACCGCGTAGAGCTGCTTCATGCCTGAGATCTTGGCCTTGACGTACCAGGCTGCGCCGGGGCCGACATGACACTCTACACACCTTACCTTGGCGTGCGGGGAGTTGCTCCAGGCCGTATGCTCCGGAGTCATGACCGGATGACAGAGTTCGCCGCAGAACATGGTCGATTCGGTGAATTCATATCCCTTTATCGATGCAACAGAAACTATGGTCACGAAGATAACGGTAGCAGCATTGAAAAAGATGAACAGGTGGCGTTTATGAGGGTCGTTGAGGTCAATGCGAGGGTATTGAGGTATTTCCTCCTCAAGTGATGACATCCCTTCGATAGAGGTCAATTGATGTGCTGCTGCCAGTCGCCGTTGGTTACGGACCCGCCATGCTCCGTATGGCACAAGCAGGAGACCAAATATCAGCATCCCAGGGAACAGGAAATAGGTCATCATGCCGGTATAGGGGTGTTCCATGCCGGTAATTGCTTCAAAACTCAGAAAACCAATGATGAGAAAGGTGGCGGTAGTCGCAAGAATCAGCCCGATGATGCTGATCATGTTCCATGCATAGCCGGCGGTTTTTCTTATTGCCATGGTGTTGCTCCTTACATAAAATTCAGCCAAAATAAGTAGTTAGCAGTAAATTATATCAATCTACACTGCACTCTCAAAGATTGTCAAAACAAATATTTATAATCTGAACAAAAAACCACATTGTTGAGCCTCATCTTGAAAAGCTGAGGTTAGGTAGTAAAGTAATCTAATGATTTAGATGTTTGATGATAATAAACGTCGTTATATTATTATGTTTGTCAGACTATTTTGGTCGGTTTTTCGGTAGCCTGTGGCAAGGGATACAGCGGAAGCATCTTAGGATCAGGTGAAGTGGCAGGTAAGACTGCACGTTAGCTACCGCATTCATCTGTGCAGTACCCCTATAAATCGATATTGAGGTTGTGATGAAGGCACAGAATCCTGCTTGCTCCCTGCTGGTTCTTGTCACCTTGGTATCGGTGCTGTTTCTGTCTGTCTCCCTGAGTCAGGCGGCCAAGGAAAAGAACTTCGACCATTCAAAGCAGGTCGCTGCTGATAAACCAGCAGCCAAACAACTTCGCACCTACGATGTAAAGAACCGATTACCGGAGAAGAGCTATCCGGTGCCTCGTCCTCCCTTTTCCGACGATTTGGTTTTCCCCTGCAGTCAGTGCCACGCCCACATGCAACCACCTAATGCCAAGCGCCGCGTCTTGACAGAGTGGCACACTGATATCGTTCTGCATCACGCTGAAAACCAGCGCTGGTGTTTGGACTGCCACAACCTTAAGAACCGCGACAAGTTGCGACTGGTCTCCGGTGAACTGATAGACTTCACCGAATCATATCGGCTGTGCGGCCAATGTCATGGTGACAAGTTCCGCGATTGGAAGGTGGGTGTTCACGGCAAACGGACAGGTTACTGGAACGGCGATAAGCAATACCTTCTCTGCGTCCACTGCCACAATCCGCACGACCCCAAGTTCAAACCGCTCAAGCCTCTGCCGCCGCCGGAACGCCCGGGCAACTCACGGCGCTGATCGGGAACCTATTTCAGGGGAGTTGAACCCATGTCAGATATTCAGAAGCGAGATAAGCTCGTCCGGCAACGGTCCCGCCGAAAGTTCTTGAAAGGCCTGGCAACCGGCGTAGGTTTTCTGCTATTGCCAGGCAGAGATGCGTCGGCTTCAACATGGGAGGAATTCTTCCAGAAAAATTTCCGGGAGTTATCCAAGGATGAGCTCGAGAGCGTTATCGTGCGCCTCGAAAAGGAGTATAGCCGGCAATTCGGTAAGCAGGTTACCGTCAAGACAACTCCGCCTATCGAGGGGGTGCTTTACGGCTACGGCCTCGACCTCTCGCGCTGCATTGGCTGTCGGCGCTGCGTTTATGCCTGCGTGACAGAAAACAACCAGTCGCTCAGCCCGCAGATTCACTGGATCAGGGTCATGCAGATGGACAAGGAAAAAGGGGTAGATCTGTCGCATGCCGAACACTATTACAACTCTGCCGAGGTTCCTCAAAAGGGTCATTTCTATATGCCTGTCCAGTGTCAGCAATGTGAGAAACCGCCCTGCACCAAAGTCTGTCCGGTGCAGGCAACCTGGAGGGAAAACGATGGGATTGTCGTTGTCGACTACAACTGGTGTATCGGTTGCCGTTACTGCATGGCGGCCTGCCCCTACGGAGCACGACACTTCAACTGGGGCAAGCCGGTGATCCCCTCCAAGGATGTGAATCCCAACACCCATTATCTTGGCAACCGCCCCCGCCCGAAAGGTGTTGTGGAAAAATG
>JAYSLX010000185.1:0-9767 GCA_043725245.1 Geobacteraceae bacterium | reverse complement strand
TGAAGGTCCGCCAGATATCCCGCCGTCAAGCCGCCATTACACTCTCTGCATGTGACCAGTCATCTCTCGCGCCTCTTCTTGCGGAGCTGGAGCAACGTTTCTGGGCACCTTCCGGTACACCCCTTACCCGTTGACAGCATGGTTGCCATCCACTATACTGACCGTCAAACGCGGGTGCCTCATAGCAGGTAAGGAAAGGCTCTATGCAGAGTATTTTGACGACCATTCTGGCGGTGTTGCTGGCCTTCCCGGTTCTGTCCGGTGCCGAGGTTTCGCAGTCAGTTGCGCGGCTGGGCAGAGGCTCTGACCTTAATCTGCAGGAACTTCCGACATCGGCAGGCCTCCCCGACCGCTCCGTTACACGTCTTGCATCCATTGGCCGTGAGAATCAGCTTCACCAGGCTTTGGGACTTCCCCCATCCGAGATTTTTGTTCAGGACGAACAGGAAGAGGCTCTCCCTGATTTCGAACTGATGCTTCCCGAGAAGGATCTTCCCGACTCCGATATCCCCCTTACCCTCAATGCCAAGGTTGAGTACTTCATCAGCTTCTTCCAGGGAAGCGGCCGTAATTCCTTTTCCCGCTGGCTCTCCCGCTCGGAACGCTACATTCCGATGATGAAGGAGGTCCTTAAAAAGAACAGCTTGCCAGAGGACCTTGTATACCTTGCCATGATCGAGAGCGGTTTTTCGCCACATGCCTATTCGGTGGCAGCGGCGGTCGGACCCTGGCAGTTCATCTCCTCCACGGGAAAGCGCTACGCGCTCCGGATCGATCAGTGGATCGACGAGCGACGTGACCCCCTCAAGTCCTCCGTCGCGGCAGCCCTCTACCTGAAGGAGCTCTACGACCTTTTCAATAAGGATTGGTACCTTGCTGCTGCCGGATATAACGCAGGTGAGAACAAGATCCTTCGTGCAATAGGGATGTACAACAGCCGCGACTTCTGGCAGCTCTCCCGCGGCTCGTATTTAAAGCGGGAGACAAAGGACTACGTGCCTAAGCTCCTGGCTGCTGCTATCATTGCCAAGGACCCCGCACGTTACGGTTTTGCCGACATTGCCTATCTCCCTGCAATAGAGTTCGATACCGTATCGATTCCATCGAGGACCGACCTTGAATTGGTTGGCAAGTTGATTGGAGTTCCGTACCAGACACTTAAAGACTTAAACCCCGAACTCCGTCGTTGGAGTACCCCTCCCGACTATCCCGACTACGAATTAAAGATCCCCAAGGGGGACAAGGCGATCTTTGATACGGAATACGCCAAAGTCGCAGAAAAAGATCGCTATACCGAGAAGATCGTCTTCGTACGCCACAAAATGAAGCGTAAAGAAACCCTGGAGTCGGTTGCTAGTGCCTACAACACCTCAGTCGAGAATCTTGTCGAACTGAATCATCTTACAAAAAAGAGCCGACTGCGGGGCAAAGCTATCCTTGTGCCTGTTGTGGCCGACTCTGCGAGGCTGATTGCAGCGACTCCAGCACCTGAGACAAATAAGACCACTGCACGCGAGTTCAACAAGTATTACACCGTAAAGAAGGGGGACACCATCCGCTCCCTGGCGAGACGGTTCAAGGTCTCGGAAAGAATCCTCTCCGCCTGGAACAACGTGAAGGGGAAGGTTGCCTTGAGGCCTGGTCGTCGGATCATTATTGCCAAATATGTAGAGAAGGCTGGTGAGATGGTCACGGTGGATGGTTGATGCGCTGAATCGTGACATGCGCTTCGACTCCGCTCAGCGCACGCATGTTCCCTGAGCGGAGTCGAAGGGAACTTACTCAGAAATGAATCGTAAGATATTGAATGCCGATACTGTAATAAAAAAGAGGGGAATTCACCGATGTACAATTTTCTGATCTCAGGCGGCATTGCCGTCCTTCTTTTTCTCCTCCTCTGGCCTGTAGCAGGACTTTACTGGCTGATGGCACTCCTAATTGCAGCCCTTGCCTTCATGGGGGTATTCTACCTCCTTTCCCGGATGATAATGAAGAAGGTCTCTGCCATAATGGAGACCGCCACCAAGGACCTTCAGGCCCAGCGTGTGGAAAAGGCGATCCGTGAGTTGAAAAGCGCCTTTCCGTACGCAAAGTGGCAGATCTGGTTGGATGGGCAACTCAATGCCCAGATCGGTACTGTCTATTACATGAGGCGCGATTTTTCCAATGCCTTCCCGCATCTTGAGAAGTCTTTCTTTAAGAACTGGGTTGCGATGGGGATGCTGGCCATCTCCAATATGAAACGCAACAAGAACGAAAAGATGCGCATAACCTTCGATAAAGCCGTGCAGGCTTCACCCAAGGAGTCGCTCCTTTGGAACCTCTATGCCTACTGCCTCTGTGAGATTAACGACACGGACGGGGCAAAGGCGACTCTTGAAAAGGGGCTCAAGAAACTTCCCGGTGACGAGCATCTGAAGAGCAATTTAGCACTCCTCCAAGAGGGGAAGAAGATGAAGATGCGACAGTTTGGCGACATGTGGTTCCAGTTTCACCTTGAGAGCATGGGTGCCATACAGAAGCATCACGCAGCGTCCATGGGTGGTCAGAAGCGCCGGGTTATAAGGAAGTGATCCGTTTCCAGCGGGTCAACAAGTGGTTCAAGAAGCTCCATGTACTGAGGGACATCACCCTGGAGGTCAAGGCGGGTGAGGTGGTTGTGGTCTGCGGGCCTTCGGGTTCCGGCAAATCCACCCTTATCCGGACAATAAATCAGCTTGAGCCAATCGACAACGGAACCCTGGTCATCGACGGCATGGACCTCTCTGATAAAAAAACCGATATTAACCGGCTTCGTGCAGAAATCGGGTTTGTCTTCCAGCAGTTCAACCTCTACCCACATCTCTCCGTATTACACAACATCACTCTTGCGCCTATAAAGATCCGAAAGACTCCTAAGAAAGAGGCTGAAGAGCAGGCTATGAAGCTGCTGGAGCGGGTCGGCCTTGTAGAGAAGCGCGATGTATATCCGTCACAGCTATCCGGCGGCCAGCAACAGAGAGTGGCAATAGCCCGTTCACTGGCCATGAAGCCGAAGATCATGCTCTTCGACGAGCCGACCTCGGCACTTGACCCGGAGATGATAGGGGAGGTTCTTGCGGTCATGAAGGATCTTGCCCTGAGCGGCATGACCATGATGGTAGTTACCCACGAGATGGGCTTTGCCCGGGAGGTGGCGCACCGTGTCGTCTTCATAGACCATGGTGAGATTCTTGAGGAGGCACCGCCTGAAGATTTCTTTAAAAACCCGAAACACGATCGGACCAGGCAGTTCCTTAAGCAGATATTGTCGCCGATGCACTGAGATGCTAAGCGCGTTGTAAATGAATAATTTGCAGTATCATACTCAACAGGGAGGTAAGGCAATGAAGAGACTGCTGACGGTTGCACTGGGACTGGCGCTGGTTGGGATTGCTGGGAGGTCTGCACAGGCTGCTCCGCCGACCGATACACTTGCAGAGGTGAAAAAGAAAGGGGTTCTGGTCGCAGGGGTCAAGGATTCCCTCCCTCCATTCGGTTACATAGACGAGAAGAGCCGTACGATTGTAGGTTACGATATAGACTTCATCAACGCCATAGCCAAGAAACTCGGTGCCAAGGTGGAACTGAAGCCGGTCACCTCTGCCAGCCGGATGCCCCAGCTGCAGGAGGGGAACATAGACATCATTGCCGCTACCATGACGAAGAACCCGGAGCGGGCCAAGCAGATCGACTTCAGCCATACATACTTCTTTACCGGCCAGAAATTCATCACCAAGAAGGGGACCGTTACTTCCCTGAAGGATCTTGAAGGCAAGAAGATCGGCACTGCAAAGGGGTCCACCTCCGAGCAGAACGCAAAGAAATCTATACCTTCAGCCAATGTGCTCTCCTTTGACGACTATCCGCAGGCCTTCCTGGCGCTGCAGCAGGGCAAGGTTGCTGCAGTCACCACCGACGAGGCGATTCTTGCCGGCATGCTTGCCAAGGCTCCAAATAAGGCTCAGTTCGAGATCCCCAACATTCAGTTGTCCGATGAGCCGTACGGTCTGGGGATGCGCAAGGGTGATAAGGCCTTTGTCGACTTCGTGAACAAGACCATTCTTGAAATGGAGAAGTCCGGCGAGGCAAAGAGGATCTTCGAAAAGTGGTTCGGGCCAAAGACCGATTTCCATCTTCAGCGTAATTTCAAGATCACCGCAGAGAAATAGTTTCCTTCCGGCAACTCCGGATGAGAGGTTTCAGGGGGCGATGCCTGCATCGCCCCCTGCATTATCGGATAAGGCCCATGCTGAGTTACAAATTCGACTGGTCGCTGGTAACCTCCGGCAAGTACTTCGATTGGCTGGTCTCGGGGACGAAGGTAACTCTGGAGCTATCGGTCCTGGGGATCATTCTCTCATTTATTGTCGGTCTTCTGATAGCGGTGATGCGGATGAGCCATTACCGACCGCTCCGCTGGCTTGCCTCTGCCTACCTGGAGTTCTTTCGTAATACCCCGCTCCTGGTGCAGATATTTTTCTGGTACTTTGGTTCATATAAGATACTCCCCCAGTTTATCAACGACTGGCTCACCTCTACGAATTTCGAGTTTGCCGCTGCTCTCATCGCCCTGACCATTTATACCTCTGCATTCATCGCCGAGGATATCCGCTCCGGTGTCCTCTCAATTCCCAGGGAACAGATGGAGGCTGCCCGAAGCGCCGGGTTCTCATATCTCCGCGGCATGCAGTACATCATCCTCCCGCAGGCAATAAGGATTACGGTGCCGCCGCTCGTCAACCAGTTCCTCAACCTGGCAAAGAACTCCTCACTAGCCATGACCATTGGGGTGGCTGAACTGACTTATCAGGCTCGTCAGGTTGAGAGCTATACCTTCAAAGGCTTTGAGGCATTCACCGCGGCAACGGTGGTATACTTGGTCCTCTCGGTGATAATCACCTGGCTGGTTCATGTGTATGACAAGCGGGTTTTGAACGTACACAAGGCGGCCTGACATGGATAAATTCCTCAATTTTCAGGTTGTGGCAGACAACATCGTCTATTTCCTCATAGGCCGATTCCCCAACGGCCCTCTTGGTGGGTTGGGACTGACCATCTATCTGGCAGTGGTCTCCTGTATTCTCTCTTTTTTCGGCGGGTTGATTCTCGGTCTCCTGAGCGTTTCGCGCCACGCCTGGGTACGTTACCCTGCCATAATCTTTATCAATGTGGTGCGCGGGATGCCTCTTCTGATGGTCATCTTCTGGATGTACTTTCTGCTCCCCGCCCTTATGGGAAAACCGATGCCCGAGAGCCAGACGGTCATCATGGGGCTTACCCTCTTCACCTCTGCCTACATGTCGCGGATTGTGACAGCCGGTATCGAAGGGATTCCCAAGGGACAGACAGAGGCTGCGATCTCTACCGGTCTGAGGCCCTGGCAGGCGATGGTCTATATTGTTCTCCCTCAGGGGCTCCGGAACATGATTCCCTCCTTCGTCAACCAGTTCGTCTCTCTCATCAAGGATACCTCTCTTGCATTCATCGTCGGTGTTTCCGAACTGACCCATATCGCAACCCAGGTGAACAACCGTACAATGATCTATCCGACCGAGATATTCATCTTTATTGCCCTTCTTTACTTTGTCCTCTGCTATGCCCTGACCTCCTATTCCCGCTGGCTGGAGAAGCGGCTGGCCTGGCGCGGCACAATCTGAACAGATGCCTTGCATGACCTCCTCATCGACGTTGCCCAGTGTTGACTTCTTCCCCTCGGATGCTAGAATGTAGCCATCGAAAGCTTGCATGTAAGATCTAATTAAAACCCTTGCCGTCCTGGTACTTGCAATCATCCTGCTTTGCCGTCGTCTCTTTATCGGACGCTTGACCACCGTATCCCATACGTGGTTGCAGTCTTCGTTGTGAGCCTATTGGGCTAAAATGGATTATCTCTATTCAATAAAGGAGGAATCAACAAATGAAGGGTAATCTCTGGGTACTCTTTCTCATCCTGTTTCTATCCTTGGGCCTTGGCGGCTGCCTCACTCTCAATAGCACCTATGACAAGAGAGACCTTGAGGCGAAGCAGTTTGAAGCCGAACGGGACAATCTCACTGCCAGGTATACCGCTCTCACAAAGGAGAGTGAAGGGCTGAAATCAGAAGTGGCGATGCTCAAAGGGAATGTGTCGGCACTGACCACGGAAAAGGCCAAGCTGGCTGCGGAGAAAGAAGCTCTCGGCAATGACCTGAAATCATCGACGAGCGAATCGCAGCAGCGGGTTGGGGAGCTGCGCCAGAAAGTCTCTGACCTGGAGTCCGAAAACACCCGCCTGAAGCAAGAGAAAGCAGAGCTGATGAAGGCCAAGGAGGAGAAAGTTAAGGAGGTAAGCTCTACCTATGAACAGCTCATGGAGAAGATGAAGAGCGAGATATCCCAGGGTCAGGTAACGATTTCCGAACTCAAGGGGAAACTGACCGTCAACATGGAAGCTGCGATTCTCTTTGATTCCGCCAAGGCAGATGTGAAGCAGGACGGGCTAGCCATCCTCCTGAAGCTTGTCCCGACGCTGCAGGGTGTCAGCGACAAGGCGATTCGTATTGAGGGGCATACCGACAATGTACCGATAAAATCGGCCCAGTTCCCCTCTAACTGGGAACTCTCTGCTGCCCGTGCGATCAACGTAATGAAATACCTGCAGCAGCAGGGGATAGATCCGGCCAACCTCTCTGCTGCCGCCTTTGCAGAGTATAAGCCAGTGGCGGACAACTCCACCAAGGAGGGGAAAGCCAAGAACCGCCGGATAGAGATTACCCTGGTCGCCAAGGATGAGGCCTTATTGCCGGCTCCGGCTCCGGCGCAGTGATTTGCAGATTAAAGGGAGAGTGTCTTGGGAGGAAATAAAGAGTTCGGCAGCAGGCCGTTTTCGGCGATCAAGGGGATGCAGGTAGAGGAGAAGTCGGCTCCTGCTCCCCCTCCATCGCCCAGCACTGCCGCAACTATTGACCCTGCCGAGGAAAACCTGCTCTTCATACGAGAGATGGCTGGTGTTAAACGGATCAGGCAGATAAAGAGCCGACAGAAGGCCGATGCCGGTGTCAACGAAACAGGGAAGCAATCGGAAAGGCAGCCTCTGGCTGCTGAGGATAGCAGACTCTTCCTCGATACCCTTGCAAAGATGAAGTTGGATGTTCGCTTTGCAGACGATCTTCCTGAAAGGGAAGAACCCCTCCGGCCGAGGCCCAGCAGCCGGATGCGACAGCTGCGGCGTGGCACCATCCAGCTTGACCTGGAACTCGACCTGCATGGCCTCACCAAGGATGAGGCGCTGGATTTCCTTGCCTCGTTTGTCGCTGCAGCCGGCAGACGCGGTCAGCAGGCGGTATTGATCATTACCGGAAAGGGTATCAACTCTCCTGGCGAGCCTGTCTTGCTCTCTGCGGTTTCCGACTGGCTTCGGGAAGAGGGGAGAGATATGGTGGCCGAGTTTTGTCCGGCGCCTCCGACTCTGGGAGGAGGGGGTGCGTTTGTGGTTTTTTTGAAAACCAGGGAGGGTTTATGAACCGCAGAACGTTTTTGAAGACCGCAGGCATGGCGTCTATAGCCTTGCCGTTGGTGCCGCGGCAGCTTCTTGCCTCTCAAGGCCCGGTCGTGGTCGTGGCCGAGGGGAAGGACTATCCTAAGATCACACGGGAGGCGATAAATGCCCTGGGGGGCATGAAGCGTTTCGTCAAGCCGGGTAACGTGGTGGTTATCAAGCCGAACATGGGCTGGGACCGGAACACCGAACAGGGGGCCAATACCCACCCTCAGGTTGTGCGGGCCCTTGTGGAAGAAGCCCTGGCCGCCGGAGCCAAAAAAGTGAAAGTTTTTGACCGAACCTGCAACGACGAACGACGCTGCTATGTCAACAGCGGGATTGAATCTGCACTGAAGGGTATGAAGAACGTTGAGGTCAAACACATTGAAAACGAGCGTTTCAAGAAGATAGCGCTGGGCGGCAAGGTTCTGAAGGAGTGGGAGCTCTATGGCGAGGCACTAGCGGCTGATGTCTATATAAACGTTCCGGTTGCAAAGCACCACGGACTTTCCAAGCTGACCCTCGGCCTCAAAAACATCATGGGGATCATGGGCGGAAACCGGGGAAGCATCCACAAAAACATAGATCTGGCCCTGGCTGACATCAATGCTGCCATGAAGATACATCTGACGGTTATTGACGCCACCCGGATACTGACAGCCCATGGCCCTCAGGGGGGTGACCTGAAGGACGTGAAGGTAATGAACATGGTGGTTGCCTCAACCGATACTGTGGCTGCGGATGCCTATGCCACCACCCTCTTTGGGATGAAGCCGGAAGATATCCCTGTGACGGTTGCAGCCTATAAACGTGGGCTGGGCGAGATGCGGCTGGACCGGATCAAGATCCTGAAGGTATGAGCGTTCAATGAAAAACAGAGCTGCCCGCATCTGCCAGCTCCTGCTCCTGGGGCTCTTTCTTCTCCTCTTCGTGAGGACAGAGTACCGGGGGGACGACCAGATCGGTGCTGCAGTTAACGGCTTCTTCAGGGCCGATCCGCTGGTGCTTGTGAGCCACCTCCTTGCTGCAAAGGATTGGACCTGGCTTCTTCTGCCGGCTTTGGTTGCGTTGGTGGCGACCGCCCTTCTGGGGCGGTTTTTCTGTGGATGGTTATGTCCGCTCGGGACCATCCTCGACCTGGTAACCGTAAAAATCAAAAAAAGCGGTCCGATCAGGCTCCTCACCGGCAACGCCAAATACTGGCTTCTCGTGCCTCTTTTGGCCACCTCCCTATTCGGCGTGAACCTGGCAGGGCTGTTTGATCCCATTGCACTGCTGCTCAGGGCACTGACCTTTGCCGTTTATCCCATATTTGGCGATGCCTTCCGGCAGAGTTGGGTTGGTCTGTACAGGGTGATGGGGGACAGCCGTGACACCCTGGCCCCAGGCTACGGGTTGCTCAGGGATTACCTCCTCCCCTTCCGCGAAACCTTTTATCCTCTCGCCTTTCTCTCTGCCTTGCTCTTCACACTGATCATTTTCCTGGAGCGTTTCGAAACACGTTGCTGGTGCCGTCGGCTTTGCCCTCTTGGCACGTTGCTTGGCGTTACAGCGCGTCTGTCGCTCTTCAGCCGGGAGCCAAAGAGGCTCTGCAGAGAGTGCGGCGTTTGCCGTGATTTCTGCCCCACATCGTTCGATCAGGAGATTCGCCAGCAGGATGAGTGCATCCTCTGCATGGAATGCCGGCTGCACTGTCCGGATGGTCGGGTTCGATTCCGTCTTGGCGCACCCTTGTCAGGCAGAACGGATTTCCTTCCTGAGCGGAGAGTTCTGCTGAGTGGTATGGTGTCAGGGTTCTTCCTCTCCCGTCTGCTCCGATTCCGACAGCCGGCAGCAGAGGCCCGCCTTCTCCGCCCGCCAGGGGTGAGGAACGAAACGGAGTTCCTCCAAAAGTGCGTCAGGTGTGGCGAATGTCTCAAGGTCTGCGTGAAGAGCGCACTCTATCCTGCGGTGCTGCAGGCTGGGATAGAGGGTTTTTATACCCCGGTTGTGATCGCACGGCTGGGGTACTGCGAGTATAACTGCACCCTCTGCGGCCAGGTTTGCCCGACCGGTGCCATCCCCAATCTCCCCAAGGATCAGAAAAAACGTGAAGTGATAGGCAAGGCGGTCTTTGACAAAAACCACTGCTTACCCTTTGCACGACAGACGGACTGTATCGTCTGCGAAGAGCACTGCCCCATCCCGCAGAAAGCGATCCGCTCCCGAGTGGAGTCGCAGCTGACCC
>JAYSLX010000184.1:0-9104 GCA_043725245.1 Geobacteraceae bacterium | reverse complement strand
CATCCCCTCGCGCCCGATCATCTCCATGGCGGCATGAAGCTGGTCTGAGCAGTCGCAGCGGCGGCTGCCGAAGACGTCGCCGGTCAGGCACTCGGAGTGAACCCTGACCAATACCGGCAGATCACCACGTATATCACCCTTGACAAGGGCCAGGTGTTCGAGCTTGTCGATGTCGTTCTCAAAGGCAATGGCGCGAAAATCGCCGCCAAAGGTAGTCGGCAGCTTCACCTCGGCCGCCCTCCTCACCAGGAACTCGTTCTTGAGGCGATATGCCACAAGGTCGGCCACGGTGCAGATCCTTATGCCGTGCTCCTTGGCAAACTTCCGAAGCTCGGGGAGACGGGCCATGGTGCCGTCGTCGTTCATTATCTCGCAGATTACGCCGGCAGGTTTAAGCCCTGCCAACCGTGCCATATCAACGGAACCCTCGGTCTGACCGGCACGCACGAGTACCCCGCCCGCCTTTGCCCGGAGAGGGAAGACATGTCCGGGGCGGGCCAGGTCCTCAGCTTTACTGTTGTCGGCTACCGCGGTCAGGATGGTGTGGGCCCGGTCGGCTGCAGAGATACCGGTGGTGACTCCCTTCTTTGCCTCGATGGAAACGGTGAAGGCGGTGCCGAAGGAAGAGGTATTGCTCGACACCATCAGCGGGAGCCTGAGCTGATCGCATCGCTCTGCGGTCATACTCAGACAGATCAGACCCCGACCGTACCTGGCCATGAAGTTGATCGCCTCCGGGGTAACCGCCTCAGCTGCCATGGTCAGGTCACCTTCGTTCTCCCGGTCCTCGTCGTCGACCAGGATAACCATCTTCCCCTGCCGGATATCTTCGATTGCGTCTTCTATCTTCGCTACAGGCATTCAACACCCCCAGTTAATGGGTCGTTATCTCACAAAAAACCTGCTTGTGCAAGCGTCTCCAGGGTGAGCCCGCCGGTACGTCCACCGTCTTTGTGCATCAGCAGACGCTCGACGTACTTGGCAAGGATGTCGACCTCTATATTGACTACATCGCCTGATCGGCGGAGATGCAGAGTGGTGGAGTGGGCGGTATGTGGAATGATGTTGACGGTGAAGCCTTCATTTGAGGCCTCGTTCACCGTGAGGCTGACGCCATCAAGTGCAACAGATCCCTTGGCAACAAGATAGCGGGCATGGTCAGTTTCCACCCTGAAACTGAAGACGGTATTGCCGGAAATCTCCTGACGATCAGCAACAGTTGCGGTGCAGTCAACGTGGCCGCTTACAAGGTGGCCACCGAGACGGTCAGAGAGACGCAATGCCCGCTCCAGATTTACCAGACTTCCCGGAGTGAGCCTCCCAAACCCTGCCGTGCGAAGCGATTCGGGTGATACGTCAAAGACGAGCTGACCGGCATCCTTGCTGACTACGGTCAGACAGACTCCGTTCACCGCTACCGAATCCCCCAGGGCAAACCCTTCAAGGGGGAGTTTGGTGGCAATCATCAGACGTGCAGCTGCACCCCGCGTCTCCAGCCGCACCACACGCCCCACATCTTCGATCAGCCCGGTAAACATGAGTATGCCGGCTCCCCTTCAATAATAATATCGTCCCCGATTTTTCCGACACTCACTTCCGATAACCGGATCGCATCGGCCATTCTCTCCACCCCTGTCCCGGAGAAGAGCCCGACCCCATCCCCCCCCACCAGCTTGGGGGCATAGAAGAAAATGCAGCGATCAATCAGCTGTTCCCGCAGCATGGCTCCAGCCAGCTCCGCCCCGCCTTCCAGAAGAATCGACTGAACCCCGCGTCTGCCCAACCGCTGCATGAGGTCATGGAGATCCACTTTTCCATCCCTTGCATTACACTGGAGGAGTTCAGCCCCAAGCGCCTGCAGAGCGGCAATCTTCGCGCTGTCCGTGGAGACCGTGGCGATAAGGGTCGAGGCTTTTGATGTTACATGCAGTACTTCTGCAGAGGCCGGAATCCGCAGGCCGCTGTCTACGATCACCCGAAGCGGGTCAAGGCCCACTTGAACCCGGCAGGTAAGCTGCGGATCGTCGGCAATCAGGGTCCCTACACCCACCATGATCGCATCATGTATCCCCCGCAGACGATGGACCATCTTCCGCGCTCGCTCGCCGGTGACCCACTGGGAATCGCCTGACGCAGTGCCGGTCCTGCCGTCAAGGGTCATGGCGCTCTTCAGGGTGACATAGGGAAGACCGGTGGTCACCTGTTTGATGAAGGGCCTGTTTATGCTGCGGCAGTCAGTCTCCAGCAGGCCGGGTATCACTTCTATCCCTGCTGTACGGAGTTGCGCGATGCCGCTGCCGGCAACCTTGGGGTTCGGATCGATCATCCCGACAAATACCCGCCCTACCCTCGCATCAATCAATGCATCGGCGCACGGCGGCGTCTTTCCGAAATGGCTGCATGGCTCTAACGTGACGTAGACATCTGCACCGCAGGCCAGTGCACCTGCCTGCCGCAGGGCATGGGCTTCGGCATGCTGGGTGCCCGCCTTGCGATGCCACCCCTCGCCGACGACGGCATTACCACGCACAATGACGCACCCCACAGCTGGGTTGGGGGAGGTCCTGCCGACACCCTTACGAGCCAGGGCAAGGGCACGACGCATGTACTGTGCGTGAAGGTCGCTCATTTCTGCAATAAATCCTGCAATTCGGCCATAAACTCGTTGATGTCCTTGAACGACCGGTAGACCGAGGCAAAACGGACATATGCCACCTGGTCCATCTGGTGCAGCTCGTTCATCACCCACTCGCCAATCCTGGTGCTCGGCACCTCCCGTTCACTGCTCTCCTGAAGCCGTGACTCAAGGCGGTCAACCATCTGCTCGACCTGCTCCACTGAAACGGGGCGCTTCTCGCACGCTTTCTGGATTCCCCCTATGACCTTGAGTCGATCAAAACTCTCGCGACGGCCGTCCTTCTTCAGCACGAGCGGCAGGATATCCTCGACCCGCTCGTGAGTGGTGAAGCGCTTGCCGCACGACTCGCATTCGCGCCTGCGACGGATGGTTGACCCACCCTTATCCGGGCGGGAATCAACCACCTTTGTGTCGTGGAAGGAACAGAATGGGCATTTCATGGGGTATCCCCCCCTGAAGCCGCCGCAAAGCGATCGATTACCACGCCCGACTCAGCGATCATCTCGCCGGCAAGCCGGTCAGCATACCCTTCTTCGTAGACGATCCTCTTTATCCCGGCATTGATGATCATCTTTGAGCAGATGATACAGGGCATTGTGGTCGTATAGAGGGTCGCCCCCTCGATGGAGGTGCCGTGCTTGGCTGCCTGGATGATGGCGTTCTGCTCTCCATGCAGACCGCGGCAAAGTTCGTGGCGCTCACCGGACGGCACCTGGAGCTGCTCCCGCAGGCACCCCACGTCCAGACAGTGTGCCACGCCCGAGGGGGCACCGTTGTAACCGGTGGCAAGAATGTTCTTGTCCTTTACCAGCACTGCACCGACCTGCCTGCGGAGACAGGTGGAGCGCTTGGCCACCAGGTGCGTGATCTCCATGAAGTATTCATCCCAGGTGGGACGGGTCATATTTTAGCCTCTGTTTCTTCGGGTTTTCGGAACCTTACCCGATAACAGTCCACAGGTCAAGGGAAGACGGGGCTCCACAGCTTGACATATCATGTCTGACCCGGTCATACTAAGTGCTCCATGAACCCCATTTCACTGCTCGAAAAATACTTCCCGGATCGCGATTCGTTCGCGATTGTCTGCGAACACAGCCGACTGGTGGCTGCCAAGGCCTCAGCCATCGCCCGAAACCTTTGTGAACCGGTCGACCTCCGTTTTGTTGAGGAGGCTGCCTGGCTCCACGACATCGGCATCTGTCGGACATCTGCACCAAAGATCGGCTGCTTCGGCAGCGATCCCTACCTCTGCCACGGCATCCACGGTCGGGAGATCCTCGAATCAGAGGGGCTGCATCGCCATGCTCTGGTCTGCGAGCGGCACATCGGAGTCGGCCTCACCGCAGAGGATGTCAAGACAAAGAGCCTCCCCCTGCCGTTGCGCGACATGGCCCCCACCTGCATCGAGGAGGAGATCGTCTCCTTTGCCGATCTCTTCTTCTCCAAGAAACCAGCCTCCATCTCCTTTGAAAAGAGTGTCATCGCGGTACGAGAAGGTCTGCTTCACCTTGGCAGTGAGAAACCGATCATCTTCGACCGTTGGCTCGCACGTTTCGGCAATCCTCCCCTCTAACAGGTCTGAAGGGGCCGCTTGAGATAGAAGCCCCTTCAGACTTTTGTTCAATTGAAAACTCACCACCAGTCCTGACCATGGCCTGCGGCAGAAGGCCTGTCACTGGATTCAGAGCAAAAAAAGGGCTGACTCACTTGGAGCCAGCCGTCTAATTGCACCCGATCATCTCACGCTTTATCATGAGTCAACCGGATTACCGCGCGTCTCCACGTCAAATATTGTCAGCAGGGTTTCGGGCGTATACATACACCGCTCGGTCCGTTCCCCCCCTTTACTCTTATGAAGCCACTCGACGTTATCGCCGGTTTCCCCATGTACTACTCTCACGCGATCACCGCTGACCCTTTTCAATTCGCCGAACATCTCATCCATGGTCAGGAGATCTATTCCGCCTATCTCCTCGGAGTTGGACACATTCTTCACGTAGCGGTCGATCAGGTCGTAATCAAGGAAGTCCTCCTCCTTCCGCCACCACTTTACAAAACTATGATCCATGCTTCGCCGTTCATTGATCGATCTCACGATTTCCTGGCCTCTCATTTTCGGCCCCCTTTCCGGCCCCGCCACTCTCCAATGGTCATGATCAGCGGGTTTCCAGCCTTATCGGTAAAAACCACTTTTCCCTTCTTACGTTTAAATTATACACCCATACAGACGTTTTTGAAAATTACTTTCAAGAGCTACCGTGCCCATTACTATTCGGCACAGCAGGAGAGCCTGCTCAAATCCCTGCTGAACCCTTGGGCGCAGAGCCTCAGCCCCTCTCCGATTGAAGGATATACATGAATGGTATTTGCCAGGTCTTGGATTGTCGCATGCAGACTCAGCGCAAGCGCCACCTCGTTGACAAGATCGGCCCCCCGGTGACAGAGGAGATGCCCCCCAAGCAGGCGCCCGGTAGCCCTGTCAGCCACCAGCTTGATCAGACCAGCCTTCTCTCCTGTAACGTGCGACTTTGGAACGGCGCTGACCGGTATCGAGTTGATCATGACTTCAAATCCCGCCTTTGAGGCGCTCTCAGCCGTATGACCGACAAACCCCGTCTCCGGATCGGTGAAGATTGCCATCGGCACGGTAAGGTAGTTCATGGTGCACCCGCAGCCAGGATTCAACATGTCGTCAACAGCCACTATCCCCTCTCTGGCTCCGACCGTCGCTATCATCATCCCGTTGATCACATCACCGGCTGCCCATATGCCAGGCACGGAGCTCCGCATCCGCTTGTCCGTGACAATGAACCCTTTTTGATCCAGTTCAACCCCTGCCCTCTCCAAGCCGATTCCTGCAGTGGATGGTGCGGTTCCGACAGCAAGGAGAAGCTGCTCAGCGGTGTACTCATGGCGGCTCCCTGCCACGTCGGCGTTGACGGCTGTCAGGTCCCCTACCCTGGACACCGAACAGAAGGCAACGTTCGGCACCACCTTTAACCCCTCGGCTACCAGAACATCCTGCAGGCACTCGGCCAGATCGCGATCAACGGTCGGCAGAAGCCTCGGGCCATGCTCGAGAATGGTCACCCTGCAACCGAAGCGGTGGAACATCTGTCCCAGCTCCACAGCAATAACTCCGCCGCCGATGACAACCAGCGATCGGGGAAGCTTTTTCATCAGGAGAGCGCTCCGGCTGGTGAGATACCCGCTCCCTTCGAGCCCTTCAATGGCCGGAATACGGGGTAGCCCACCCACTGCAACCAGAATCCGGTCGGCAGAGTAGCGGCATTCGTTCACCTCAATGGTCCGGGAATCGACGAAGCGCCCGGTCCCCTTGACCATCTCCAGGCCGACGACATTCTTCAGGACATCCAGATACCGATCCTGTCGGAGTCCGGCAACGACCTGATCCTTATGAGCAGAAAGGCGATCATAATCCACACCATGGCTGTCGAGGAGAAGTCCGATTCTTGCCCCAAGGCCGGCTTCGTGGTTAAACAAGGCAGCATGTATCAAGGTCTTGCTCGGGATGCACCCCCAGTTGATACAGGTGCCACCCAGGACACTCTTCTCGATCATCAATACACGCGCTCCATACGATTGGGCACGAAGGGCCGCTGCAAAAGCGGTCGAGCCGGAACCCAAGATTATCAGATCATGGTCGTTACTCATGGGGTTTCTCCTTGAGAGATAGTCTAACCTATCGCTGTCACCACGCAACGTGGGGCAGTTCGGTGCCCCTGTCCCGGAAAAGGTGCTCCTGAGCAGTATGGACTGACCCCTTCAAAGGTTGCGAAGAGGATCGCCAACTTCCTGAACAGATCTTTTTTTGCACCGTGACCCAGACAATTGGGGCTTTATGGCGAGCTGGAGGATTTTTTTCATCGAAGGGATGGCAAAGGGTGCCGGCAATGCTTATAGTATCCGGGATGGAGAGAGAAACTGAAAATTTTAGAGAAGGAGAAGAGGTATGGATTCCGCTTCCGGCAAGGCTGGAAAAGTGGAGCTCCCACTTCATCCTTTCGGAGCGGCAGGTGAGAATCTGGTCCCTGGTCCTGGAGTCACGCAAGGTTCCGTGGCGCACGGAGCGTTTCGGAATGGGGTGGCTGCTGCTGGTTCCGGAGGCGAATCTCGATAAAGCCTTTAAGGAGCTCTCCCTCTTCGAGGAGGAAAACCGCAACTGGCCGCCACCACCGCCGCCACCACATCGACTGACAGAGAATACCCTTGCAACCCTTTCGGTACTGCTCCTCCTTGCCGTCTTTCACAATCTAACACTGCTTCAGATCCCCCTGTTAGGGCAGATACCGCCTGACTGGACTCAGATCGGAAAGGCACAGGCAGCCAGAATCCTTGATGGAGAATGGTGGCGCCTCATCACTTCGCTCACCCTGCACGCAAACTCGGTCCACCTACTGAGCAATCTGACCATAGGAGGGATATTCATCATCTTCCTCTGCCGAGAGCTCGGCTCAGGGCTTGCCTGGAGTCTTCTCCTCTGCTCCGGCATGCTCGGCAACCTTGCCAACGCGCACTTCAACCTCCCTACCCACAGCTCGGTCGGTGCATCAACCCTTGTCTTCGGCTGTGTCGGCATCCTCGCATCAATCAGCCTGGTACGCTACCGGCACCACCTCCGAAAACGATGGTTCGTCCCTGTCGCTGGTGCAATGGCCCTTCTTGCATCGCTGGGGACAGAAGGAGAGCATACCGATCTGGGGGCACACCTGTTCGGTTTTATCTTCGGGATAGGGATCGGACTGGTTGCGGAATACATGATAGAGAGGTACGGCCCACCTGGCAGGCGGCTCAATGCACTGTTGGCGCTGGGGAGCGCCATGGCAGTGGCATCGGCCTGGTGGGCTGCGGTGGTATATGGAGGGAACTGATCAGACCTCTTGAAGCCAAGCGTCAATCTTTTGCAACTCCCCTTCCCACTCGACACCTAATCTGCGGGTGAGAAAGGTCGAAAAGAGGCTGTCGAACAGCTGAAGACCAAGCTCAAGAACGTACATCCGCTCGTAGAAGACCGCTTCACGCTCACTCGCACCTTCGACGGTATTGTCCCGCTCCTCCTTGACCTGAGGCGACTTGAATGAAGCGAAGTGGAACTGTTCGCCCTTCAGTGTCATCTTCCAGAGGTGTTCCCCTTTTTCAAGGTAGATGGAAGCCTCGGTGATCCGTTTTCCGCTTCGGAGCGCCGTCCGGACTTCACCGAACTGTTCCATCGGTCCCGACGCAGTAAACTTCTGCACGCCATTCTCTCCGGAACCGCAGAGCACCATCCTGTCATTGAGGTAGGCCACAAAAGGTTCACCACCCACTGCTGGGCCGGGCTGACTGATCCGGTACTCCGACGACTCGTTCATGGTCTGATAGAGCATCCAGAGCAGAAAATCCCAACCGAGCCACTGGTTGCTCTTGATCAGATCCAGCACCGCATCCGAGTTCGCCTTGTTCTCCCGTGCCAAGGCCGGTTTGAGCTCAGCAGCAATCATAAGCTCAGCGCGGGAATACGGGGGGATTGCAATAAGGCGAAGCCCCTCAAAGGTCTTCTTGAAGAGGGTCTCGAACTGTTCGGCAGCTTTTGCGCTGACAGTTGCCAGGGTGAGAATATTACTCGCCGTATCCCAGACAGCGTCATATGTGGATGGCACAGGAAGAATCCGGGCCAGAAGCCTGCTCTTTACGATCTCACGAAGCTCTTCCCGCTTCTGCTTGGAGACACGGGTATAGCCGGGGTTTGCTGCAAGAAACTCCCTCTCTTCAAGTTGCAGATGGCTGCGCAGCAGCACCGAAGGGATATTGCGCCTGTCCTGGCGGAGCGTAAAGACCAGATAATGATCGCGCCAGAATGCAGATGGCACGGTAAAAGCGCTTTCACGGTGATCGTCGACCTGCACCCAGCCGACCGAAAGCTCGGCAATACCCTGGTCGATCGGTGTGAAGCCGCGGCTCGCAAGCTGCTCAGACACCCAGTGAAAGAAATCCGTAGGCGGAAGGTCACCTGCAACCTCGAAATGGCAGATACTGACTGTATTTGACAAAATCCCCATTGTATCACTCCTTTTGATTTTGAAGGGTCACATGGATACAACTTTTCCCTGGCGAGGGCAAGACCTTTTCAACGTAACATCAGTTTATAATGAAAAACCCCCCTCGAACCTACCGAGAGGGGTTTTTCATTATAAAGCCTGCCTGTCTTGTGGCAGGGTCAGGCTGCTTTAGGCATCGTCTCAGGCTCTTCCTGCTTGAACATCCTGTCCAGGTCCAGCAGGACTATGAGTTGCTCGCCAACCCGTCCCACCCCCATGAGGCACTCAGAATCGTACCCCTTTATGACCTCGGGAGTCTGGGTTATCTGTTCGGGAGATATCTTCATCACCTGCGATACCTTATCAACGATCAGCCCAACCAAGGTAGTACCAAAGGAGACAACGACGATCCGGCGGGTCTGTTCATT
>JAYSLX010000183.1:0-24535 GCA_043725245.1 Geobacteraceae bacterium | reverse complement strand
ATGAGCAGAAAGTGCCGACCATGAGCCCTGCAAGGAGGCAACCGGCTATGTACAGGGGATTGAATGCGCTCTTGCCAAAGAAGAAGGCGGAATAAAACGGGAAAACAACGCCCATGAACAGGCCGAAGGAGATCATGAAGATCGTGGTCTTGCGTAGAGACGAAAGGTATAACCTGAACATGGGATGAATTCCTCTTATGAGTTATGTCGGCAGGGTATCAGAAATCTTTACCACTTGTAGTGGAAACGTCAAACTGCTCAGGAGGGGAGAGGGCTAGATGGTCGTTTGGTAAGGCTTTGAGCTTAACGCACCTGAAACTTTTTCTCAAGTTGGTCTAACGCATGCCCGATATACCTCTCTATGGAATCAGCAAGGGTAACAGGAAAAGTTGCGGGCACTGTCCCCCCAAGCCCGGACATGGAGTGGAATTATGGAGAGTCACGGAAAATTCCTGAATAGATTCAGTAAACCTGGTTTTTGCCGGCTAAAGTTTTGTGTGGAAGAGCCGAATTAAGGATACACAGACAATTGTACTTATATAACCAAGGAGGACCAGAAACATGGCCAATGTTCTTATCGTCGACGATTCATCCACCATGAGGAAAATCATTTCCCGTTCCCTGCGCCAGGCAGGGTTGGCGGTGGATGACATCTTTGAGGCAGCTGACGGAATTGAGGGACTCAATGCACTTTCCGCCAACAAGGTTGACCTTATCCTGTCCGACATAAATATGCCGAACATGGACGGCCTGGAATTCATAAAGGCGGTACGGGCAAACGGCAACAAGGTCCCAATAGTTATGATCACGACCGAGGGTGGAGAAGACATCCTGAAAGAAGCCATAAGCAGTGGAGCAAGCGACAGCATCAAGAAACCATTTACCCCGGAGCAGCTAAACGAAAAACTGGGAGGGATGTTATGACCCTGAACGCAGCTGTTTCACTGGCGGCCAATTTGCTGGAAGAGGATATGCGCGGTTATGTCATACATGCCACGAAAGAAGTATTCAATACGATGATAATGATGGATGTGGTTGACAGTTATCCCCTCCTGGAGCCGGTAACCAAATTCCACTGCAGTATAACTGGGATGGTGGGGCTGGCAGGGACTTACACCGGCATCCTGTCGATCCATTGCCCCAAACCGTTTGCCATGAAGATCACCTCGAACATGCTGGGGATGGCTGTCGACGAAGTCGGGGAGGATGTTAATGATGCCCTTGGTGAGATTGCCAATATGCTTGGTGGGTATGTCAAGCAGTTGCTTTCCAAGGGGGGGCTCGATATTAGTCTCTCCATCCCTACGGTTATCTCCGGCGAAGACTACACGATCAATGCAATGACTGACAGTGATTGCGTGATCATTCCGTTTAACGTTGAAGAAGACAGATTTCTGGTTGGGCTTAAGCTGAGCAAGGAAGCCCGATAGATAGGCAAAGCTGACATGGAACAGGTCAAACTAAAAGAGATGATCGATGCCGCACTCGTCCAGACAGGGGAGGAGAGCAGTATGCTGCTGGGCCAGCAGCTGAGGGTTGATCAGAGCGACAGCCTGAACACCAATAAGGCCAGCTTCTTCGATGCCATGGAAGACGCCATCTTCGTTGCCAACATCGAGTCGCGGGAGGAGTATACCGGCCAGTTCTACATGATTTTTTCGTTGCGCGATGCCATCCTTCTGAGCGGTCTTCTTCTGGGGATTCCCCCAGCCAGGATCTCTGAAAAACGGAAGCTGGCCATTTTAGAGGCCGATGACATAGATGCCTTTGGCGAGATAATGAACCAGATCATCGGCTCCTTCAATTCGGTATTCAAACCGAAACTTCCGAAAAAGATTCATCTTAAGCTCAATGCACCGAAGAAATTCATTCCGGGTATGGACGCGGTATCGGAAGAAGAGCCTATTCCGAACGACGACTATGTCCTGTTCCGTGCGCAGCTGAACATGGATGGCATTGAGATGGACCGGCTTGATATTCTGATACCGCTGTCTCTTGCCCATCATATTGAGCCGCCATTGGCAGAGCCGGAGCCGGAAGCATCTGAGCCGGAAAAGGATTCTAGTGTTGCTCAGCAGGTGACCGAAGCGGCCGGCGTTGCCTCCATCGCCAACAAGACAGTTTTTCTGCTTGACGATGATCTGCAGGCGCGTGAATTGGTCAGGGGTATCCTGGCTGCTGCAGGGCACACGGTTGTGGACGCCTCTCTCAAAGACGATATACGAGAGCTTTTCGACAATAGCGACGCGGGCGTTGCCCTGATTTGCGTTTCGGATACCGAAGACAGCGAACTTGCGCTCTGCATCAAGATTAAGGCAATGCGTCAGGACTCTCCGGTGCCGATTATCATGTGCGCGCCCAACTGGACGCGCACCGGGGTGCTAAAGGCCCTAAAATATGGTGCAAAGGACATCCTCCTCAATCCTTGCGATGCAGGCGAACTGATTGCCAAGGTTGCAAGATTCCTCAAGGCAGCATAATGATCCGCCTCCTCAGCAGTTTTACTATCATCTATCTTTTTCTTTGCGGGTTTGTTTCCGATGCTTACGCCGAGATCCCTGCCCGACTACGTAAAATCGACATTCGTCCCCATGCCACCTACACTCGCCTTCTCTTTCATCTTGACAGGGCAACCACTCATGAAATAAAGGAGCTCCCCGGACAGCGGTTCCGGGTGACCTTCGCCAACTCTGATGGACCGCTATTCCGAAAGCTGCGCGGTTATTCCGACCAGCATGTCGACGGTATCGCCATTTCCCAGCGAGGGGATATTCTTCAGGTCATGGTACGGCTTAAAACCCCGGCGGAGGGGGTACGTGTCATAGATGGGGATACACAGGTGCTGGCTCTCGATGTGGGTCCATCCTTCAGGGAAGAGAGGAAATCTGCACAGGTACTTAAGGGTAGAGAGTCCATTGCCGCCGGCGCCGGTCGGTTCGTCAGGGATTACGATCCACCATTAAGGTCCGACCTCTCTTTTGTTCCTACCGACCAGCAGGCCCTGCGAGGGCTTCTGACCCCCCAGGATACAAGGCTTTTTCTTTTCGGCGAGGCTGCTCTTTACAAGGGGCATCCGTCAGAGGCAATCGGACTCTTTGAGCCATTCCTCAAGAGTGATTCAAAAATATGGGCGCTTGCAGCATACCGTTGCGGAGAGGCTTACTACGGCATTCATGATTACAGGCGTGCGTTGGAGCTGTTCCGTAACGCGGAACGGCTTTGGCCACAGTTTCTCTCCAGTAGTCCTGCCGTGGTCTTCTGCTATGCCGATAGCCTGGTGAGATGCGGTGATCTTCCTGCCGGAAGGAAGATTCTGGCAGCTCTGATAGCCAGTCAGGCTGAAAAGAAAACTGCCCCTACTTTGCTTGTTCGTCTTGCGGATATTCTTGGACACCAGCAACGGGAGGCCGAAGCCCGGATGATCTATCAGAATGTCGTCAAATATTTTCCTGACAACAAGGCTGCCAGTTATGCGGCATTGAAGCTTGCCGACCACCGTTTTCCCTCAGTTGATGGTAATGATTACTCTGGCCTTAGCGATGAATACCGGGAGATTGGCAAGAGCTCCAGCGATTTCATGACGAGAGAGGAAGCATTTTTCAAGTCTGCGCTGCTCGAGGCTCTCTACGGTCCGAGCATTGAGGCTCTACAGTCCGTATCTACCTATGAAAAGAGATACCCAAGCGGTGTCTTTGTCACCATAGTCCGTTCCATGCATGAGGAGCTCATGCCTGCGGTGTATCACGACATCATGGCAGTGAACGACAGCGAAGGGCTGATCAAGGTGGCAGAGGGGCATCTTCCCTATCTGTCGAGGTGCATGGCCGAACCGGATTTCGTCAAGGATCTGGATAAGGCATATACGGGACTGGGGCTCCATCAGGAAGAGGTCAAGTGTTTCGGTCGCCTGGTCAAAAGGGAGTGGGCAGCCCCAAATGCTTCGTTCCTGTACGGAAAAATGCTGGATAATTCCATTGCGCTGGCAGAGTGGTCAAAGGCTGAGGCTACCGGAAGGGAGTTTGTGCTGCGTTTTCCTCATCTGCCTGAGGTTCAGCGGGTACGCGAGATACTGGGAGACATCAACTACCGCAAGGGTGATATGGCAGCGGTTCGGGCTGATCTGGCTTGGCTGCTGCAGGATGTAAAGGCGCGCGCTGTCATTCCTGACAGTTACTATTATCTTGGGAAGGCTTTGGAGGAAGGCGGCCAACCAAAGATTGCAGGCAGGGCCATGGAGCTTTTTCTTGCGGCCCTCCGAGAGAGGAAGGCATCATCTCCATTGGCTGCGGACGCCCATTTTACCGCCGGCATGTCTGAACTCGCGGCCGGCAATGCCGGCAAGGCACTGGCTACATTCCGCTCCGGGCTCACTGAGGCTTCGCTGGAAGGACGCGATCGATTCCTTTACCACATAGGCGAACTAAGTCTGCGTGAAGGGCGCGGTGCCGAGGCCCGGAACAATTGGGCTAAAATCGTGAAAGAAGGGAGCGACCCGGTGTGGCAGAAACTCGCTACCCAGGCAATGTCTGATCTTGACTGGAAGGAGCGTACCGGTTCAAAGATCTGAGGTGAGTCAAAAAAATGGCTTTTGTCAAAAATGTCGGCCAGACGCCTTTAACAGGCGCCTGGCTTTTTTTGTAAAGGGCTGTAATTATTGTTTTATTCTTATGGTACAGCTTTTGCTCAAAGGCAGTGTCACGAGGAGGGAGAGCTATGCCGATCGAAGGGATTTTTAACAACACCATCGAACTGCTGAGTAAAGGCATCGATCTCAGGTCAAAAAACCACAATCACATCTCTGCAAACCTTGCCAATGCTGAGACTCCCAACTATATTCCCACCGCGGTCTCGTTTGAGGGGGAGTTACGTGATGCCATGAAGTCAAAGGGGTCCGGTAAAGGTGGTGGGCATTCCGTTTCCCATCCTCGTCACATACCTCTCAAGGGGCAAGCTGGCAGTATTGATGCTGTTCAGGGAACGGTAGTGCAGACCCCCGCTCCAGGAGTAGGTCGTGACGGAAATGCTGTCGAAATGGAACAGGAGATGAGCCGGCTCGCTTCCAACCAGATCATGTACAATGCATCGGTACAGATAATCGGTAAGAAGTTCGAAGGGTTGAAGCAGGCGATTAAGGGGCAGTAACCGGTACTAGGGGGAGTGGATGGACTTTTTCAGCTCAATGGATATCAGTTCGTCGGCACTGACTGCCGAGCGGACCAGAATGAATACCATTTCAAGCAACCTGGCAAACGCCAACTCAACAAGGACCCCAGAGGGCGGACCGTACAAGCGTAAGGACACGGTGTTTGCTTCCACCCCCCCTGCTCCCGGTTCCTTCAAGTCTGCCCTTCAGGGCGCTTCGCAAAAGGCATCTATGGGTGTAGAGGTGGTGCAGATAGTGGAGGATCAGAACCCTCCACGCATGCAGTATGATCCTTCACATCCCGATGCAAACCCAGAGGGTTATGTGGCCTATCCAAACGTTAACGTGGTTGAGGAGATGGCCGATATGATTGCGGCAACAAGGGCCTATGAGGCAAATGTGACCGCTGCCCAGGCTGCCAAGAGTATGGCTTTGAAGACGTTGGAGATTGGCAAGTAGTTTTTACTCAGATAATTGGAGGAGTTTTAATGGAAATCAAAGGAATCGAGAGTGGCTTCGGTATCGGGAGGGCATTTCCTTCCTCCGGCGCAGTTGCGAATCCGGTCGCTCCGGCAGAGGGGTTTGGTAAATTTCTCGGTGAGATGATAGACAAGGTTAACAACTCCCAGCTGCAGTCCGACAAGGCGGTACAGGAGCTGGTTACCGGAGAAACAAAATCGCTGCACGAAGTAATGATTGCCATGGAAAAGGCCAGCGTCTCATTCCAGTTTATTAATCAGGTCCGCAACAAGGCAGTTGAGGCTTATCAGGAGATCATGAGGATGCCTGTCTAGTAAGCTTCCGCGTAGAAAAGACCTTACTCCATTTATCACAGAGTCGTCGATGCCCGAAAGTCTGAAAAAAATTCTGGAACCTTTTCTTGCCCTCACTCCGGGCAAGCGGTGGCTGATCGGAGCGGTTGTAGCCCTTTCCGTTGCTTCGTTTTCCGTCCTGATCGTGGTTGCCAATAAGACCGACTATAAACCACTCTTTGCCAACCTCAACAATGAGGACGCCGGCGAGATCGTCAAGAAGCTTAAGGAACAGAAGGTTCCCTACCGTCTTGCTGCAGACGGCAAAGCCATTCTTGTCCCTTCCGACAAGGTCTACGACCTGCGGCTCACCCTTGCTTCCGAAGGGCTTCCACAGGGAGGGGGGGTAGGTTACGAGATCTTCGACCGGAAAAACTTCGGGATGACGGAGTTCGTCCAAAAGCTGAACTACCAGAGGGCGTTACAGGGGGAGCTTTCTCGCACCATTTCGCAGCTGGCAGGACTCGAATCTGCACGCGTGCATCTTGCAATCCCTGAGAAGAGCCTCTTCAAGGACGCGGAAAAACCTACCACAGCATCTGTTGTCCTTAAAATAAAAGGGAACAGGACGTTACGCGACAGCGATGTTCAGGGGATCGTTCATCTTGTGGCGGCTTCCGTTGAAGGGCTTGATACTGAGCATGTCACGGTGCTGGACGGTCGGGGCAAGCTTTTGTCACGAAGCGGAGCCCAGGACGCGGCCGGCAAGATGAGCAGTACCATGCAGGAGACCCAGCGGACCTTTGAGAGAAGCACCGAGGATCGTCTCCAGACCCTGCTGGACAAGGTGGTTGGAAGTGGCAAATCGGTTGCGCGGGTTTCGGCCTCCTTCAATTTCAAACAGGTCGAAAAGTTCGAGGAACGCTATGATCCCGAGTCAGCTGCAGTAAGGAGTGAGCAGCGGAGCGAAGAAAAAGGAAGTGGCGGCGCTTTGACAGGAGTTCCTGGCGTCCAGACGAACTTGGGGCGCAATCAGGGGGCTCCGCAGCAGGGAGCTTCCGGCAGCTCAAAGAGCGACGAGACCCTCAACTACGAGGTGAGCCGCTCAACCGCACGCACCATTGAACCGGTTGGTGCCCTGGCAAAAGTTTCGGTCGCCATTCTGGTGGATGGCAAGTATGAGGCGGCAGTTGCGGCAAAGGATGGAAAATCGGGGAAGCCTAAGTACACCCCCCGGACTCCGGATGAACTCCAGAAGATAGAGGCTCTGGTAAAAGGGGCCGTAGGTTTTAGCGGTGAACGCGGTGACCAGGTCACCGTAGCGAACATCCCGTTCCAGGAGACCGAGGATGCCGATACAGTCTCAAAGGCGGGATGGTGGGAGGCTCCGTTTTTCCTGGCGCTGTTAAAGAATGTTCTGATCGGTATCGGCTTCTTTGCGCTTCTTCTGCTGGTGATTCGGCCACTCCTGAAATCAGTCACTGCCGGCGCTCCTGGGAGCTTCGAGGGCCTGGAATCGCCTGAGCAACAGATCCAGCAGATTATAGAATCTCAGCGCAAACAGCTCACCAGCCAGAATATAGGCCAGATGGAGCTGATTAATAAGATAAAGCAGGATCCATATCAGACGTCGCAGGTAATCAAAAACTGGTTGGACAACAAGGGATGATAAAGGTTATGGCATTGAGAGGTACGGTATGACAGGAGCGGAGAAGGCTGCCATACTACTGCTGTATGTGGGTACCGAGGCCACTACGAAGGTATTCGAACACCTGGAAGATAATGATATAAAAAAGATCAGTAGCAGCATGGCCAACCTCGGACATGTGGGGCTGCCTGTCATACAGGATGTGGTCAGCGAGTTTGAGCAGATAACCAGCCCTGATGCCGGCTTTTTTTCCCAAGGTGACGAGTTTGTTCGAAAGATCCTTGAAAAGGCCCTTGGTCCTCAGAGGGCGGATCTTCTCCTTCAGGAGATGCATAGTTCCAATATTGGCGACATAGAGGACATCCTTGGCAACATGGACGCAAAGACCATAGCCAATTTCCTCTCACAGGAACATCCACAGACAATTGCCGTTATCGTTGCCAAGCTGCGTCCCAAACAGACGAGTGAGATAGTAAGTCATCTGCCGCTGGACCTGCAGGCCGAGGTGATAATCAGAATCGCCGACGTCGATCAGGTATCGCCGGAGGTGCTCAACGACATCGATGAGGTTATTCGCCGCGAATTGACAGCCATGGGCGGGATACAGCGCTTCAAGGTGGGTGGCGTGGAGAAGGTGGTTGAGATGTTCAACCACCTGGAGCGGAGCAAGGAGAAGCACATACTCGACAAGCTGGATGTGATGAACCCACCTCTGGCAGAGATAATCCGCAAGCATCTCTTCACCTTCGAAGATATCTTCAAACTCGACGACCGCTCCATCCAGGCAGTAATGCGGGAGGTCTCCAACGATACCCTTACGCTTGCCATGAAGGCGTCCACCGAAGAGGTGAAGGAGAAGGTTTTCCGCAACATCTCCAGCCGTGCCGCAGATATGATAAAGGAAGATATCGAGGTCATGGGGCCTGTTCGTCTCTCCGACGTAGAAAAGGCCCAATCCGAAATTATAAAGATTGTTCGGAAGATGGAGGAGGACGGCAAGGTCGTCATTGCAGGCCGCGGAGGAGACGATGTCCTCGTCTAGAATCATCAAGCCGGAGGGTCTCAAGGATAGCCGTGTCTGCAGTGTAAACTATGAAGTGCTTGTGGGTTCCTCTTCGCCGCGTGATGGGGCGTCCGGAATGGCCTATCTTGAAGCGGCAGGCTTTACGCCGCTATTTTTCAATGATTGTGTAGGGGTGCAAGGGGGTTCAGGGCAGCTCCTCTCAGCCGCTTCCCCTGTCGAGAATCCGGACGATGACATTTATGCTGCATTCCCTCAGGGAGAGCTTCCTGAGGGAATGCAGCTTATTTCAGAAGATGAGATGCAGCGACAGCTGGCGGAAGCTTATGCGAGGGGGTTGGAAGAGGGTCGGCTGGCTGCGGAGCGAGGGCTGGCAAATGTCTTCAAGGCATTGCGCGAGGGAACAGACGCTCTTGCAGCTCTTCGTGAAAAGGTTTTTCGGGGAAGCGAAGTTGACATACTAAAACTGGCCATTATGGTCGCACGCAAGATTATTCTCCAGGAGGTCAAGCTGGATATGCAGATCCTGGCGAATATCATTGCTGCCACGGTATCCTGCTGCTCCGATCAGGAGAAGATAACCATAAGGCTCCATCCCGACGATTACAGGATGGTCATGTCAGACCACCAGCTCTTTTTGTGTGGCAAGGTGGACGACAGCAGGATTGCACTCGCTCCGGACGAATGCATAAGGCTTGGCGGGTGTATGGTTGAAACCCCCACCGGCACCGTGGATTCCAGGATCGAGGCCCAGCTCGAAGAGGTATTCAACCGCTGTCTTGAGGAGCGAGGTATCCCCCTGGAGCTTTCTGTCAGGCTGGATAACGAGAGGTAGCGTTTGCAAGATGCCGACATGAACATATCCCGCTATTTTCAGGTTGTCGATGACCTGAAGCTGATCCGTTTTCATGGCAAGGTGACGCAGGTTGTCGGTCTTGTCATAGAAGGGTATTGCCCGGATACGTCGGTTGGAAGCATCTGCGAGATTCATCCTGCCGATGGAGACCCGATTCCCGCAGAAGTCGTCGGGTTCCGTGACAACAAGACCCTTCTCATGCCGCTTGGGGAGCTGCGGGGGGTTGGGCTGGGAAGCCTTATAACCGTTCTCCGTCAGAAGGCATCCATGCCGGTTGGGCCTGGGCTGCTTGGCAGGGTCATTGACGGGCTTGGTATGCCCATAGACGACCTGGGGCCGATCGTTGCCGAAGAGGAATACCCGATATACGCCACTCCGGTGAATCCCCTGAGCAGGGTGCCGATACGGAAGCCCCTTGACCTTGGCATTCGGGCCATCAACGGTCTGCTGACCTGTGGCCAGGGGCAGCGAGTGGGGATCATGGCAGGTTCAGGTGTGGGAAAATCCACCTTGCTCGGCATGATCGCCCGCTACACCGAGGCCGACATCAACGTGATCGCCCTTATCGGCGAGCGGGGCCGTGAACTAAGGGAGTTCATAGAAAAAGACCTGCAGGCAGACGGGCTCAAAAAATCGGTTCTGGTGGTCGCTACCTCAGATCAACCGCCGCTGGTAAGGATGCGTGGTGCATACATTGCCACGACCATCGCAGAGTATTTCCAGTCAAAAGGGAAGAAGGTTCTGTTGATGATGGACTCGGCAACACGCTTTGCGATGGCCATGCGGGAGGTTGGACTGGCAATAGGTGAGCCGCCTACAACCAAGGGGTATACGCCTTCGGTCTTTGCCGCGCTCCCCAAGCTGCTGGAAAGGTCCGGCAACTTTGAGGATGGGAGCATAACCGGTCTCTACACCGTTCTTGTCGAGGGCGATGACTTCAACGAGCCGATCTCGGATTCCATGCGGAGCATTCTGGATGGTCACATAACACTTTCGCGGGACCTGGCTGCACGCAACATCTACCCCCCGATCGATGTGCTTCACAGCGCCAGTCGAGTCATGAACGACGTGACCGACAAGGATCAGCAGAAAATGGCAGGCAGTTTCAAGGAGTTGATGGCCACCTACAAGCAGTCGGAGGATCTCATCAACATCGGCGCGTACAAATCCGGGAGCAACCCGAAAATAGATAGTGCCATTGCAAAGATGGACGAGATGATCTCTTACATCAAACAGGATATCCACAACGCAATAAGCGTTGGACAGGCAGTGGATGAATTAAGGCATATTTTTTCTGAAGGAATGCCTCAGTGATTCCGAAGAATGTAAAGTCGGCGGTTTGAAGATGAATAAGCAGGAGATGCACTATGCAGAAACGTGGATTCAAGCTGCAGCAGGTTCTGAACTATCGTCTGGAAGTAGAGAAGGTGCGGTCGATTGAGCTCGCTGATGCGAAACGTGAGCTGGAACGGGCAGCCGAAAAGCTGAAATGTGAGGAGGAGCACGCGGCACAGGTCACCGAGGAGTTTACCTGTAAGCAATTGGTCGGTATCGCTGCAGGTGAACTGCAGATGTACTCTCACTTCATCCACAAGAAGAGCCGGGTGATAAAGGCGCAGCGGCAGGATGTCAACACACTTGATCTGAATGTCACAGCGAAACGGGAAACCCTTTTGCACGCAGCAAAGGAAAAAAAGGTGCTTGAGATTTTCAAGGAAAAGAAGCTGGAAGCTCACAGGAAGGAACTCTCTGTGAAGGAGAGGGACTTTATTGTCGAGATATCCGTACAGAAGAAAGGGCGGTAAGGCAATAGGATGCGAAAGCTTGCACTTACGGCAGTTATTGCCTTAACCATTGTCATCTGGCTTGTTGCAGGTGGGACCTCAGTTCTCAGGTCGGCGATTGCCGCGGGTGGGAAAGAGCCTGAGCATCAGACGACGAATCCTAAGCATGATGGACAGCAGAAAAGTAACGTAGAGGAACTGCTCGGCCTTGAGAAGCGTCGCCAGCAGCTGATTGAGAGGGAGTCTGCGCTGGCTGCCAAAGAGCAGGAACTGACCCGTCTTTCAACCAGCCTGGATGCAAGGATCAAGGAGCTGAATGCTGCAAAGAAGGGATTCGAGGAGATCCTCAACGAGAAAAAGAAGAGAGAATCCGAACTTGCCACTGCCAAATATATGAAAATGTTCAAGCTCCTCAAGGCGATGAAGCCCGACGAGGCTGCAAAAATCATAGATAAGCTTGATGAGCCGGTTGCCATCGGACTTCTTGAAAAATATGACCAGAAGACAGTACTCAAATTATCGAAGCTTATCAGCCAGCCACGCCTACTGAAGTGGATCAAGGAGAATCTTCAGTCAGGCCAGCAACGCTAGCTGCTACCATCTCGTTTGAGCGATACGCTGTAGGCATAATTCAACTAGAAAGGAGGTGAGAAAGAATGGACATGATGACAATGATGACAGGCAGTATGCCACAGGCTCCGGTTATGGGAGCCCTGACGGCTAAAATCCCTGCTGGCCCCGTATCAACCGGGCAGTCCGGGGAAGAGTCCGGGAACGGCCTCTTGTTTGCTCAACTTCTGGGGACGACCTTGCAGGCCAAGTTTCCTGGGATTCTGCCGACAAGTGGCAGCATGTCACCTGAGCTGGCTGTGCTGTCGGCATCAGGCGATGCAGGGAGCTCTACGGTACCTGCTGATGCAGATCAGCTGTTGTCAGCCGGTAAAGAAGAGAAAGAAGGGATACCGCAGTCGGCAATGCAGCTGATAAACGGACTTCGAATGCTGTTGGCAGGGGTTGGAAATGGTGCTGCTCCTGGGCAGGCTAAGGGGAAAGCCGGAGAAGAAGCCGGACAGTTGCTGGCCGAGCTGCAAAAGTTGGTGGACCGGAACGGTTCACTCACCCCATCGCTTCAGGAACAATTGCGTGGAGTGTTGAATCCGGCAGTAATAAAAAAAGAGGGGCAGATTGAAGTGTCGGTGACGGATGACCCTGATACGGCATCTGGCGAGCAGAAGGCGAGCGAGATGCTGGCGGCACTGATAGCGGCCTTGAACAGCGGGCTGAAGCAGAATCCGCAGCAGGTTGTGGAGAAGGGCGTTGTGGATAAACCGGTTGACGAAACGCACGTAAGCAGCGGAGCTTCTCTGGCTATTCCGGTTGTAAAGCCTGAACAGCAGACCATACAGGAGGCGAGGCCCGTTCAACCGGACGGTAAAGTGGAAACCTCCGATGAGGAGTTGTTTAAAGCCGTTCTTGCCGAGCTTAAACCGAATCAGGTTGAAAAGCCTGAGAGGTCGGCATCCCAGCAGGCACCGGCAGAGTCAAAGGCCGGAGCATCAGGCCTGGAAAGGGTGCAACCTAAGGTGGAAATGTTTCATAGTGCAGCTGTAACCGCAACAGTGCCCGGTAAGCCGATTATGACGCAGGAGAAGGTAGAAAAACCGGAAAACGACACGAAACCTGTAAAACCTGAAATGCCTGAAATCGAAGCAGTGGAAATTGTTTTTAAGGAAGAGGCCCCGATTCTGGAGCTGTCGCAGGGTATCAGCCAGAAACAGGAGCCGACAGTTGGGGTCAGGCAGGAGATCTTCCGGTCGGAGTCAATCCAGGCTCTTTCGCGTGAACCTCAGATGCAGCAGGTTACAGCAGAACGACCGGTTGTGGAGATGGTCAGCCGCGAACAGATCGTCAGCCAGGTGCGTGAAAAGCTCGAAAACCATCGTATCACAGCAGACAACGGCCAGGTGACCATCAGGCTGCATCCCCTGGAGCTGGGGGAATTGAAGATCAACATCCGTATGGATGAGCAGCGTCTCCGTGTTGAGATTGTTGCGGAGAACAGGGCAGTGAAGGATGCACTGATGGAGAATGTCGGCAGCCTCAAAGAGGCACTTGCCCGGCAGAACATGGATATGAAGCAGTTTGACGTATCAACTGGCAGCCGCCAGTTCTTCAACCAGGGATTCAGGGAAGGACGGCAGCAGGAACAGCAGTTCGTTACGCCACGGCAGAGTGCATGGCTGATGGGGCATGTTGGTGATGCACAAACAACGGGTCCGGTCTCCTGGCAGCCAAAGAAGAACGCGCTGCTCGACATGATGATGTGAAAGAGGTGAATCTATGATAAACGCTGCAACAGCAACCACTGATGCTGCTTCAGGCGCGGCTGCCATGAAAAAGGCGACCGGCATGAACAAGGATGATTTCCTGAAGCTTTTCATAACCCAGATGCAGAACCAGGACCCGATGAACCCGATGGACAGCACACAGTTCATCGGCCAGTTGGCACAGCTTACCCAGGTAGAACAGGCATACAACACCAACAGCAACCTGCAAAGCCTGATTGCAGCTCAAAACGGGAGCAACAACCTCGGTGCGGTTTCGTTCCTGGGTACCACTATCCTGGCACAGGGAAACCAGATCAACCTCACCGCCGGAGGGGCACCTACGGTTGCTTACAACCTGCCCACGGCTGCAGAAGGGGTGGTTGTCGAGATCAGGGACGCTTCAGGTGCCTTGGTGCGGACACTTTCCAATGGTGCTGCGCCCCAAGGGGACAACAGCCTTGCCTGGGACGGTAAGGGTGAGAAGGGTCAGAGTCTCACTGCCGGGATGTACACGGTAAGCGTTACCGCAACCGATTCAACAGGCAAACAGTTCGCTGGTACTCCCCTGGTGCAGGGGAAGGTGGACGGTATTGCTCTGGATGGCACGACCCCGCTGCTTTCGGTGGGAGGGATAAACATTCCGCTCAGTGACGTACTGACAGTGAAAGGAGTATAACGTGGTAGACGGGATCTTCATACCAAGTCCGATACAGGTCCCAACTCAGCAGCCTGCTTCCCGTCCGAAGCCTTCCGGAACAGTCGAAGACCGCAACCGTTTTGCACGGGTCCTTGACGAAAAACTCCCATCCCAGGGGGTGCGCTTTTCGCAGCATGCGCAGGATCGGCTCAAGGCAAGGGGGATCACCTTTTCAGCCGCTGACCTGCAGAAACTGGAAGGGGCGGTGAACAATGTAGCCCAAAAGGGTGGTCGCGAATCGCTGGTAATGCTCGGCGATGCGGCGCTGGTGGTGAGCGTGAAAAACCGGACCGTGGTAACGGCCGTTGACCGGGAATCGATGAAGGGGAATGTGTTTACCAATATCGACTCGGCAGTGGTGCTGTAAGAAAGGAACCAGGCAGTCAACCAAGGAAAATGCAGCAACGGGCTGGCCCTCCTGAAGGAAGCCCGTGGGGTACCGACCGACTGACGTACCCGACAACCAGAGCCATAGGAGGCACAAAATGAGTATTACATCCGCGATGTATACCGGTATCAGCGGCCTTGCCGCAAACGGCGAGGCGATATCCGTCCTCGGCAACAACATCTCCAACATCAACACCGTAGGTTTCAAGAACGGCAGGATGCTTTTTTCCGACGTTCTCTCCTCCAGTATCGGCAACAACTCCCAGGTAGGACGCGGCGTGCAGATCCAGGCCGTACAGAACAATTTCAGCCAGGGGTCGTTTGAGAGTACGGAAAACGTCACCGACCTGGGAATACAGGGCGACGCGTTCTTTATCGTCAAGAACCCTGGCGAGGCTCAGCGCTATACCCGCGCCGGCGCATTCAATTTCGACAAAGACAAGATCATGGTCAATCCTGATGGGATGCAAGTGCAGGGGTATGGAGTCAATCAGGCTACAGGGCTTAACAATGGCGCGCTTGGCAACATCGATCTTACTAACTTCGCAACTCTTGCCCCCAATATGACCACGACCCTTTCGACAAGGGTAAATCTTGACTCGACCCAGACGATCCCGGGTGGGGTGGCTTCATCTGTCACCGTGGGCGGTAACCTTGATCCAGCAGCGGCAATAGGGACCACCGTCGGCCCAATGGCAACTACGATCACAGACAACACCGGGGCGACCCAAAACGTCAACCTTACCTTTACCAAGGTTGCTACAGCAGGAACGGTCTGGTCATGGTCTGCTGATGTAGCTGGGGCGACCCCAGCCACGGCATCGGCCACCGGAACAGTTGACACTGCTGCAGTCGCAAATTCTAACAGCAGCATCACCATTAATGGCACTACGCAGCCGGTTACCTTTAATTTTGCTTCAGCAGCGCCAATCACGGGTATCGCTGGGGCATCAACCGCTGCAGTGTCGGGCACTGTAACCGCACCGGTAACAGCTTTCAACACCGCCGATCCGGTCGGGACATCCAACTTCTCCAACAGCATGACTGTGTATGACTCGCAGGGGAACCCCCACACGGTGACCACCTATTACCGGAAGACTGGCGTGAACGGATGGGACTGGCACTCAAACGTTCAGGGGGCAACTCCGGGGACCGCGTGGGTGGACGGGAACATGTCATTCAGTGAAGGGGGGATTTTGACCAACTCCAATGTGACAAGCCCGATGGCAGGTCCATCTGCTACAACTGCCCAGAATATTACCTTCACTGGGGTGACGAACCCGCAACCGCTACTTTTCGACTTTGGGGTAAATACCACCACGCAGTTCGCGAGTCCGTCGCTGGTGAACTCCCAGACACAGGACGGATACTACCAGGGTAGCCTCGCCAAGATCCAGGTGGACGACAAAGGGTACGTGATCGGTGTTTATTCAAACGGCCAGTCACAGAAGGTCGCCCAGGTGGCACTTGCCCGCTTTGCATCCACGAGCGGGCTTTCCAAGGTCGGCGGGACGCTCTTCGAGGAGACTCTTGCCTCCGGCCAGGCACTGATTTGTGATGCCGGCACACCGGGAGTCGGGAAAATCCTCTCCAACTCCCTGGAGCAGAGCAATGTGGACATGGCAACACAGTTCGTCAAACTGATTCAGGCGCAGAGGGCCTTCTCTGCTAACTCCAAGACCATCACCACCGCGGATGAGATGACACAGGAACTGATCAGTCTCAAACGATAGGGCTGATTGGTAATTAAGTGTAAACTTTGGGCTCTAAGTCACTGGATTTAGAGCCCAAAGTGCTTTTACCGTGTAAACTTTCAACTGGCCCGAATTCCGATTAGGGGCCTATTCGGTTTTTTGTAAACTTTGGACTCAAATTACAGTGGTCGGGTCCCTTTAGCCAACCCGGTGGGTGGCTGGAGAAATTAGCCTCTTCAGCCACCCATTCCATCTATTGATTCGACTCGCATGTCAAATTTCTGACAAATTCCATTCAAAATATCTTCCGTTCTGTGTAGTGCCGCCGATGGCTTGACCAATTCGGTTCCCAATCTGCAATGCTTTCCGGTATACCACTGCCATTCTGCGGCCAATTATCTGACTGACGTGCGAATGTCTTGGATGGCACCCCTGTTGCAAAGGGGACCGGGTGTGGTGAAACTTGCGATGTGGACAAGGAGGGCCTTGAATGGCTGCCAAGGAAGAACAACCCAAGGAAGAAAAGGTATCAGGCGGGAATAAGAAATTGTTTATCATTATCGGTGCTGCAGTAGCCGTTGTAGTAGTCGCTGTTGTGCTTGTGCTGACCCTGGGCGGGGGCAAGAAAGGTGCCGCAGAAGGTAAGAGTGAGGCTGCAGCAACAGGCAGTGGGCACGGCGGAGGACATGGTGGAGGCGGTGAGGCAGGTAAAGCTGGCGCGACCACGGTCTTCCCGCTCGAGCCGTTTATCGTCAACATCTACGATGGGCAGGAGGCGCGCTATCTGAAGCTCAAGGTTGAGTTCGAGATGGCTGGACCCGAGGTGAAAAACGAGATAGATTCCCGCCAGGCACCGCTTCGCGATGCAATCCTGGTTCTCCTTACCACGAAGACCCTTCAGGAAGTACAGGACCTGCAGGGGAAGAACCAGCTGCGTGAAGAGATCCTGACTGCAGTCAATAAGATCCTGCCGCCGGGAAAGGTAACCCGGGTTTATTTCACCGATTTTGTGGTGCAGTAAAGTAATAATTCCAATTTCACATCAAGGATGAAATCAAGGCGGCGGGGATTGAGGCGAGGAAGGCGTACAGATAGTACGTTGAGGAGCCGAAGACGAAGCCTTTGATGATAGCGCCTTGATCTGGAAATGGTAAGAGGACGTCAGTATGGAAAACATTCTTACAAAGGAAGAGATCGACGCCCTCCTGTCAGCGGTATTTGAGGGGAAAATAGATCCTGAAAAGGAGCTGGCAAAGACGTCCGGTGGGGTCAGCAACTACAACCTCTTCAGCTCGGACCCTACCAAGGGGTTTATCCCGAACCTCGACATCATTTACGACAACTTCATTCGCTACAACCGGGCGAGCCTTTCAAACCGTTTGCGTAAGATGGTGGATATTAAGAAGTGTGGAGCCCAAGCCTACAAGTTCTATGACTTTCTGCAGACTCTTCCTTCTCCTGTCTGCATGGCCATATACAAGATCGACCCGTTGAAAGGTGCCGCACTCATAGCATTTGACTCTACCATGGTCTTTGCCATAGTGGACGCGATTCTGGGCGGAACCGGGACATCGAAGATTCCGAGTGACAACCGGAGCTTCACCTCCATTGAGATAAGACTTGTTGAAAAGATCGTCAAGGACATTCTTTCAGATATGGAGAAGGCCTGGGCGCCGCTGCACCAGACTCACATGAGCTTGATAAAGACCGAAGTCAACCCGCGGATGGTGAGTATAGTTCCGCCCGAGTACATGGTCATAACCATGACTCTTCAGATTCAGATCGAAGAGACCGTTGGCAATCTTGTTTTTGCAATCCCATACATGACCATCGATCCGATACGCGATAAATTGAAGGCGGGTGCGCAGTTTGAGATGATGGCGGTTGACCCTCGCTGGTCGATCCGTCTCTCAGAGGAGTTGCATGAGGCTCCTCTTGATGTATCGGTGCAGATGGGACATGCAACCGTAACCCTTTCCGACTTGCTGAGTCTTGCACCGGGAGACACGGTGATGCTTGATGACGCCAAGTTCGGCAGTGATATGCTGATCAACGTCGGGGGGGTCGGTAAGTTTCTGGGGATGCCTGGAGTTCGCTCGGGAAACAAGGCCGTGCAGGTGACCAGCCTGCTTTAGAGAGGGGGGTAAAGTGTTGGATGTCTTGGAAAACGAAGAGATAAAAGAGGCTGTGCAGGAAAAAAGGAGCCTCGATTTCATTCTTGATATTCCGCTTCAGTTGACCGTGGAGCTTGGCAGGACCAAGTTGCTGGTGAAGGATGTTCTGGAGTTGAGCCAAGGGTCGGTGGTTGAGCTGACGAAGCTTGCGGGCGAACCGCTCGATGTCTTTGTCAATTCAAAGCTGGTGGCCCGTGGTGAGGCGGTTGTGGTGAATGAGAAATTCGGTATCCGTTTGGTGGATATCGTCAGTCCGAATGAGCGGGTGGAGAAGGCTCTGTGAGGTGCCTCCTTGTTTCTGCCATGCTGCCGGCTTTCGCGGGAGAGGCTATGGCGCAGGACCAGCCGGTCATGGAGGGCGCCGGCCTGCTGGGGAGCATGCTTCAGATGTTTGCTGCCCTGGCGGTTGTTGTGGGGCTTATACTCCTCTTCTATTATGTCAGTAATCGATGGCTTAAATCCGGCATGTCAGTGGGAGGGGCACAGCGCTACATTCGCGTGATCGAGACTCGTTTCCTTGCGCCGAAAAAATCGCTTTTTCTTGTTGAGGTTGGAGGCGAGTATCTGTTGCTGGGGAGTTCGGCTGAAGGTCTGCAGTTTATTAAGCAGGTTGACATGCTGGAAGAGATCGAGGTGCTGGAAGGCCATAGACTTGGCAAGCTGGTGCCGGGAACGTTTCAGAACAAGATCATTGACCTGGTTGCACGGCTTCCAAAGAGAAACCTACCCACAGGCAGCAATCTGCGTGCGAGTGGTGGTACTGCGTCGTGAAGGTTCGATCAATTGTGCTTCTGACCCTTCTCCTGGGGCTGGCAGGTGCGGCATGGGGCGCTCCGGAGCCGCTTGCGTTGCCTACCATAAGCGTTGGGGTTGGAAAAGCGACCAAGCCGGGCGATGTGGCGGTAACTCTGCAGATACTATTCCTGATGACGATTCTCTCGCTTGCTCCGGGGATTCTCATCATGACCACCTCATTCACCAGGATCGTGGTGGTTCTATCCTTTCTCCGCAACGCACTCGGCACCCAGCAGGCACCATCCAATCAGATCATTGTCGGGCTTTCTCTCTTTTTGACCTTTTTTGTCATGAGCCCTGTCTGGCAGCAGATTAACCGCGATGCCCTGCAGCCATACAAGGCCCAGACCATCACCCAGGAAGAGGCCTTCAAGCGCGCCGTTATGCCGGTGAGGAAGTTCATGCTCTCACAGGCCCGAGAAAGGGACATTGCGCTTTTCGTCAGCATATCCAAACTGCCGCGCCCCAATAACGCAAACGACATTCCGACTCTTACCCTGATCCCGGCATTCATGATTTCGGAACTCAGAACCGCATTCCAGATAGGCTTCCTTGTCTACATCCCGTTTCTGGTAGTGGATATGGTTGTTGCCTCGGTGCTCATGTCCATGGGTATGATGATGCTTCCACCGGTTATGATTTCACTTCCATTCAAGATACTTCTGTTCGTGCTGGTGGACGGGTGGGGGCTGATTGTCGGATCCCTGATCAAAAGCTTCGGATAGGAGACGGTACCCGATGACTCCCGAATTAGTTGTGCAGCTTGCCCGCCGGGCTTTCGAGACAACCCTCCTCCTTTCAGCGCCTCTTTTAATCTTCAGCCTGGTGGTAGGTCTTGTTATCAGTGTCTTCCAGGCCGTGACCTCCATCAATGAGGTGACCCTCACCTTTGTGCCGAAGATCGTGGCTGTAATGGTGGCTATGATCATCTTTTTCCCGTGGATGATGAGCTATCTGTCCGATTTCACCCGTGAGATTTACGCTCTCATTGCGACCATGAGGCACTGAGAGTGTTCGCTTCCCTTCCTTTTGCAACTGTAGGCGAGTTTAGCTTCTTCACTCTGGTAATGGGTAGGATTGCAGGGATCTTTGCAGCCACACCGATGTTCGGAGGAAAGGCTGTACCCATGAGGGTCAAGGCTGCGATTGCCCTGGCCATGACGCTTCTCCTCTATCCGGTCATCAGGGTCAAGCTACCGCAACTGCCTACTGACAGCGTATCATTGTTTCTTCTGATAATCCGCGAGACCCTTATCGGCATAACACTTGGGTTGGTTTCACAGGCGATATTTGCTGCGGTCGAGTTTTGCGGTCAGTTGGTCGGTATTCAGATAGGATTTTCGATGGTAAGCCTGTTCGATCCTTCCATGGGGACTCAGGTCTCCATAATTGCCGTTTTCCAGACCATGCTTGCCACCCTTCTCTTTATGACCCTCGAGGTCCATCACATCTTTATCCGTTCCATTGTGGAAAGCTATCAGGTGGTCCCGCTGGGGAGTTGGCATATGAGCGGTCCGCTGCTGCAGTTCATGACCAATATATTGACAGGCATGTTCGTGCTTGGTGTCAAGCTCGCCGCCCCGGTGATGGTCTCGCTGTTGGCGGCAAGCGTGGTCTTGGGCATTATGTCACGTATCTTCCCCCAGATGAACGTCTTCATCATCAGCATGCCTCTCAATATCGGCGTAGGCTTGCTGATTCTCGGCACCACGATGACCATTTTCCTCCATACCCTCGAAGGGGCTTTCGGCCAGCTGAGCTTTCAAATCAAGGCGCTTTTCCGGCTGCTTGGTTAGTCACCTGCCATGGCGGAACAGGACAAACATTCCAAAACAGAAGAACCCACCGGTAAACGCCTCGCTGATGCCCATGAAAAGGGGAATATCCCCCGCAGTCGTGAACTTTCCTCCACAATAACCCTGCTTACCGCAATAGTCTCCCTCTACTTAACCGCCGGGTTTATGCTCGAGACCCTCAAGAAGCTCTACAGAGAGATTTTAGGAGGGATGGGGACATACGATGTCTCCCAGGCCGGGGTGCAGACCCTCTTGATCAGTGTCGGCTCCAGTGTCTTGCTGGCTCTGGCTCCTTTTTTCCTGATCATGATAGTGGCTGGCATTGCAGTGAACTACAGCCAGGGCGGGATAGTCATTTCCATGAACAAGCTGGAGCTCAACTTCGACAAGATCAATCCCCTGAAGGGGCTGGAACGGATATTCAACAAGGATGCGATGTTTGAAGGGGTAAAGTCTCTGGCAAAGATTGCCATGGTAGGCTACATCGGCTTCAAGATACTGAGAGACGAGGTCACTTCGATCACCTACCTTATTGAAAGCGACGTTCCAGGGATACTGGAATATGTGAGCCGGCTCTCGTTCAAGATCGTGCTTCACGTTTCAGGGATGATGCTTGTTTTGGCAATACTCGATCTTGTGTTTGTTAAGTGGCGCTTTATCGAAAACCTCAAGATGACCAAGCAGGAGGTCAAGGACGAGCATAAGGACAGTGAGGGCGATCCGCACATCAAATCAAAAATCAGGTCTCTACGCATGGCTCAGGCCCGCAGACGGCTGAAGAAGGTCATCCCTACTGCGGACGTGGTCATCACCAACCCGACACATTATGCTATTGCTCTGAAGTATGATCGCGAATCAATGGCCGCACCGATAGTTCTTGCAAAAGGAGTCGACTACCTGGCTGTCAGGATCAAGGAGATCGCCAGGGAGCACAGGGTGATGCTCGTTGAGAACCGCTTCCTGGCACGAGAGCTCTATGCCCAGTCCAAGGAGGGAGAGGAGATTCCGGAGGCGCTCTATGCGGCAGTAGCTGAGGTCCTGGCATACGTATACAGTATAAAGGGAAAGATTTAAGATGACATCTGACAGTCAAAACATTGACCCTTGCCCATTCAAAATGCCGTCGTCTACGATGATGGATGCCGGGGCAGCCTCATGAATTTGTGAAACTCTATCATCCTAGAGCTTCTCTCCCCCTGCCGTTATGGGTCCTCAGCTCTCTCTGCACGCTTGTGAAGGGGACTGGCATACCGGTTGCACCTACCGACTCTGCGTTAGTATCTCTTTTCTATTACCGGATTTTCTGAATGGCACAAACGTCTGCACCTGCTGTCCAGCTCACTGGGCTCAAATCAAATTCAGACATCTATCTGGCGCTGGCGGTTATCGGGGTTCTGGCCCTTATGATCATCCCGTTGCCCCCCTTTGCACTCGATATTTTTCTTGCGGCTAACATCACAATTGCGCTTGCTATCCTCCTGATTGCCCTCTACACAGAGCAGCCGCTGGACTTTTCCATATTTCCATCTCTTCTGCTGCTGACTACCCTGTTCCGGCTGGCCCTCAACATCGCTTCCACCCGTCTGATACTCCTTCACGGCAGTGAAGGGGCTGAGGCTGCCGGCGCTGTAATAAAGGCCTTCGGCCAGTTCGTGGTCGGGGGGAACTATGTGGTTGGTGCGGTAATCTTCCTGATCCTGGTTATCATCAACTTTGTGGTTATCACGAAGGGTGCCGGACGAGTAGCAGAGGTTGCGGCCCGTTTCACCCTGGATGCCATGCCCGGTAAGCAGATGGCCATTGATGCAGACCTTTCCAGCGGGATCATCAGCGAGAGTGACGCAAAAGCGCGGCGTATAAGGCTCGGGCGAGAGGCTGATTTCTATGGTTCCATGGACGGTGCCAGCAAGTTCGTTCGTGGTGATGCGGTTGCAGGTGTCCTGATCATGCTGGTGAACATTATCGGCGGTTTCATCATCGGGGTCTGGCAGCAGGGGATGTCACTAGGCGACGCACTTTCAAATTACACTCTGCTGACCGTCGGTGAAGGGCTGGTGGCCCAGGTTCCGGCGCTGATAATCTCCACTGCCGCGGCAATGATAGTCACCCGCTCGGCCGATGAAAGCAACTTCGGGCATGAGATAACCGGGCAGATGATGCATTATCCCAAGGCCTTCTACATCGCATCAGGGGTCATGTTCGGTCTTGCGCTGGTTCCAGGGTTACCGCATTTCGCGTTTTTACTCCTTTCCGGAGCGTCCTACCTGGTAGGGAGGATGTCAAGAACCAGTGGTCAGGTGGTTGAGGAGACCGATCTTGCCGAAGTACGTGGAACAGAGGAGTCAGTGGAGCAGAGTGCCAATATTCGGCCTCTGGACATGCTCGAACTGGAGGTCGGGTACGGCCTGGTCCCGCTGGTGGATGCTGCCCAGGAGGGGGAGCTTCTGGAACGTATCCGTTCCATCCGCAAGCAGTATGCTCAGAAGATGGGGTTCATCGTCCCTCCCATACATATACACGACAATCTTCAACTAAAGCCCAACGAGTATGCCCTCCTGATTCGTGGCGCGAGGGTCGGCAGCGGCGAGCTTGCCGGTCAGTTTCTGGCCATGGACACCGGGGCTTCCACCGGCGCCATCGAAGGGGCGAGGACCACCGAGCCGGTTTTTGGCCTTCCATCGGTCTGGATCAAGGGGAGCGAGCGTGAGCGGGCCCAGCAGCAGGGCTTTACGGTTGTGGACAATACCACCATAATCGCCACGCACATAAGCGAGATCATAAAGAAGCACTCCCATGAACTGGTTGGTCGCCAGGAGCTGCAACAGCTTCTCGACAATCTCGGCGGGAGCTTCCCGAAGGTGGTGGAGGAGCTGGTGCCGAACCTCCTCAACCTTGGGACAGTGCTCAGGGTGATAAAGAACCTGTTGAAGGAAAGCGTTTCTATCCGCGACCTGCGCACCATTCTGGAGACGCTGGCCGACTATGCGAGTGTCACCAAAGACCCTGACATCCTTACTGAATTCGTTCGTCAGGGCATCGGTCGCTACATCGTGGATCAGTACAAGCGGGACGACGACCTCCTCTTTCTCATCACTGTTGATCGTGAAGTGGAAGAGATCGTGGCAGAGTCGGTGCAGCATACAGACCAGGGGAGTTACCTGGCCATCGATCCGAGCATTGCCCAGAAGATCATCAACAGCATTCGTCTTCTTCAGGAAAAATTTGATCAGGCAGGTACAACCCCAGTCCTTATAGCATCGCCCAATGTTCGGCGTCATGTAAAGTTCCTGACCGAGCGATTTGTCCCTAACCTTGCGGTTCTTTCACACAACGAGATACCGCCCCACATAAAAATTCAATCGTTAGGAGTGGTGAGCATCGATGCTAGTTAAAACGTTCAAGGCAGGCGATATGTCCGAGGCACTCCGGATGGTAAAGGCCGAGCTGGGCGCTGACGCCAT
>JAYSLX010000182.1:0-17047 GCA_043725245.1 Geobacteraceae bacterium | reverse complement strand
CAAGGGAGTCGGGGCTCTGCTTTGACGGCTGGGGCGAAAAATTCAATGCTCTCAGTTGGCAGCAGGTTTTTGACGATTCTCAGGTAGATCCTGATTGGTATCTGCGGCGACGGACCCTTGAAGAGGTTCTGCCATGGGATCATCTCGATTTTGGGGTGTCAAAGGATTTCCTCAAACATGAACTGGAATGCTCACGTCTGGGCGCTTATACCGAGGACTGCAGAAACGGAATCTGCACAGTGTGCGGGGTCTGTGATTTTGATAGGGTAAGGCCGCGACTAGCAGATACTGAGGTGTCGGGTTCTCCCGTGTCCGGCGAAGAGAAACGAGCGTCTGGAAGAGATGCTGCCGGGGCAAAGCGGGTTCGCCTCTGTTTCGAGAAGGTTGGGATAATGCGACTGCTGAGTCATCTGGAGATGCTCAACCTTTTCACCAGGGCTATCGGCAGGGCAGGGGTTCAGATCCGGTATTCCCTGGGGTTCCACCCGCACCCCCGCTTCTCCTTTGCCACTGCACTTTCAGTTGGAATAGAGTCCTACTGCGAGTACATGGACATGGAGGTTACAGCTGATACGGCTGCTTCTGAGGTTGCCGAAGGCTTGAACCGGGTGCTGCCGGATGGGGTGCGAATTCTTAATGCCAAAGAAATCCCATTGAAGAGCCTGTCGCTGTCGGTTATCATAGAAGCAGTACGCTACAGGGTTTCCCTCCCTGACTTGCCGGGTATTGATCTGGCAGAGAAGATACGTCAGTTCAAGCAGTTCACCACTTTCCCTTGGCGGCGAGAGAAGCGAGGCAAGGTAACGGAATATGACATGCGCATTGAATTGCACTCACTCGATGCGGAAGATAATTATCTGTTTCTGACAATAAGGCGCGGTAAGCCTTTGGAGTATGCAGCGGCAATCTCCGGCCTTCCTCTGGATTTTTTTGGCGGCTGCAGGATCGAAAAGATGGAAGTAATTTTCTCTGAAGAAGAGCGGGACCAGCGACCAGTGACCGGGGATCAGTGAAGCAGGTATCCCCCATCTCTTGCCATACCCCGTTTATGATTCTCTGTTATCAGATTCCCCATTTCATATAAAAAGACGAGAAGATCAATGGCAAACGAGCTTGTAATCAATACATCACTCCACGAAACCCGCATTGCCCTCATCGAGAACGGTACTATTGCCGAGCTGTACATCGAGCGGAGCAAGGTGAAGGGGATTGTGGGGAACATCTACAAGGGGAAGGTCGTTCGGGTCCTCCCCGGTATGCAGGCGGCCTTTGTGGATATCGGCCATGAGAAGGCAGCATTTCTCTATGTGGCAGACGTCTTTGATGCCATGGACGAGTACGAATCACTCATGGAGGGGAACGGGGCGAAGAAGGATGAGGGCCAGGAGGATGCGGAGTCGGAAGGTCCAGTGCTCCACCCGATGCATCCCATCGAGGAGCTCCTGCAGGAGGGGCAGGAGTTACTGGTTCAAATTTCAAAGGAACCGATAGGAACCAAGGGTGCACGCATCACAGCTCACATTTCGCTCCCGGGGCGTCATCTGGTCTATATCCCTACGGTCGATCACGTAGGGATATCGCGTCGAATAGAGGACGAGGAAGAGCGCGAGCGCCTGAAGGGAATTGTGGAGAAAATCAAGCCGGTCGGAAGCGGATTCATTGTCAGGACAGTCTCAGAGGGGAAAAGCGAAGAAGACCTCATGGCTGACATGAAGTACCTTCTCAAACTCTGGGATGAGGTTGCCAAGAAGAAGGACAAGGTCCACGCTCCGGCACTGATTCATTCTGACTTGGACGTAACCCAGAAGGTAGTTCGGGACATTCTGACAGAATCGGTGGACAGGATCGTAGTAGATTCAAAGCCCGAGTATGACCGTATCGTACACTTCATCACTACCTTCATGCCCAAGATCAAGTATTCGATAGAGCTCTATGACGAGGAAGAGCCCATCTTTGACCACTTCGGTCTTGAGGTGGAGATCAGCCGTGGACTGGGGAGAAAGGTCTGGCTGAAGAGCGGCGGCTACATAATCATCGAGCAGACCGAGGCACTTACCGCCATCGACGTCAACACCGGCAGGTTTGTCGGCAAGCACAACCTGGAAGATACCATCCTCAAGACCAACCTGGAGGCAGTGAAGGAGATTGCCTACCAGTTACGGCTTCGCAACATAGGCGGTATCATAATCATAGACTTCATCGACATGGAGAAGGAGGTCAACCGGGAGAAGGTTTTTAACGCCCTTGAAGAGGCGTTGAAGTCTGACAAGTCCAAAACCAACATCCTGAAGATCTCCGAACTCGGACTGGTGGAGATGACACGGAAGCGGGTTCGGGAGAGCATGGGGCGGATGATGTGCGAGCCGTGTCCCTACTGTGAAGGTAGAGGATATGTCAAGTCCAAGACCACGATATGCCATGAGATCTTCAGAGAGTTGCGTCGCGAGATGCTTGATATCCGGGGCACCAAGGCGATGCTCACGGTTCATCCTCAGGTTGCGGACCTTCTTTATGACGAAGAGCGCAAGGGTTTGGAGGAGCTGGAGCGAAGGTTCAAGAAGAGGATTACCGTCAGAGCAAAACCGGGATTTCATCAGGAGCAGTTCGAGATTCTTATTAACTGAGTTTGCTTGGATTTTTATGTGTGCTTGCAAAGCGGAGGATGATCTTATGCAATGTGCTGCAAAGGTGTCAGAAATACCCCTGTGGGGCAAGAGGGTTGTAGAGGTAAACGGAGTGGAGCTACTCCTGGTAAATGTCAGAGGGGAGATATTTGCCTGCGAGAATGAATGCCCGCACCAGGGGAGTCCCTTGGCGGGCGGGATTGTCAAGGATGGTCCGATCATCTCATGTCCGCGGCATGGATACCGCTTCAATCTTAAGACCGGCACCTGTAGCGATTATCCGGAATACTCCCTCAGAATCTATCAGGTACAGATCAATGGGGATGATGTCTTGATTGACCTGTGACGACCCCCTTATGGCAAAAAAACCTTGACTCGTTTTGTGGTTGTACTGTATTCTCCAACGCTCATCAAAAAATAAAGGTGGTGAAGGTATATGTACGCAGTTGTTAAAACCGGAGGGAAGCAGTATAAAGTTTCCGAAGGCGACCTGCTTAAGGTCGAGAAGCTTGAGGGGGCGGTGGGTGACACCGTTGAACTCGGCGAAATCCTGATGGTTGGCGGCGATACGGTTAAGATCGGAACACCGTTAGTGCCCAGCGCGTCCGTGATCGGCACGATTGTCGAGCAGGGGAAGGACAAGAAGATACTTGTATTCAAGTCCAAGCGCCGCAAGAATTCCCGTAAGCTGAACGGGCATCGTCAACTAAGAACCATTCTGAAGATAGACAAGATCAACGCCTGACGAATTAACGACCGCAGCCGCACTTGGCGGATAAGCTACCTGCGGTACGGAGACCCTGGAGGAAGAATAGAATGGCACACAAAAAAGGGGTCGGCAGCAGTCGTAACGGACGCGATTCTGACGGCCAGAGGCTAGGATGTAAAAAATTCGGTGGTGAAGCGGTTAAAGCCGGTAACATCATCTATCGACAGCATGGAACCAATATCCATCCAGGCAACAACGTGGGATGCGGCAAGGATTACACCCTGTTCGCTCTCGTGGAGGGTGTCGTCAAGTATGAGAGGATGGGACGAGATCGCAAGAAGGTCTCGGTCTACCCGGCAAACTGAGCTGGGCAGACATAGCCGCATGAGAAAGCCCGGAGCTTGAGAGTTCCGGGCTTTTTGTTCGTAACGATTTAGGTTATTCTGTAAATGTTTATTATAGCCATTGATGGTGATTTTGAAGGCAGTAGGCAGGTGATATATTTCTATTCAATTTGTTGATGAGGTCAAGATTTTTGTCCGTTCGGGCGATGGCGGCGCAGGCTGCGTCTCTTTCCGCAGGGAGAAGTTCGTCCCTTTCGGAGGGCCCAACGGTGGTGATGGTGGCAAAGGCGGTGACGTTATCATCGAGGCAACGCCTGGTCTATCCACTCTGCTTGATATGAAGCAGCGCCCGCATCAGAAGGCTGAGCGAGGCAGCCATGGCATGGGGTCGGATCGCCATGGAGCTTTTGGAAGCGATCTTCTCATGCAGTTGCCGGTTGGCACGGTTATTAAAGATGCAGAGAGCGGCGAAATACTCGCAGACCTTACCCACCCCGGAGAACGGGTGATTCTTCTGAAGGGTGGGAGAGGTGGACAGGGTAACGCACGGTTTTCAACCTCAACGAACAGGGTGCCGCGATTTGCCCAGCCCGGAGAACCGGGGGAGGAGCGCTGGCTCAGGCTGGAATTGAAGCTGATGGCCGATGTGGGGCTCCTCGGGTTCCCGAGTGTCGGCAAGTCTTCACTCATCACGAAGATATCTGCTGCCAGGCCCAAGATTGCAGACTATCCGTTCACAACGCTTAAACCTAATCTTGGTGTTGTAGCCTACAAGAACTATCGATCCTTTGTCGTGGCAGACATCCCAGGGATCATTGAGGGTGCCCACGAAGGAGCTGGCCTCGGCCACAGATTTCTCCGCCATGTTGAGAGGACACGGATTCTGCTTCACCTGCTCGACCCCAGCCGCACTCACGATTCCGATCCATTGAAGGATTACGAGACTCTTAATCGCGAACTCGCCCTTTTTGACGATGAATTGTCTCACCGACCGCAGATCGTAGTCGTCAACAAGATAGATCTTCCGGATGTGAGGGAGCTTCTCACTGTTATGCTCCCCTATTTCAAGGAGCGCGAGATTGCGGTATTCCCTATTTCAGCCGCTACCGGCGAGGGAATTCCTGCATTGCTGGATGAGATTGCTCGGCATTTGTGGCAGGATGTGGCTGATGATGAATAGCCTGATAGAGGAGAGGCGTTTTTTCAGGCGCCTGCTTTATGGGGGAGTTGCGCGGTAACCTCCTGTTTCATCTGTTTGATATTTTCGGTGGTCAGTGTTTTCGAACTGCCGAGCCGGGCTTTTAGCTCCGATGCCATCTGTTCCACAAGCTTCGCTTCATCGGCCGAGCTCACCGGTTTATTTTCCTTGGTTGTTGCCCTGATCTTGAACAGTTCAACCATAGCCTCTTGTTCCCTGGTTTGTTTCTCATTGAGTATCTTGTGCAGGTGGCAATATGCACGTATTTCTGATGACGTCATGATGATCAGGCTAATCGCAAAGACGGCAAACCATAGCAGAGTTGAGTCGGGCATACTGTCTCTCAGTATCACCGAAAGCACTATGCCGGCAAATGTTATGACAAGCATGATCATTTAAGTGAGTCTCCAGAGCATCTGAGAGCCAATCTATCATCCCCTGAGCTGATTGGCTAGTGGTGCTTGCAGTTACAGTAAGGAACTATCGGCATTTGTTCCAATAAATTAATACAAATAAGCTGATTTTTTTACGCGACAGGTTTGCCATGATTCCGCAATCATGGTAGTATCGCTCTCTGTTGGGTTTGATACAAAAGGAGTTTTTCGCTGAAATGCGGAGTAACCTGCTGAACAAAGTACGGCGACTGGTTGTGAAGATCGGCAGCCGCGTCATTACCACTTCCGATAACGATCTCGACCTGGATCGTATTTCTTGCCTCGCAGAAGAGATCGAACGGCTTCGCCGAGATGGCAGAGAGGTTATCGTGGTGACCTCGGGGGCGGTTGCCGCCGGGCGCCGTGAGCTTGGTCTCTCTGAGCGGCCAACGACAATTCCTCAGAAGCAGGCTGCTGCGGCAGTGGGACAGCCCCGCCTCATGCGCGCCTATGAAGAGGCCCTCGGTCGCTTTGGCATCAAGTCCGCTCAGATACTCCTTACAAGGGACGATCTTGCTGACCGGCAACGCTTTCTCAACGCACGAGCTACCCTCGACACCCTCCTTGCCTGCGGAATCGTTCCGATTATCAATGAAAACGACACAGTGGTGGTGGAGGAGATCAAGTTCGGTGACAACGATAACCTCTCTGCCCTCGTAACAAACCTGATCGAGGCCAATCTTCTCATAATTCTGACAGACATCGACGGTTTTTTCGATTCCGACCCCCGGATGAATGCTGCTGCACGGCTCGTTCCGCTGGTCAGGTCAATAACCCGCGAGGTAGAACAGGCTGCAGGCGGGAGCGGTTCATCAGCAGGTACCGGCGGGATGGCCACAAAGCTGGCTGCTGCGAAGAAGGCAGGCCGTTACGGCGTTCCCACCATAGTGGCCAACGGCAGGCGGGATGCCATCCTCATTGACATGATGGCAGGCTGCGAGCTGGGAACCCTTTTCCTCCCTTCCGGGGAGAGCCTTAACCGGCGCAAGCACTGGATTGCCTACACACTTCGGCCCCGTGGCCGTGTCATAGTCGACGACGGAGCCGGGAGGGTTCTGCAGCAGCAAGGCCGCAGCCTTCTCCCTTCTGGGATTCTAGGTCTCGAGGGGGAGTTTGAGCGTGGCGCCTGCATCCGGGTCTGTTCAAGAAGCGGTTCTGAAATCGGACGCGGTATTTCCGACTATTCGAGCCGCGAACTGGTCAAGATCAAAGGACACCAGAGCGGTGAGATCGAGAATCTCCTCGGCTATCGCTATGGAGACGAAGTGATCCATCGCGATAACCTCGTCATCGTGCCATGAAGGAGATGGGTCTATGAACATCGCAGAACAGATCAGGCAGATTGCCAAGGATGCCCGTAAGGCATCTCATGGCATGGCCAGGCTCTCCACGGCAGTAAAGAACGATCTGCTCCTGGCAATGGCCGATGCTCTGGTAGTTGCCGCGGTGCACATCATTGATGAGAACCGGAAGGACCTGGCCTCCGGTGAGGCCAAAGGTCTCTCAGTCGCAATGCTGGACCGGCTCATGCTGGATGAGGTTCGGATCAAAGGTATGGCGGATGCCTTGCGCGAGGTGGCCGCTCTCGCCGATCCGGTCGGCGAGGTAACGCGGATGTCAAAGCGCCCCAATAGTCTCATGGTTGGGAAGATGCGCATTCCGCTGGGTGTTATAGGCATCATCTATGAGGCGCGACCTAATGTTACTGCCGATGCTGCGGCGCTCTGTCTAAAGGCCGGCAACAGTGTTATCCTGCGTGGTGGTTCCGAGGCAATCAACTCCAACCTCGCCATCGCCGCTATTCTGCAGACAGAGATGCTGAAGGCCGGCGTACCTGCGGCTGCACTCACCGTACTCCCCTTTACCGAGCGCGAGGGGGTTCTGGAGCTCCTCAAGCAGGAGGAGTTCATAGACCTGATCATCCCCCGTGGTGGTGAGAGCCTTATCCGTTTCGTGGTAGAGCACTCCAAGATCCCGGTTATCAAGCACTACAAGGGGGTCTGCCACCTGTTTATTGACGCAACCGCAGATTTCGATATGGCAGAGCGGATCATCATCAATGGAAAGACACAGCGTCCAGGAGTCTGCAATGCCCTGGAAACTCTCCTGATCCATAAGGATCTTGCTGAAACGTTTGTACCGCGCATCGCCTCCACTCTGACCGCTCTCAAGGTCGAGTTGCGCGGTGACGAATGTTTCCGGCAGTTTGCCCCTCAGGCGAAGCCGGCCACCGATGAGGACTGGAAAGCCGAATACCTGGATTTGATCCTGGCCTGCCGCGTAGTAGATGACATGGATGAGGCCGTCGACCACATACACGAATATGGATCGCTTCATACGGAAGCTATCGTAACCAGCGATTACTCGAATGCCCAGCGTTTCATCCGCGAGGTGAACTCCGGTTGCGTGCTTGTCAACGCATCTACCCGTTTTTGCGACGGCAACCAGCTTGGTCTTGGTGCAGAGATCGGCATCTCCACCACAAAGCTCCACTCCTTCGGCCCAATGGGGCTTGAGGACCTGACTACGCAGAAATTCATCGTCTATGGTGATGGACAGATCCGGCCTTGACCAGTGCTGGGGACCAGGAACCCGCTAAGCATGAAAGTCGGCATTATCGGCGGCACATTCAATCCGATTCACCTTGCCCACCTCCGTATAGCAGAAGAGGTCAGGGATCGGTTCGGCCTTGACCAGGTTCTGTTCATTCCCGCAGCCAGCCCCCCACACAAGCCCATGGCAGGGGAACTTCCGTTTGATCTGCGCTGCGCGCTGGTCAGAATGGCGATTGCCGACAATCCGGGCTTTGCCATCTCTACTGTCGAGGGTGAACGTGAAGGGAAATCCTATTCCATCGATACGCTACGGACTCTTCAGGCAAGGCGTACCGAAGACAATTTCTTCTTTGTCATCGGTAGCGATTCGTTTCTGGAAATCGGTACCTGGCATGAATATGCTGCAATTTTTGCCTGCTCCAACCTGGTCGTTGTAGAGCGGCCCGGTGCAAAGGTAGAAGAGCCGGTATCGGCACTCCCTGCCGGGGTGCAGGATGAATTCACTCTGAATGGCTCCGAAAACCGCCTTAATCATCAGTCGGGCCATTCGGTCTACTTTCTCGGAGAGTGCCTGCTGGGCATCTCCTCAACCCGTATTCGCCAGCTGGCGCGGCAGGGGCGTTCGATTCGCTACCTGGTGCCTGACTCGGTGGAACGGTTCATTAAAGAACAGGGGTTATACGCGGATGAGCGTTAAGCAAGAGTTAAGCGGGTCGGAACGTGCCATGAAGTGCGCTGAACTGGCCCTGGACAAGAAGGCCTACGACGTCAGAATCCTTGGGATTGAGCATCTTTCGAGCATTGCCGACTATTTTGTTCTGGCAACCGGGAAATCGGACAAGCAGGTGCAGGCAATAGCCGAATCGGTCCGCTCCGGGCTGAAGAAATTCGGCAAGCCGTTGCACATCGAAGGGATGGAGGAGGGGAAATGGGTTGTCATAGATTACGGCGATATACTTTTCCATGTTTTCATCGAGGATTTGAGGCATTACTATGATCTTGACGGACTCTGGGCAGCAGCCTCTGAAATCCCTATTCCTGGAAAATATCTCTGGGAAGGGAAGAGGGCGTGAGACTAAGGGTCCTCTGGGTTGGCAAAACCCAGGAGGAATGGGTCAGACGGGGCAGTGACGAGTATGCCGGCAGGATCAGGCGCTACCTGCCTCTGGAGATTTCCGAGGTGCGCGAGGAGAAGGGGGCGTCGTTGGAGTTGATGAGGAGCCGCGAGTCAGAGCGGCTTCTTAAGTCCCTTCAGAAGAGCACAAGAGTGGTGTTATTAGACGAACGTGGTGATCAGCTCTCATCGACCGAATTTGCATTATTCCTGGGCCGCGAACGCGACACCGGTTCACAGGAACTCGCATTTGCCATTGGCGGAGCCTACGGCGTCTCCGAAGAGCTCAGAAGCCGGGCAGTACGCACCATTGCCCTCTCCAGGATGACATTTACCCACCAGATGGTCCGTATCTTCCTCCTTGAACAGATCTACCGTGGGTTGACTATACTCAATAACGAATCCTACCACCATTGACGCCTTGCCTGCTTCCTGCTAGAGTTCCCTGAGTTTTTCCCTTGTAATAGGTGACTGCCGCACCCATTTGACTGGAGACTAATATGCCAAAGCAACCGCTGCTGCTGATGATACTGGATGGCTGGGGGATCAACCCGAAACCGGAGAATAATGCCATAGCCCAGGCGCGGACCCCCAACATGACAGGGCTCTGCAGCCAGTATCCCTGCACCAGCATCGGCACGTCAGGGATGTCTGTCGGGCTGCCGGACGGGCAAATGGGGAATTCCGAGGTGGGGCACCTGAATATAGGCGCAGGTCGCACCGTGTATCAGGATCTGACCCGGATCAGCAAGTCGATTGCCGACGGCGATTTCTTCGACAACCCGGTACTTCTGGAGTGCATCGCAAAGACTAAGGCTGCCGGCGGGAGGCTGCATCTGGCCGGGCTTCTCTCTGACGGAGGGGTTCACTCTCACAATACTCACATTTATGGACTTCTGGAGTTGGCCAAACAACAGGGCTTGACAGAGGTCTTTCTCCACTGCCTGCTGGACGGTCGCGACACTCCGCCCAAGAGCGGGGCAGGCTACCTTGCTCAGTTGGAGGCCGAGATCAACCGGATCGGCGTCGGCAAGGTCGCCACGGTAATCGGCCGCTACTATGCCATGGACCGGGACAACCGCTGGGACAGGGTGGAGCTGGCCTATAATGCCATGGTATGTGGCGAAGGACAGAAGGCTGAATCTTCTGCTGCTGCCATTGCTGCGAGCTATTCCGTAGACAAAAACGACGAGTTTGTCCTGCCGACGGTTATAACCGCCAATGGCTCACCGGTTGGAGAGGTTTGGGACAATGACGGCTTCATCTTTTTCAATTTCCGTTCCGATCGGGCTCGCGAAATCACGCGCGCCCTGGCACTGAACGATTGCCCGGGATTCACGCGCAGGCAACGGCCGAAACTTGCGGATTACGTCTGCATGACCGAGTACGATGCCACCTTTGGACTTCCGATTGCCTTTGCCCAGGAGCAGTTGACCAATATCTTGGGTGGAGTGCTGGCAGCTGCAGGCAAGAGCCAACTCCGGATCGCCGAGACGGAAAAGTACGCACACGTAACCTTTTTCTTCAACGGAGGGGTGGAAGAGCCGTTCAGTTTTGAGGATCGCTGTCTGGTAGAGTCCCCCAAGGAGGTTGCCACCTACGATCAGAAGCCGGAGATGAGTGCCTATCTGGTCACCGAGCAGCTGCTGAAGCGATTCGACATGGACCGCTACGATGTGGTGATCCTCAATTTTGCCAATGCCGACATGGTGGGGCATACCGGAATATTGCCTGCAGCAATAAGGGCTGTCGAAGCGGTGGATGACTGCGTTGGGAAGCTTGTGTCCAAGGTGCTGGGACTGCAGGGTCGTGTCATCATCACTGCAGACCATGGCAACGCGGAGATCATGGCAGACGAAAACGGCGGACCGCACACTGCCCACACCACCGATCGGGTTCCCCTCATCCTGGTGGACGACAGCCGTAAGGGGGGCATACTCCGAGAGGACGGAATCCTAGCCGACATTGCGCCGACTATCCTTGAGATCCTTGGGATTCCACAGCCGAAGGAGATGACAGGTAAATCCTTGATAAATTCTTGATAGTTCGATAATCTGATTATCTCTATGAGTCATATTAAATCACTGGTCATAGTTTGCCTTCTGCTCCTGCCTCAGAGTACCTTTGCTGCGCGCCAATCGCCCGTTGACGGAGGCTATGTGACTTCAGGCGTAGGGTGGCGGGTTGACCCGTTCGGCAGCGGCAGGACGGTCTGGCACAACGGTTACGACATTGCCATTCCTTCCGGCTCGCCAGTGCACCCCACACAGGCGGGTACCGTCTACTTTGCCGGACAGTACAAGGGGTACGGCAATCTGGTGGCTGTCGAGCATGGCAAGGGGTACATATCCCTTTATGGTCACAACTCAGAGATCCTGGTGAAGCCGGGGCAGGAGGTTGACACCAAGACGGTCATTGCCCTTTCGGGGAGTACCGGTCGCTCCACCGGGCCGCACGTTCACTACGAGGTGCGGCAGATCCCTCAGCTTGCCAAACAGCGCCGTGAGCAGCTTGAGCTGGAGTTGAAGGCGAATCTTCAGAGCCAGGTAGATGCTTTGGTGGAAGGGGTTGCAACCGGCAAAGGGGGGCCCGAACAGGATCTGTATCTCCCTGGGCTTGATGAGTAGGAGATTGGCAGGATTCGATATCGATATCAAGACCGGCAATGCACACAAGGCGATGCCGGTTTTTTTATCCCCTCTGGTCGGATTCGGATGGTATGAGGCCCAACAGCATTCGTTCCACTGCCCGGACCACAATGAAAAAAAACTCCTGCATGGGCCTGGCGCCGATGTTCACGTAAGGGGCATTGATATAGCCTATTTTGGTGCCGGCCAGACAGGTGGCCAGTACACCGGTAAGAAGTCGGTCGTCGATGAGCATGACCTCGTCGGGCCGTACAGAGGCCTCTCTGATGACTGTCAGCAGACCATCGGGATACGGCTTCTTCCTGACGCCGGCAATAAAGCGTATACCGGGGAATCTGGAGCGGAACCAGTCGATTCGCTCGGGTGACGGTTTGTTGGAGAGGATGAACAGTCGTTCCTCGCCAAAGACGGTTCCACATCGTGCAAGCCACGCTGTTGCCTCGGGAAGCGGCTCCGGGTTGCCATGGGGAGAGAGGACGCCGTCGAAATCGAGGGCAAGCACCGAGACCCCCCCCTGCTTCAATGCAGCCGGATCAATGGCTGTGATAGAAAGGTTTTGAGGCGTTGAGCGGAGAATGGACGCCAGTCGGTGGCGATGCGTGAATCCTGCGATTAATCCGTAGAGTACGTGGTGCATAGATAATCTCGGTTGGGGCTTCTGCCTCAGCCGAGCAGCTCCTTTTTCACTTCTTCATCAATAAAGCTCTCCTCAATGGCCTCCCGCGTCCATGCCTCCTTGCATCGGCCCAATACACGAGCCGCACCTTCGGCCACGGCCGGCACGTCGCTCCAGAGAGCGTTGCGGATGGATCGGAGTTCATTCTCGTCAGCTTTGACTCCGCCTGCAAGGTCGCGACAGCGGATGCAGAGAAGGGCCAGGGCGGCCTCAACAGGCTCGGCTTCCGGGTGCTGGTCCCACGTCCGGAGCTCTTCCTTGCTGCCGCACCATTCGCAGGCGAAACCTGCCCGCTTTGCCAGCGTCTTGCCGAAAGAGCTGATCGTTTCCAGCCTCTCCTTGTTGGCATTATACCCTTTTGCCATCGTACCCTCCTGCGCAATCTTCCTTTGATCGCATGAATACTACACCAGGGAGGGGAGGTTGTGAAGCAGGGAAAAGGGTTGACGGGTGAGGAGCGAAATAGTTCCCCTGTTGTCGGCAATGAGCAGCGAATGCCAGGAGACCTTCATGAACGTCGAACAGATGAAGATAGTAATCAGGGAGATCATCACAAAAACTGACCTTACACCCTGCGTAGTCGGCCATCGTGGGGTGGGGAAGACTGCAGGGGTAATCCAGGTGTGCCGCGATCTCTGCTACAGCTATGTGCCGCTGCGCCTGGGTCAGATGGAGGTTGGCGACCTGGTGGGTATCCCTTACCGCGACGGGCTTACAATGCACTGGTCAAGGCCCTGCTGGTGGCCGGGGGACGAGGAGCCGGCGACCCTGGTCCACTGTGACGAACTTAATCGGGCGCAGCAGGAGGATACCTTGCAGGCGATCTTCCAGTTTGTAGAGCCGCCAAACGAGGGGCAACAGCGGGCTCTTCACACCCACAAGCTCCATCACCGGCACCGGGTAGTGGTGACCATCAACCCTCCTGACGGGACATATCAGGTGGCCCCCCTGGACCGGGCACTCATCGACAGGATGGTGATGATCTATGTAGAGACGGACTATGCCTGCTGGGCTCGCTATGCGCTTTCTCGCGGGCTTGACGCAGATGTCCGTCAGTTCATGGCGGGCAACTCCGCTCTGCTTGCCAAGGCAGGCAACCCGATGGAGATGCAGGCCGAGCCGACGGAGCGGGGATGGGAGATGGTCAGCCGGCTCCGGGAGAGATGCCGCTTTCCGAAAGAATTGGAGATGGAGGTTTACGCCGGCGTTGTGGGGCAGGAGGCGGCAATTGCCTTTCTCCGGTGGTGCGCCGACCACCGAGGGCGACCGGTGTCTGCATTGGAGCTTTTGGATAACTGGCCGAAGGTTGCAACCAATGTGCAGTGTCAGCGCGACGACCTTCAGGCCGTAACCATGAACGAGCTTATAGAGTTACTGAGAGACCGGCTACCGCTTGATCCCCCCCGTGAAGAAAACCTGGTTGCCTATATCGATATCCTCCCCCGCGACCTCCGGTTCGGACTTGTCAAGTCACTCCTGAAGATCCCGACGGTGGCGCTGCTCCTGTCTCAGGACAGGTACGACGGGGTTGTGCTGGATGCGATTCGTCAGATCAGTGATGGGGCATAGATGCCGAGCCACATCCTCGAAAATGCCATTGTCCGTCTGCTCAAGAAGCGCCCTTTCTACGGGCAGTTTATTCTGAACCTCCATCGGAAGAGAGCAAGAGGAATACACCCAATCGGTGTTACCATCAGTGAAGGGTCGCCGACCCTGGCGATAAACGAAGAACTCTTTGCCATTCTGTCGGCCCAGTCCCAGGAGGGGCTTCTGGAGCACTGCGTCAAGCACCTGCTCCACCTCCATATCTCCCGCCGCAAGGGGCGCAATCAATGCTGCTGGGATGTCAGCTGCGACCTGGCAATCAATCCTGCCATTGAAGGGATGCCGCCCGAGGCGCCAATGCCTGCGGACTATAAAGAGGTTGAGGGGCTTGCCGCGGAGGAGTATTACGCAAGGCTGGTACCGACATTCGATATTGGAAACCTATCCGGTGAGGGGATCGGCAAGGCAGACCAGGACAGGGGAGGGGAGAGCGGGCCTGGATCCGGTGAGCAGCAGCAACGCTTCGGCGGGCCGGTGGACGACCATGCCTCTTGGCAGGATGCGGAGAGCATGCCGCTTCGACTGGCCGAGGAGGTAATTCGTGGGATCATCCGCGATGCGAGGCGGCAGAGCGATGGGCAGGTGCCTGACGATATCAGGGAACTTGTCGAGGGACTACTCAAGCCGACCGTCATTCCGTGGCGTCAGGTACTGCGGCAGTTCGCTGCAACAGCTGGGAGGGTTGGAAGTCGCTCTACCTGGCAGCGGGAGCACCGCCGTTTCCAGCACAACACGCCAGGTAGGCGCAAACTGCATCGTCTGAACCTGCTGGTGGGGATTGATGTCAGCGACTCAACCAACATCGTGGAGCTGCGCGAGGCATTTGCCCGCGAACTCATGCAGATAGCCCGTGGTCGTGATACGCAGATAACGGCACTCTATGCAAACAGCCGTATTCAGAGGGTTGAGAGCCTCCGCGGCGAAAGGGTTAAGGCTGAGAGCTGCCATGGCGGCGGCTTCACCGATCTGAGGCCGGTATTTGAGTACGCCCGGGGGATGCGCCCTTTACCTGCCGGGATTATCTATCTGACAGATGGCTTCGGAGATGCGCCTGAACTGATGGAATTTCCTACGTTGTGGGTCCTGACTTCGGAAGGTGAAAAACCTGTTGAGTGGGGTGTAGAATTACGTCTGGAGGTATGAGCTGATGAACGAGTCTGTTCCAATGACAGCAGAAAGTGTTCAGGAGTCGCTGGAGGCTGCCGGTGCCCAGACCGCGGCACGCTCCGGTCGAAGCGAGAGCTACGGCGCGCCGCGCGACTTCTCCTTCGAGGTCAAGGCGGTATTCCCGAACGGCATGGGGCTGCATGTCGTTGCCCGGCAGTTCAACTATCGCGACCCTTGGGAGGGTGAAGGGCGGGTGAACGATATGGTGGATGTCTCTCTGTTGCGCGATGGAGGCTATTCTCCGCTCCCCAAGGGGTATCCGTTTTTCCAGGGGGAGGACCAGGAGGAAGCTGTCGATGCCTCTCGGCTTGAGGAGATCATAACCTTGGTAAAAGAGCTGAACCCCAAAATTTATCAACTGCAGGAACTGACCGGCGACCTGTAGCTTTTATTTGGGTCCCTGGGGTCAGCCTGCAACGTCTATTTAAATTTATGGCACAAGTGACAACCCATCGGTCCATCCTTGGGTTTGACCGGGTGGCCAGCGGGGAAGGGGATTCCACCTTTATCATTATGGCATTGCGGGCAGAAGACATCTCCCTCTTTCTTCCCGGCTTTCCCTTTCTGCTTAACAAGTTCATAGAACGTTTTATGCTTTTCGTTGTTAGGGACATACTTTGTCTTGACCGGCCCGGATTTAAACCAGGCAATTGAGACAACAATCAATACAACTGCAATAAATCCCAGATCCTTCTTGCTTAATTTCATTCTAAGTCACTCCTGTTGTGTGCAGCGTTCAGTCTCCCTTTATGAAACTGAAATAGATCAGAACTCCCCCAATTACAAGGCCTCCGAAGGCAAATGGGATGGTCGAGCCGAGGGTCAGCTCGTTGCCTTCCTGTCCTGACAGGGTGAAGCGGACGAGCAGCATGATGGATATGGCGGCAAACATGAAGAGGAGCACCGGCTTTGATCGCTTGACCACCGCGTAAAAGAAGATAACCAGAAAGAAACCTATTATCAACGGATTTTCCATGGCTGATTTGAACGTTAGGTTCTTGATGAAGTTGACTACGTTACCTGTCTCCAATGGAGAGAACACATGCTCGGTCTGCTTGAGTAATTCCTCTTTTTCCATTGAACCTCCGCTGCTGTTGTTTTTACCTGTCGGTTCGCACAGGAGTGGGTCTGAACGTCAATATCCCCGAAAGATTAGCATATTTGACAGTTTTGTAAATGCCTTGATGTTTTCGCGTTCGCGAGAAATGCAAATTTGGATAAAATACTTTATTTATAATAATCTCATTAGCCTTGACAAAGTAATTGGTATCTAATAGTTTGTCGGCTTATCTGAATCACTTCAGGTAAATAGGGCATAATATGCTTTGCCTTTGTTTGGAACTGAATACATTTCATGACAATACAGCTGTTAGCTTATTGAGGAGGATGCGGTGATATTTCGCTTGGTAGTTGGGGTGTTTTTTTTCGTGAGCAGTGTACTTTGTTCCACTGCTAACTGTAATGCCGATTCGACGATTATTGCCACAGAATGGGTGAAGGAGTTCCACCCTTCGATACAAATGGATATGAGTATTTCAAACGGTTTGGCTGTAGATACAGCGGGTAATGTTTATGTCAGCGGCATTTTAACGGATGCGGATGATGATCAGACATGTTTAACATTAAAATACGATGCGCTCGGCAATCTTGTCTGGAACAAATCATTTCAAATACCTGGTGGATACACTCCCTGGCAGGAAGTTCGTACTGCCACATCAGGTGATGGCTCGGTTTATGTTGCAACTATTGCTTCAAGTTCTGCTGCTGCTACTGATGAATATTACTATATTGTCAAGTATGACTCGGGCGGTAACGTAGTCTGGACGAATAATGCAGTTAAAACAGAATATGCCAGCTTCAATAGAGCGTTCGGGTTATTACCTCGGCAATTAAACATATGAACTAAAGTCAATCTATGCTATAGTCTGTGCATGGAAAAGACTGATGCACGAACCCTAAGTCAAGATGTCCAA
>JAYSLX010000181.1:0-2288 GCA_043725245.1 Geobacteraceae bacterium | reverse complement strand
GTTTCGGACATCACCTTGTCTCGGAGGATGGTGAGGTGACAGGCAACGAGTTACAGCGGTTGCTGGATGGTGCGCTTGGAAAGCCTGAGGAGCTGATTCTGAACCGTATTCTTTTAAGGAGCATGAAACAGGCACGCTATGCAGCCGAAAATCTGGGGCACTTTGGGCTGGCAGCCAGAACATATACCCACTTCACATCACCGATCCGCCGTTATCCCGATCTTGTGGTTCATCGGATACTCAAGGGGTTTCTGGCGGGAAAGCTTTCGCTAAAAGAGAGGGAGCGGCTTGAAGAGACCCTGCCTGAAATCGGCGCGCATACCAGCAAGCGTGAGCGGGTGGCTATGGAGGCGGAACGAGAGCTGGTCGAGCTGAAACGCCTCCAGTTCATGCTGGAACGGATCGGCGAGGAGTTTGAAGGCTTCATAATAGGCGTTACCAGCAGTGGCTTCTTTGTGGAGCTCACAGAGTTCTTCGTCGAGGGGATGATACCGGTAATCAGCCTGACTGACGACTATTACGTCCTGGTCGAAAAACAGCATGCTTTGATCGGGACCAATACACGCCGGATGTTCCGGATCGGCGACCGGGTCAGGGTGACGGTGGTCGCTGTCAGTCTGGAGCGTCGGCAGATCGAGTTCGGTCTCCTGGAGCACATTCCTCTGCAGCAGACCGATGCCGGATGGGATATTGAGCTTCCAAAACCTCGCAGGAGCCAGGGCAAGAGGCCTGTTGGGACGCGACGCGAAGAGCAGGGGCCGCGCACCGGTGGCCGTCCAAAGAAAAAGGGGGCGGGTCCACGCAACGGGCGAGGTAAAAAGCACTGAACCTAGATCTGGGTTGCGCCGGACCGTTCTGCTGTGCTATTTTGCATTGGTTTTGGCAATTTTATGGAGTTGGTGGGGATGAATGGAAAACGAAAAAGTTCTGCCATTGATAGAACACCTGGTGGAGTTACGCAAACGGCTGATCGTCATAGTGGTTGCGGTAGTTATCGGGATGGGGGTTGCCTGGAACTTCTCGGGCCCTATCCTCGGTTTTATCGAGCGCCCGCTCACCGGCAAGACCTACCTGACTGAGATTAAGAAGGCAGCATATTTAAAGGTTAAGGAGCACATTCCTTACCTGTACAACCGTTACCAGCTTGACAAGGAGCTTACAACCACGGCCACGGCCAAGGAGAGGCAACTTAACTATAGTGCACCGCTGGAGCCGTTTTTTGTCCAATGCAAGATCGCTGGTATTGCGGGTTTTATTCTGGTGCTTCCGGTCGTTTTCTACCAGATATGGCTCTTTGTCGCTCCTGGCCTCACCAGCCGCGAGAAACGACTGGTGGTCCCGTTCATAAGCGTCAGCACCGTGAGTTTCTGTGTTGGTGCGCTCTTTTTCCTTGTAATCATCTGGCCAGTGATAATCAACTTTTCCTTGTCCTACGAGGTTGAAGGACTGCAGAGCTGGTTCAATCTAAGCGCATACGTCAACTTCTGCCTCAGGCTGATACTGATGTTCGGGCTTATCTTCGAACTTCCGATTATTCTTCTTTTATTATCGCGCTTCCGGATCGTGACCTACCCGCTTCTGGCCAGGAACAGGAAATATGCCCTCCTGGCCAGTGCAATAGTAGCCGCCTTTCATGCCGATCTGATTACCATGTTTGTCATTATGGTACCTCTTTACCTTATGTATGAGATAAGTATCTGGGTTGTCCGGTTCTTTGGAGCAAAACCCCGGCAGGCCGAAACGGCAATTGCGCCCATTGACTAAGACTGAGGGATGGAAGGGCTTCATGGAAATATATCGCTCGATTGACGATATCCCGGAAACCATGCAAAGAACGGTCGTAACTATCGGTAACTTTGATGGGGTTCACCTGGGACACCGCGAGATATTCCGTAAGGTGCGCCAGACTGCCGGGGTTCTGGATGCGATGTCAGTGGTGATAACCTTCGTGCCCCACCCTTTAAAAGTGATTCCCAACCCCAAGAAACAGATCTCCCTGATCAACACCTATGCCGAGAAAGAGACCCTGATCGAGGCCTCAGGGATCGACTGCCTGCTGGAGATCCCTTTTACAAAGGAGTTTGCCGCTATCTCGGCAAGGGAGTTCGTATCCGAACTGCTGGTGAAGCGTCTCGGCGTCATTCGCCTTATCATCGGTTACGATTATTCATTTGGTCGCGACAGGCAGGGGAGTGTGGAGACTCTGCTCGAACTCGGAAAGGAGTTCGGTTTTGATCTGGATGTTCTGGAACCGATCGGCCACGGAGGATTGATCTACAGCAGCACCG
>JAYSLX010000180.1:0-6318 GCA_043725245.1 Geobacteraceae bacterium | reverse complement strand
GCCCATTTCATCACTGGTTGCGGAGGCTCTTAAGCGAAATATCGACACTCCCGAATGCAACCAAATGAACTTATTCAACTATTAACCGGACAGCAGTGAGTTTTTATATGAAAAAAACCCGCTCAGGTAGCGGGTTTTCGGACTGCATTGGACTAATTTGATTGTTTTGGTGGTGCCGAAGACTGGACTCGAACCAGCACACCCTTGCGAGCACAAGAACCTGAATCTTGCGTGTCTACCAATTCCACCACTTCGGCATTGAGAATATTTTATTTACCATCGATTTTGATCCGAAGCAAGAAAAAAACAGTCCTAATGGCCGTCCCCCGGCTCTTTCGGGCGCTTTCAGATAAACAGAGGGCCTTCTTCCTGGGAGTTATCGTCTTTTTCCGCTTCGCTCTGTTTTAGAAGTAGCACCAAGCTGCTTCCGAGGGCAGCGCCTACCAGAAACGACAGGAGAGCCATTCCAGTACCCATTCCGCATTCTTCTTCAGCCATGATCAGTTGCCTCCTTCGTTATTTATCATGATGCAGAGAATACCAAAAAGATTCCCCCTTGTACAGGGGCGTTACGAATTAAACATGCTAAAAACCCCTGCTGTCTCAGGAAGGGGGAGCTTCGGTGGTCTGGACTTCACCTATTTGCAATGTTCGAGGCATGCTATCGATGGTTGACAGGTCATCGATTTCCTTGTCGGTTGCGGCACCAAGCTCTTTAAAGCGCCTTGCCGAGACCAGCACACGAGTTTCGAGCGATCCGACTGCCTTGTTGTAGGAGTCAACGGCTCGTTCCAGCCCCTTGCGAAGGTCGGTGAAGTGTCCGGCCATAAGGGCAAGCCTATCGTAGAGGCTTCTTCCCAGTTCGCTGATTGCCTGGGCGTTTTCGGTAAGCTGCTCCTGGCGCCAGCCATAGGCCACTGCACGGAGCAGGGCGATCAGGGTCGTGGGGGTGGAGAGTATTACCCTCTGTCCCACGCCGAACTCAATCAGGGCAGGGTCCTGCTCAAGTGCGGCGCTGAAAAATGACTCACCTGGAAGGAAGAGGACGACGAATTCCGGAGTTGGTTGAAACTGGTCCCAGTAAGCCTTGGCGCTGAGTTTGGTGAGATGGGAGCGGATCTGTCTGGCGTGGTCCTGCAGGTGACGGGTACGCTCATCTTCATCGCTTGTCTCAAGGGCTTCCAGATAGGCCATGAGTGGTGCCTTGGCGTCAACCACGATATTCCGGCCGCTGGGGAGTTTGACAACCATGTCAGGTCGGAGTCTGCCGTCTGCACCTTCACTGCTCTCCTGTTCGAGGAAGTCGCAGTAATTGACCATGCCGGCAATCTCAACAACACGCTTCAGCTGGATCTCTCCCCATCTGCCACGAACTGTTGGGGACCGAAGTGCCTTGACCAGACGGGCGGTTTCTCCCTGGAGCTGTGACTGACCGGCTGCCATTGTTCGTAGCTGCTCCGCTAAGGTGTCAAAGGCGGTGGCGCGGACCTTTTCCAGCTCACCGATTTTCTGGTCAACCTTCTCAAGCGATTCGCGCATCGGTCGGACCATTTCGTCGATGGCCCTGCGCCTGAGCTCCAGATCTCCTCTCGCACCCTCCTGGAATTTCTCCAAGGTCGCCTTGGCCAGATCGAGGAAGGCCTGGTTGTTGCTCTGTAGTGCCTGGGCTGACAGGGCCTGGAAGGCGTCCGAGAGCTTGATCTGGGCCTCGTTGACCACGGCCAGCTTCTCTTCGGTGGAATGCCGCTCGCCCTGAAGGCGCTCCGTGAGCCGCGCAATCTCTGCTTCAAGCCCGGCCCGCGTCCTCTCGTGAAGGCTCGTGAGGCGGTTTGCGGCAAGGAGCCAGCCGATTATGCCTCCGGCAATGAGGGCTGCAGCCAATGGAAGAAACTGTGCCATAGGATAACCCTCACCCTTTCAGGAGTGAGAGGAACTCCCGCATCAGGCGTATGTCGTCCATGGAAGAGAATTCCCGGTAGCCGTCGGTATGGTCGGGGTCGAGTCCGCGGTAGAAACGGGGCCGCTTGGCTATCATGCCGCGCAGTGCCTTGCCAGTTGCATAGTCGTCACTCTTGAGTGTTCTTGAGGTACGTGCGACTTCCTCCACAATGCCGCAACCGAGCCTGAAAAGGCGTTTCAGGTACTCCTTCCGGATGATTTCGGCGGCCTTGGCCGCGTCGTTACCGGAAAGATGCTCCAAGGCGATGTTCAGCCAGCCGTAGACCCGCTGGGTGACTGAGCGGATAGCATCCTCGTCAGGGCCGGTTCCCCGCTCAGCTATGATGGCGCAGTTGAGAAGGGCGCTCAATTCCTGTTGCAGGGCATCGGTCATCCCATCTGAAAGGGTTCTGGTGAGAAGGGTGTCGTCGCTTGCGGGAGGCGGAAGCATAATCGCATCTACCTCTGACGGGGCAATGGAGCTCTTTTCCTCGCCCGGCGCGTATGAGTCCGGCATGATAGGCACAAAGATCTCGATCGCCTGATCATATTCAGGAAAGCCCAGATCGGCCAGTCGACCGCATCTGAACTGATAGCAGATATCCTCCAGCTCCAGCTTGAGAGATGCGTGGCAATCTTCCATGAGGGAGTAGTAGAGCGGCTGATCCTTCCGGTACATGATGTCGAGCAGGGTGCCTATCAGCCGGGAATGCTCGCTTTTGCGGAAGGTGATGTAGTAGATGCTGTCGAAGGTATGATCCCAATCGCCCAAGCGCTCCGAGTCGGTTGCCATATCGCCTGTGCCACCCCCGACCTCTATCTCTTCCATGAGAATGAGCAGTATGAGTTCAGGGTCGAGACGTCTCAGCATTGCAATCAGGTCATCCTCGCCGCTGGAGAGCAGGTGCTCGAGCCAGTGAATGGCCTGTTCAATGTTGAACTCCCACTTATCCCAGATATCCAGATCGAGACAGAACTGGATCTGGCTGGTGGATCCGTTACTGAGGAGCAGTTCGGCGTCGGTCTCCCCGGTTTCCTTGACCATCAGGTAGAACTCCTGCGGTGAAAAGGCCCTGATGAGGCGCTTGGAATCGGGGTCTTCGACGATCAGCTCCAGCCGGCGTGCCGTGGTCATATTTCTCAGACGCTCCAGCTTTTCGGCTGTGGGGAGCTTGACGAATGCGTGTACGTCGATCTTGTTTCCCTGGATGATGGTGAGGCTAGGGTGGGCGGGTTTTGATCCAATATCGGTCATGTTTATTCTGTCCTTGGTTAGTCTCTTATGTATTATTTTTGCAACGCCCCGGTCTGCGTTCGATCCCCAATGCCCGGCGATAGCCGCAGTCGTCATGAAGCCAGTTGAGATTCTTTACCAATTCGGGCGAGAGCTGTATGCAATCGGGGTTGATAATGAAGCGGCGCTCGTACACCTTGCAGTGACGGGTGGTGATATCAAGGTAACGGCAGGGGGTGGAGGTGAAAAAAACGGTTCCGGAATCGTCTTCCAGCTTCTCAAAACAGCAGGTTCCGCACTGATGGCAGAGTTCTTCCCATGTGGTGCTCTCCAGTTTCTCATTGTCCATTGTGGGAGCATACTCAATCCTGTCGTCGGCGTCAATGTTGGCAAAAAAACCGGGATGGAAATATGATAATTACGGTTCATTTCTGAAGCTTCGCCACATTAGAGAAATTTGCCTTTGGCCGTGAATCTGCAGATGCGGATTAATTATATTGTCAGAGTTAACAAATGATGTAAAATATGATTATCATATTTTGCGGAGGTTGCTATGCAGACATCGATCAGTTCAACCGAGGCGGTGAGAAGTTTTTCGGAACTGCTCAACAACATTAAATACCGTGGAGAGCGGTATACCGTTATCCGTGGCGGGAAACCGGCCGCATCCCTGGTTCCGGTGGAACCGATCCGCAGTTGCGCAACTCTGGCTGACCTGCGTAAGATTGTGCAAGCCTTTCCCCATCTCGACAGAAGTGATACCTCATTTGAAGCTGATGTTATAGCTGCGGCAAGTTCGCAGCCTTCAATGCCCGAGGCTCTGTCGTGGGAGTGATACTTGACTCCAGCGAGATCATCGCACTGGAAAGAAGCCGGGGGATAGTTGAAAATCTGGTGGCTGGTCGTGAAGATGAGCCGTTCGGTATCAGCGTGGTAACAGTGGCCGAACTTCTCCATGGAGTCGAGCGGGCCGACACGGAAACCAGGAAAATAAGACGTCAGGCCTTTGTGGAAAAAGTGATCGAAATGATCCCCGTGTTTCCATTTGATATGGGAGTTGCCCGCATCTACGCCAGAATATGGGCATCACTGGTGCAGCGAGGCTTTACGGTAGGGTCGCATGATCTGATCATTGCAGCGACGGCCATTTCTCTGGATTACACGGTAATTACCGCTAACCGGCGTGATTTTGAAAAGATTGAGGGATTACGGCTCGAAGTGCGGCAGGCGTAATTAAACCACTACTTCTTTACATATACACAGGATAAATATTCCATTTGGGAAGATCACCGGTTCACGCGTGCACGCGCGTGAACCGGTGATCAACGAGTTATCTTTCGTAAGCCTCTTCTGGCAGTACGTAATATGGATTATGTTTTTCATCAGAAACTACCAACAGAGCTTTGAAATGCTCTTTCGGATGGTAAACTATTGGTTCATCCGGCCAGCACTCGGACTCACCGTTTGAAAGAGTGCGCCAACCTATAACTACAGCTCCGCGAGGGTGCTTAAAACGGCCAATATCCCATTGTTTTTTATTGTTGCCGCCTCGGACAAGTGTTTCTGTTCGACGCAATTTTGACTTGACCATGATTCTGTCCATAAACTGAAATTCCATCATTCCCTCCTGAAATATGCCCACCGCATGCACTCGGCCTATGGCCGGTGATTTCCCGGCCCGTTATTTTTAGAATATTAGATTGCTCCGGCTTTGTTGCGACTATCTTGATTAAGCCAAGTAACCACTTTTCAAATTCTTCCTGTGTTAGTTCGGTTTCCATCTGAATCATTGCAGATCGTATCATTTTAATCTCCGATCTCTGGCAGAAAATAACCAGAACATAGGACCGGCCAAGCCGGTCAATTTAGCGTTGAACAAACACAAAACATAGGAACATCTGAATGAGAGAGAAAGATTTTGAGGACATCCTAGAGAGATACCCCGACCTTATAGAACCAGGTCTAAAGCCGATAGGCAGGCAGGTTGTTATCTACAACCGCCGACACTGCACTTCATCTTGGGCGCTTTTTCAATATGGAAGCCCAATTCTGGCTCAACCTGCAGACGCATTACGATATGGAAGTAGCACTGGAAAACCTGGATAGAAGACTCGATAAGGAAGTTCATCCATTTTCAAGAGCAGCCTAGGAGTATAGCAGTACAGATACAGAAGAGATTGAGGCGCTTCAGCTTGTGCTGCATATACAAAAAGACCTTGAATGCAATGTTATATGTGATACTATGATTGCATGGCTACAGCCGATAAGTTACTTGACCGGATGAAGAAAAATCCCCGTGACTGGCATATTGACGACTTGTTGACCGTGGCCGGTCGTTACGGTATTGAGGTACGCAATCATGGAGGTAGTCACCATGTTTTTTCTGCGCCGGGTATTGCCGAAACTCTTTGCGTTCCGGCACATCGTCCTGTCAAGCCGGTTTATGCCAAACGGTTTGTTGAGATGATTGACACGATCAAGGAGAGAATGTCATGAAAGTGAAGAAGATCAAGCCGGTAACGCCCCCTTATCCTTTCGAGGCTTACGGCCATACCATAGCACCGCTTTCAGCCGATGACGGAGGCGGTTACATGATTACTTTTCCCGATCTTCCAGGCTGCATGTCTGACGGTGAAACACTGGAAGAGACTCTTGAAAATGGCAGGGATGCTTTCAATAGCTGGATTGCGGCACAGGTGGACATCGGGCGGAAAATACCGGAACCGAGGCATTACAACGAGGAAGGCAAGCCGGTTAAGTTTGTTCAGCGACTTCCCCGGTCGCTCCATGCTTCTCTACAGGCACGGGCGAAAGCTGATGGGGTAAGCCTCAATACTCTTGTGCTTGCCCTTATTGCCGAAGGGCTAGGAAGGTGTGAGGGGGTAACAAAGAAAGAACCGGCAAAGCGAGCGGCATAGGTTGCCGGGGCTGTTGATGGTCGTTTAGTCTTGCCCGGATTTATTTACCGGATGTCGGGACCCAAAAAACCTTTTGACATTGTCCAACCAATACGGTAAAGAATAGAACATGCTTTTTGTCGGCAGGTTTTTGCGGCTGAAGCGACAACTGAATACGTAGACGATTTCTTATCCAGAGCGATTGAGGGACAGGCCCTTTGACGTCGCGGCAACCACCCCCAGGGGACG
>JAYSLX010000179.1:0-11949 GCA_043725245.1 Geobacteraceae bacterium | reverse complement strand
CAGGCCGAACAGAATGTTCCAGAGAAACAAAAAGGTTAAGCTCCAGAAGTTCTTCACCGGGTACAAACGGGTTTCTTAAGTCAATGACATTGAGTTTAAGATGCCATGCCAGATGCAAAAATCGTATTTCAGTTTCTCTATATAAAAGACCGACGTGAAAACCATTGTCCGTTTTTGTTATAGCCACCCCTGCGTACTGGATTGATTCAAAGGGTAATTCATCTGCGCTATGGACTCTCGCAGAGAGTTCCTCTTCAGTCGAGGCCGACAAAGATTTCTACTCCATAAACGCCGGCGTTGAGTACATTTTCAGTTGCCAGTTCCAGTAAATATTTTCTATTCTCTAACTTATTTTTAGCAGGTAAAGTTGAAGTTAGCAGTCCTAGCAGCATATCCACTGAATATTCATTTATGTCAATTTCGCTCAACAAGCTATCAACACCAATAAAATTATTGTTAGACAACATTTTGTCAATATTATCATATACAATATCGAGCGCTTCATCACTTTTACCAACTCTATCAATATCTTTAGCTTTATTTAACCAAGTTAAATCATATAAACCAACATTGCTGGTAAAGGTGTTAAATAAAGATTCATCCATTAAATCAGTTGTAACTAAGTAATCCTCTGCAGTAATATTTACCCAACTATGTTCAATCTTTGTTACAGGGGACGCCTTATAATATTTAGATGGCAGATATGATGCATTAACGTCTGATCCTGCAAATATCAAAGCTGCAGTAATTGTGACAAATCCTAATTTATAAGGCAAACTCAAATCATCTTCTCTCATGATATATCCTAATACTGTGGATTTAATGTATCTAAAAACTCTTTTGTGAGTAAGTTAAAGAATATACTTCTTTCCACTTCATGGCTCTCTGCTACAATATCATGTATCTTGTGCTTTATGTCGTATTTAGGATTAGACAAAGATACGTCTAAATCCAAAACCGACCCTTTATGTTGCTTTGAATCTTTCAATATTGAAGCATTACTAGCTAATTGTAATAATATAGTATATTTATTGTGATAAATGAATGTTTTAATAAATGGTTCCTTTAGTTTGTACGGAAAGTCATCCGCTTTTACTTGCAATTTAATATTGTTAAATATGTCAGTACTAAAGAAATTTATATATCTTATGCCATACCTTGTTATTTTGTTAATAGCTTTTGTTCGAAGCACTTTTTTAATATGCGTATTTATAACTTCTGAAAATTCATCCCAACCTATGTAATTATTGATGCAACCAATACTTATAACCTTTGGACCGATAGTCAGAACTATATTGTCTTTAGCAAGCTTGTAATACGGCTTATATTTAAGATTAGCATCTGTCATTCTTATCTGCTCAGGCAACTGTAAAATGGGTAGTTTTTCTACTGTTTCATATACATCTTTGAATTGATTGTAGATAATTCCAAAAACAGCTTCTGAAGGTAAACTTGATTCAAACCTCAGCTCAACAGCCGTTTCCAAGATGGGGCATGGAGTTATCATTTTGGGTATATTCATTGCTCAGCCCTCTAAGTTTAATTCAAAAAGATCTATGTTATGACCTGCTTCTGATGAAAACAGTTATCACTACAGGATGCTATGAATAGCATAATACCATGCTTTGATAAATATCAAAGTCGTCAATTTATGGAAATACTACAAATGTTTCACTTATGAAAAGGCGGCCAATTGACCGCCTTTCATATCAAACCTACTTCAAATTCTTCTTTATCCTCTCCACCGCCTCAATCACATTCTCGCGATGGCCGAAGGCCGACAACCGGAAGAACCCTTCGCCGCTCGGGCCGAAGCCGGAGCCGGGGGTGCCGACTACGTTGCATTCGTTGAGGAGCTTGTCGAAGAAGTCCCAGGAGCTCATGCCGCCCGGGGTCTTGAGCCAGATGTAGGGGGCATCCACCCCGCCGTAGCAGGTGACGCCGGCCTCTTTCAGGCCTTCACGGATGATGCGGGCATTCTCCATATAGTAGTCGATGATCTCCTTGGTCTGGGCCCACCCTTCGTCAGAGTAGACGGCGGCAGCAGCGCGCTGCACCGGGTAGGAGGCGCCGTTGAACTTGGTGGTGGTGCGGCGCAGCCAGAGCTTGTTGAAGGAGTACTTCTCGCCGGTGGCTGTCGTCCCCATGACCTCTTCCGGCACGACTACCAAGCCGCAGCGGACGCCGGTAAAGCCGGCGGTCTTGGAGAAGGAGCGGAACTCGATGGCGCACTTCTTCGCTCCTTCGATCTCGTAGATGGAGTGGGGGATCTCCGGATTGGTGATGAACGCCTCGTAGGCGGCGTCGAAGAAGATCACCGCGCCGGTTTCGTTGGCGTAGTCGACCCACTTTTTCAGCTCGCTCTTCGTGGCCACGGTGCCGGTCGGGTTGTTGGGGAAGCAGAGGTAGATGATGTCCACTTTCTGGGTCGGCAGCGACGGGATGAAACCGTTGGCCTCGTTGCACGGCATGTAGACGATGTTCTCGTAGTAGCCTTTTTCGTTGGCCTCACCGGTGCGGCCGATCATCACGTTGGTGTCGTTGTAGACCGGGTAGACCGGGTCGCCGATCGCCACCACGTTGTCCAGGGCGAAGATGTCGAGAATATTGGCGCAGTCGCACTTGGAGCCGTCGGAGATGAACATCTCCTCGGTCTTGAGGGAAACGCCGAGTGGCTTGTAGGACTTCTCGATGATGGCATTGATCAGCCAGTCATACCCCTGCTCCGGGCCGTAGCCGGCGAACTGGTCGGTGGTGCCGAGATCATCGACGGCGGCGTGGAATGCCTTGAGTACTGCCGGGGCCAGCGGACGGGTCACGTCGCCTATCCCCAGGCGGATCACCTTGGCAGTGGGGTTGGCGGCGCTGAATTCGCGCACGCGGCGACCGATCTCCGGGAAGAGGTATCCTGCTTTCAGTTTCAGGTAGTTGTCGTTGATTTTTGCCACGAAAAAATCCTCCGGTTGTATTAATTGGCATTGGGCGGGAGTTTCTGCTTCATCCCGATGAAGTAGTAACAGATGCTGCCGAGCAGCGGCAGGAAGATCACCAGCAGGAGCCAGACCAGCTTGTTGATGCCTGTGAACTCGTTTTTGAGGATATCGATGAGCGCCCAGATCCAGGCGGCGAGACAGGCAATGGCGAGAATACCGCCACCGACCACCGCGAACATCATCAGAATGCCTGCTTCCATCATAATGACATCTCCAGATGCCTCTTAACGGAGACCCAAAACGTCTTGCATATCGTACAATCCGGGATTCTTCCCCACCACCCACTTGGCAGCGCGGACTGAGCCACGGGAAAACATGTCACGGGTCATGGCCCGGTGGGAGATCTCGATCCGCTCACCCTGGCCGATGAAGTAGACGGTGTGCTCGCCGATGATGTCGCCGCCGCGGACGGTCTGCATGCCGATCTCTTCTTTGGTCCGCTCGCCGCAGATCCCTTCGCGGTGGTAGTTGGCCACCTTGTTGTAGTCGCGCCCCAGCGCCTCGGCAACCACCTCGCCCATGCGCACGGCAGTTCCTGACGGTGAGTCCTTCTTCTTGTTGTGATGCAGTTCGACGATCTCCACATCGAAGTCGTCACCGAGAATCTTGGCCACGTCCTTCAGAACCTTGAAGCAGACGTTGACCCCTACCGACATGTTCGGGGCAAGCACACACGGGATATCCCTGGCAAGCTCCACTGCAAGGGCTCGCTCCTCGGGGGTGAAGCCGGTGGAGCCGATGACGATCGCCTTTTTCTTCAGGGCGCAGAGCTCAAGGTTCTTCAGCGACACCTTGGGAGTGGTGAAGTCGATGAGGACGTCGCATCCCGCGACAACGGCATTCAGGTCGTCGGAGATGGCCAGACCCAGCATCCCGCAGCCGGCGATGAGTCCGGCATCCTGGCCGACCAGTTCGTGTCCCGGTCGCTCCAGGGCGCCGGATACCGTACATCCTGCTTCCCTGGCAGCAACGATGATTCTCTGACCCATGCGGCCGGCAGCGCCGCAAACAGCTATCTTAACCATGTCATGCCTCACATATGAATTCGTAGGGGCGGCGCTTGCTCCGCCCACTCGGGGCGCGGCAAGCAGCGCCCCTACAAATGGATTTCTAAATCAGCTTGTATTCTTTGAGAATCGCCGCCAGTTTTTCTTTATTGGCCGCACCCATCTCGCAGAGCGGCAGGCGAACCTCATCAGAGCACTTGCCCATCAGGCCGAGCGCGGTCTTGACCGGTATCGGGTTGCTCTCCAGGAACATGGCATTGCCGATCTTCAGGGTGTGCAGGTGCAGCTGGCGCGCCTTCTCCAGGTCGCCGGCAAAGAAGGCGTCGGTAAGGTCTCCCACCGCTTTCGGCATGATGTTGGCCAATACCGAGATCACCCCCTTGGCCCCGCAGGCCATCATGGGGAAGGTGATGAAGTCGTCGCCGCAGAGGACGTCGATCTTGTCGCCGCAGAGTGCCAGAATCTCGGAAGCCTGCTGCAGGGAGCCGGTGGCCTCCTTGATCGCCACAATATTCTTGTGCTCGGCCAGCCTGGCCACGGTCTCCGGCAGCAAGTTGACACCTGTGCGGCCCGGCACGTTATAGAGGATCTGGGGGATGGCCACAGCCTCTGCAACTGCGGTATAGTGGCGGTAGAGCCCCTCCTGGGTCGGCTTGTTGTAGTAGGGGGTGACCAGCAGACAGCCATCGGCACCGAGCTTCTTGGCGTGCAGGGAGATCTCGATCGCCTCGGCGGTGGAGTTTGAGCCGGTGCCGGCGATGACCGGTACGCGCTTGTTTACCTGCTGGATGACGACTTCGATCACCCGGTCGTGTTCCTCGTAGTTGAGGGTGGAGGACTCGCCCGTGGTGCCGCACGGCACTATGGCGTCGGTGCCGCCGGCGATCTGGAACTCGACCAGCTCCCGCAGCTTTTCAAAATTCACCTGGCCGTTCTTGAACGGGGTAACGATAGCAACAATGCTTCCTTTAAACATGTCGTGCCTCCTGACAAGGAATTGGTGAGTATCTTCAGTAACAGGCGAAAAAGGTTATGTACGGTCCAACCTTGGCAATGCCGACACCGGTGATCTCCGGGTCGAGCATGTTCCGGTCGTGCCCAGGCGACTGTTGCCAACCGTCAAACAGCCCCTGGGCTGTCGGATAATTCCAGGCGACGTTTTCTACGCAGCCGTTGGCTCCACTGGCGCTGGCTTTTCGGAAGCCGGCGTTGAAGCCGGCGTGACTCATCCGGCCGACCTTGCGCATCGCCAGGCTCTCCTCACGCGCCAGGTTGACGTACTTGGGACGCATGGTGAGCGGCTTCAGGTCGTTTACCACCCGGTACGCGTTGATCAGGAGCAGCAGGTCATTCTCGAAGTGGCCGGCCAGCGCCGGACCCGCCGATGCTGTCAGCAGCAGTATGCAGAGAACAGCACGCAGGCAGAGCGCCACCATAAATTCTCCGGGCTGCCGACCTTGGCCACGATATCCTTGAGCGCCACTTCTTCGGCGTAAAGTTCGTTACCCTTGTACTGAAAGTGATTCATAAATATACCTACGCATGGTATGAATTCCCGGAAAAGATTGCCAAAGCATGGCTGTATACGGTAAAAGTGGTTTTATGTATCACAAGGAATGTAATAAGTAAAGGTTTTCAGCCGGTTCACGAAAGGGGGAGAGTCATGAAGATCCGTAAGAAGATCCTTGATTACGACTACGAAGAAGTCCTGGACACCAAGACCCGCGAGCTTATCCGGGTCGGCTGCGCCGTGGCGGTTGGGTGCCCCACCTGACTGAAGAAGCACTTCGCGGTCGCGAAGGAAGCAGGCGCAACCGAAGCCGAACTGAGAGAGGCGATGGCCTACGGGATCATCGCACCTTCCGGACAGGCGAAAAACTTTGTATTAGGCATGTCTGAGGAGCTGGGGCTGTAACCTCCATTATGTTAGGACAAACACCAAGTTCACTTCGGCGTCTCGCTGCAGGCAAGGGACGTCCGGTCTCAATCAGGCGAAACGTCATCAACCTTTCACTGCCGGTGCTCCTGTCGTCACTGTTTCAGCGGCTGGTCTCAATCGTTGACATATTCCTGGTGGGGGGGCTTGGGGCAGCTGCAATAGCAGCAACCGGCCTGGGACAGCTTCTCATCTTCGTTGTCATGACGGTTTTCTGGGGGCTATCCACCGGAACAACGGTCGTGATTGCGCACCTTTGGGGTGGCGGGCAGCGAAAGGCGGCCCGCCGCGCGGCTTTTGCAGCCCTGCTCGCCTGCGGCACAATGGCGGTGGCAGCTTCGCTGCTCGGATGGGGGGTCGGCACCGATCTGGCAAGATTCCTTGGAGCACAAGATGATGTAATCCGCTTTGCCGACGGCTATATCCGGTTGGTCTTCCTCTGTTTCGCCTTCACCGCAGGGCTCAACATCCTCTCGGCCATAATGCACGGTACCGGCGACACCCGGACCCCGATGGAAGCGATCATTCTGGTCAACATCCTTCATGTGCTGCTGGCCTGGCCCCTGATCTACGGCATGTTTGGTTTTCCCCGCATGGAGGTGATCGGTGCAGCCTATGCCATCAACATCTCTGAGTTCTGCGGCTTCGCCTACCTCCTGTTTCAGGGATTGCGACGGAGGTACATCAAGATCGGCAGGCCGGATCTGGAGCTTTTCGCCAGGATCTGGCGGGTCGGCTATCCTGTGGCGCTTGAGCGGATAGCCCAGCAGTCAGGCCAGCTACTCTATTCCAAATTTATCATCTCCTACGGAACCGCCGCCTATGCGGCTCACCAGATAGGGCTCTCCATCGAGTCTCTCTCTTTCATGCCTGGTGCAGGGATGGGAATCGCCGCGGCAACCCTGATGGGGCAGTCTCTAGGGGCTAAAAAGTACAGACGAGCACGCATCGGCCACCGTGAAGCGCTCCGACTCGCGGTCATCGTCATGGCCTGCATGGCGCTCCTCTTCTTCTTTTTCCCGGCCCAGCTCATCGGGCTCTTCACCCATGACCCCGCGGTAATCGAAAAGGGGAGCATTTTCCTCAAGCTGGTCGCCTTTGCTCAGGTCCCCCTCGCAATCTCCTTTGTCTACGCAGGTAGCCTCCGCGGGACAGGGGATACTCATTACGTATTCCTCGTTACACTGGTTGCAATGTGGGGGATCAGGGTCTTACTTGCCTACATCGCTGCAGAGGTGCTGCATCTGTCTCTGTATGTAGTCTGGGGGGTATTCCTGTTGGACTGGCTGTTCCGTGCGGTGGCTTTCTGGTGGAGATACCAGAAGAGGGATCTGCATAACGTTATCATTTAACGGGGGAAAGAGACTTTCGCCGCTTTCCCCCAATGCGGAAACCAAAAATTTCTCATCCGGAGTTTCTGGATGGATACTATTTAAACCTGAGAACAACAGGCATGATCCTGTCGGTCTCCTTCTCTATGAGCTGCAACCGCAACTCCTTGGCAGAATTGGCCTCGCCGGGGAAGAACAGGAACCCGTTCGCCAGGTAATCGTTGGGGATTTTCTTCCCCTCCAGGCTCTTGGCGCGGAGGTCGTCAGTAATCCGGTATTCGCGATCAGGCGATGTCCCCTCTTTTACCCCGCCGAAAACCGCACCACCGGCACCTCCGAGAGCCGCCCCCTTGCCGATTGCCGAACCGACATTCGTGCCGGAGACAATACCGAGTGCAGCGCCGATGACCGAACCGGCAACAGCGCCAAGCAGCGCACCCTTTCCTGCCCCCTTGCCAAAGAAAGAGGCTAGTTGGGTTGACTGTTCAATCCTGTTGATGGCCACATTGGTTGGGATTAGTGCCCAGTATTTTCCTTCGTCATCCACCAGAAAAGTCTGCGTGGGGAAGATTTCCAAACTATCGCCGCTCTTGTTGTTGAGAACAATTTGAACCGGCAGTATACCGGCGCCCTTGATGTCGAAGCCGAACGCATCTTCTGCCGCATCTCCAGAGGCATAAGCCTCACCACCGATGGAAAGTCCGTTGATAACCTGATGGTTGATGTACGCCTCTGGTGGGCGGAAGCCGGCAAACTGGGTTTTGTATGTCGAACAGCCGGAAATGAAAAAGAGCGGGATAATCATCGTTGCTACATATTTCTTTAACATGGTCGCCTCCTGAGCGTCTGTCCTTCACAAGCATAGGTTCGGAATTAACTGTTCGTGCAATAAATTGTACCGCGAAGTTCAGAGGGTAGCAACCATCGATCGCCGACAGAACCGATCACTAAGGAAGAAGCCCGGCTAGCCAGCCTAAATACCGAGCCCATGGCCATCTTCAGACGTTATAGTCACCTTCGGCGCAGCTTGATGGCCGACAGGATCAGGTTGGAGATAATCGAGACGAAGTAGATTTCGTCCTCCGGAAAGTGGTGTACCGAGGTCGTCTGCAGGTTGATGACTCCATAGATATCTTTCTTATCAGTGACGGGAAAGGAGAGCATGGCATTGTACTTATCCTCGTTCAGTTCCGGGAAAACCTTGAAGCGCGGATCGAGTGAGGCATTGGAGAGGTTCAGGGGCTGCATATCCCTGGCCACTGCGCCGGTGATCCCCTCGCCGATCTTGAGACGAATTTTGCCGACATGCTCTTGGTCGAAGCCGTGGGTGGCCTTGAGCACCAGATCATCACCCTCCCGCAGGTAGATGTTGCAGACACTGGCGTTAAGCTGTACAGCAAGCTTGGATGAGATCGACTGCAGTACGTCGGGAAGCTCGAAATCCAAAGAAACCAGCATGCTGATCTCTTCCAGGGAGATAATCTCCAGGTGCTCCCTGCCGGCGCGTCGCATGAGCAGCGCCATCTTCCCTTTTTCGTATTCCCCATGGGGGGTAAATCGGGTCTCGTGGTGAAACGGGTTGGCCGTCTGGACCGCCCCCGGCATTGCACAGAAATCGGAAAAACCGCAGGAACAGCTCATTCTTACCCGGCAGGCGTCAATCCGCTGGCTGTTCATGACTCTTCCGCACTTGCGGCAATGGGCTGTCAGCTGCATCGAGACCCTCCTTGGGTAGCGCTCGGTTGTGCAGGCAAAGCTGAGAAGGCGCAAGAGCCTTTCGGAAGGGGATTCCGACCCCTACCCCATTGTTGCGGCTCCATTTCCTATTCGAGATTAAAAGCTGGTATCACGGAGTAACATTAATCGCAAGTAATATTTAACCTTGGATAAAGCACCCACTTGTCACGTCAGGCCCGGGGGCACCGCTGCCCTCCCGGCAACTTTATGCAGCTCCGCCAGCAGGTTGTCTTCGATCTCGATCTCACCGCATGCCAGGCGCTGATTTGCCAAAAGCGAGCCCCGCTCTCCCGGCAGGTAGATCTCCGTTACTTCCGGAAGCTTCTGGGTCGCCTTAACCTTCAGGCAGATTTCGCTGACGCTTCGTATAAATTGGTCCCGGTCGCCGAGGATTCCGGGGTCGATGGCGAAGAGCAGATGGCCCCAGTTCCCTTTGCTGTCACCTAAGCCGCAGAACGCCGCGCCCACCAGTGGGCCGGCAAGGATCTCGCCGATCAGGCCCAGTCCGGAGCCCTTGTGGCTTCTGTCAAAGGAGCGGATAGCCCCTTTGATCGCCTCCTGAGGGCTGGTGGTTGCCTTCCCCTCGACATTATATGCAACGTCATCGGGAATTGCCCTCCCTGCCGTCTCCGCCTCTACCAGTCCGTAGAATGAAATTGCCGCAGTGGACATATCGAGAACGACGGGGTCTGGTTCGGCCGGGATACCAACAGCCATCGGATTGGTCCCGAAGACCGGCTCGCAGGAGCCGTGCATGGCGACCCGTTCCGGGGACCTGCCGAACAGGAAACCGATCAGCCCCTGTTTTGCCAGTTCGGAGGCAAAGTAACCGATGGCGCCAGAGGAGGTGTTTGTGTTGAAGGTGCCGGCAATGCCGAAGCCGCTTTTTTGTGCCTTGGCCACGACGATGTCCATGGCTTTGCGCACCACCACCATGGCATGGTTTCGATTACCGTTGATCCTTGCGGAGATGGGGGTCTCCATTTCGACGGTAATTTCTCCTGCCCCCGGATCCACAGAAATCCCCTTGCCGATGAGCTTCACAACCCCCTGGTTGTTGCCTCTCAGTTGGGCATAGAGGAGCACATCGCTGATAACCCGGACCTCATCATCGGTGTAGCCGTAGCTCCGCACTGCTCTGGCAGTCAAATCTTCAAGTTCACTGATGGATATTTTCACAATAGTTTCCTCCGAAAAGCAAAGTGATAATTTCTGTTAATATGTCAAATGTAAGGGCCGATCTCCTCCAGGCAGAATTGCAGGAAAATGGAGGCCTGAAGATCTCCGATAGCTGTTTCAAGGTTTTCGGCAACATAGCGATTGATAGATATCTTCTTTATAATTGCCGCATTACGCAAACAAACGCGGCCCGGCATATAAGTGCTGCACTATATTGTGGTTTTCTGAACAAATCATCCGAAATTCTTCAGAAATACGGAGGTCAAATTTTGTTTGTTCCCAGAATTGGCCTGCGCTTTCAAGCGCTGAGGCCCATTCATTGGGGGCACCGGAAATAACAGCAGGTAACGTGAGCGGACGTGAGGGGGCAGCCCCATCCATCGGCCGATAGACCATAGGCAGCACATCATATGCAGGAGCAAGGACAAATCGCTTGCTGCCGTCAATCATCGTCATAGAGATATTGCCAAAGTGTTGATCATTGTTGCCGATCAGGTTGCCGAAAACCGAGAGCCACCTGAGCGAACCAGCCTCCTCTTTTGACAGTTTTCCGTCGTTTGCCATTCTGTTTGCAGCATTAATCCAGTTGTCCTGAAAGCCATAAAATTCGTTGTCTATCGCGCGCAATGAAACAATGGGCAGGCGCCCTAACAATCCGGTTCTGTCAAAGCGAACTACCTCCAGAAACACTCGTCCACCGGCTTCAATGACGTTGCTTTGGGCTGCAATGATGCCCGCGGTGTGTACAACCCGCAGGGCATGATGTTCGCAAATCAAGAGATCTGCCCACCGCCTTCCTTCGATTGTGCTGATCGGCGGAGAAAATTTTACCAGCACATTTTGAACGGATCCATTGCGCTCGATAATGGCGGTAAACTTAGGCTGCTCTCCGCCAGCCGACGATCCTGCCGGTTGGCCGTCCATGGCCTCTTGGGCCAGTCGTGGGTATGCATCGGTAATTGCCTCTTCCCGAATTGGTGCGGTTAATTCGTGAACCATCTGAAAGTATCGGTCAATGGATTCCCGGCCGATGACCAGATTTCCCATGGTATTCTCGCTTCTACGCGCCAGTGCTGACAATACGTGGTCTTCATTCCAGTCGACACTGCTGGCAGGAAGTCCGAGTTCCTGGTGTAACCGGCGCACAAAAGCACGACCAACAAAACCTTCCGGACGGAGATCGGCAACAAACCAAGGGAGACTTCTGAATATTTGTTCGCGATCATTTACGGGTTTCCAGAGAAAATGATCGTGTGCAATAGCAAATAAAGTACCGATTAAATGAGCATTGCCTTCGTCATCAATTTTATAAATCGGAAATTCCCCACCTAATCCTCGTACGTCACGCATTTTCGTGTAGCGCCGTGCCCTGGCGTTTCCAATAATGGTTACCCTGTCGGCTAGTTGCGTAAGTAAACGGGAAACAGTGGGTTGGCTATAGTGAAAGCGTTGTTGAATTTCCGGCGCGGAATATATCCCTGTGGCCAGGAACAATAGTAGCCGGTCTTGACTGTCGAGGTTGTTTGTTCGCATGCGTGAGACCTATAGTGAATAGATAATGAATAAATATAATATGGTAAAAAACTAGAATTATCAATCAATTATTACCTATATTCTGGATTGTTGTGAATAGAAAAAGAATTGATGCTGAAGCAGTTGTGGTTTTCTTAACGGGGCCAATCGGGTAGGAGGCGGGGTCTCCCCCGCCGTCCTCCCACACCACCGTGCGTACGGTTCCGTACACGGCGGTTCCTGTCAGCATGTTC
>JAYSLX010000178.1:0-8216 GCA_043725245.1 Geobacteraceae bacterium | reverse complement strand
TCGAAACGGTATCTGTTGACTGATCAGGATGGCCAGTAGAATCAACTTACGGGTTAAGTTGATTCGGTCAGAATCTCAAGGCCGACAGACTCCTAGGGATTAGTATCGTCTTGTCGTGAGTTCCTAATCCCCGGACCCGAAGTTTTTTGTGGAGGGTATGACGATGGTTAAAGATGATGAAGAAAAAATCTCGGAGCGCGGCGCCAGCCAGAACCTTTTATTGGGCTTTCTGGTTGCTCTCCTGGCTGTGTTCGGCTATCTCTATTTCTTCACAGGAATGATAAAACAGCGTGAAGTAGAATCTGAAAAGGCGCCACCACCCCAACAGCTGAAGCACCCGATTCCGCCGCGGCCAGATGTGCAGGGACAAAATGTGCCGGTTAAACCTTCATTGCCTCTGGCGTTACCTGTATCCTCTAAACCGGCCGGGCCACCCAAGCCTCCCTCAAATACTGCTGAGACAATGCAACCATCAGCGGTTACCCCCCCTCAGGTAATAGCGGCTGCAAAACCGGCTTCCCCTTCGCCTGCAAAAAGCGCTGAAAAGCCAGAAGCACCTAAGCCTAAGCCCACCCCTGTGAAACCACAGCCTAAGGTGCTATCTGCAAAGGTTTCGGAAGAGAAGTCCCCTGTTTTTCTTTACAAGCTTGAAACGGTCGATATTTTATCTGCCCCTAAGGCCCAAAAACTGATGGCTAGCATGAAGAGCTCCGGATTTCTCGGCGTTGGCATAAAGAAATTGCATCAGGAGAGGCTGATGAAGCGGCTCTTTGTGGCAGAACTTTCCGATTATAATTCTGCTATCGCCGAGCTGGAGAAGCTCAAGAAGATTACTGATGCTGCATTCATACTACCAGCCGGGGGAAAATATAACCTGTATGCGGGATCCTATGACCAGGTAAAGCGTGCCAAGACAGAGATGAGTCGCCTGGCAGGACGGGGGGTGAAAACGTCCCTCAGGGATTCCAGGGTCAAACTTCCTGTCTATCGCGTGACCGGACAGATAAAAGGAAAATACGCAGCAGAGGAATGGGTGAAGCGTCTCAGGAAACAGGCTGTGGAATCTCACGTTCACCCTGTAGTCAAATAGGAGAAATGGATTGGATGAACCGCTGATCCTTGATGTCACTCTTGAAGCCGCTCTTTGCGTTTCGCCTGATTCCTCCCGTGATTTCAGGCAACAGGCGGCTTCGGGGAAGCTCCCACTGGAAGGTGGCGATCTCGGCTCAGTTCTCCTCTATCTCTGCCACGATACTGATCCCGAGGTGAGCACGACTGCAATCAGAACTCTACGGGAACTTGAAGGAGAAAGGTTATCGACAGTTCTCAAAGCTCCGGAGACCCATTCGTATATTCTCGATATCCTGTGTCGTGTCCATGCCGACGATAATGAAATCTGCGAAGTGGTTGCTTCTCATCCTGCCGTCTCCCTCGAGACTCTCGAATTCCTCTCTCATCGTGGGATCCTGGTGGCTGCAGAGGCTTATGCGACCTTGATCGCTATCACTGAGATTGAGGGGTATGATCAGTTTGTGGGCGATCTTGATATAGAGATCAATGAGTTAGAGCCTATGGATGAAGAGGAGTTCAGATCCAAATACCAGCTTGCCCAGACCATGGGAGTGGGTGAAAAGATCAAGTTGGCCCTGACAGGCGATAAGGAGTGGAGGGGTATCCTTATCAAGGACTCCAATAAGCTGGTATCTGGAAGCATTATGAAGAACCCCCGGATCACGGATTCTGAGATTCTTACCATTTCGAAGATGTCAGCCCAGAACGAAGAGATTATCCGTGCCATCTGTAGAAACAAGGAGTGGGTAAAGCACTACAACATTCGCAAGGCACTGGTGGAGAACAGTAAGACACCTCTCCCCTTTGCTCTCCGTTTCATGGGGACACTCAATGAGAAGGATCTGTCCTCTCTTGCCAAAAGCAAAAACATATCCTCTGTGGTATCGACACAGGCCCGGCGCCTGCTGCTGAACAAAAAGAAATAGGAGTAGCAAATGGCACTCGTAAATCATGCCAAACGGGAGATTAACGCAAAAATAGTCTTCTGCGGCCCAGCAGCGGCAGGCAAGTCAACCCTCTTGAAGGCCATCTATTCCAAGTTGCCGGTAGACAGCAGGGGGCAGCTTCGGAGCATGGGGCTGCAGCAAGACCGGATGCTCTTTTTCGATTTTACTCATCCCCAAGGTGGGGATTCCGAGAGTTACAGTGTCCGGGTCCATGTTTACACGCTGACCGGTCTGGTAAGCCAGGAACATGCATGGAAGATGGTTCTGAAGGGGGTCGATGGCATCGCGTTCGTTGCAGATTCTGATCCTGCCCGGCAGGACATGAACAGGAACACGCTCTTCCAGGTGCTGGCTGCGCTCAATTCATATGGAAAGGGGCTGGAGGATGTGGCTATGGCAGTTCTCTGCAACAAAAGCGACATTCCTACAGCCCTGTCCACCGAGCAGATAATCCTGGGGCTTTCGGTTGCTTCTCTACCCCTTGCACCTGTAGTTGCAACCACTGGGGAAGGGGTGATGGAAGCGTTGGGCCTTCTGCTGAATGGGATACTGGCAAATCTTGAGGAGTCGGGGCTAACTCTCCAGCCAACGGTTCGGATGTTCCGAGAGCTTTCACCCGCACGATCAACTACTGAGAACTCTTCCGCGGCTGAAGATAACACCCCTCTTTCCGAAATAGTGGAAACTGGATCTGAAGAGCCTTTAATAACCTTTGCCGGCCCTGTCGAGACCTCCCAAGATGGTGTGCTCAGAGTGCCTCTAAGGGTAAGTTGTTGCGAAAGACAGGCCACGGTGTTTTTGAATATCTCTCTTCAATCCAAGGATTAATTTGAGTTGCCGGCTATCAGAAGGCGGGGCTAATGGGATCTGAATTGTGCTGGGACATAGTCTTAAGGTTGTTTCTTGCCTCGGCCCTTGGTGGAATCATAGGCCTGGAACGAGAGGTTCATGGCCGACCAGCCGGTTTCCGTACCCACCTGCTGGTTTCGCTGGGCTCATCGCTTTTTGTTATCACCTCTATCTATTTCTACCAGAAATTCGGTAATTTTTCCGGACAAGGTCAGATCGGTGTAGACCCTGGACGTGTTGCTGCCCAGGTTGTGACCGGAATAGGCTTTCTCGGGGCAGGAGCAATAATTCGGGAAAAGGCTTCCATAAGGGGGCTTACCACCGCAGCTTGTCTGTGGGTAGCATCCGCTGTAGGTCTTTCTGTCGGGGTAGGAATGTATGCCACTGCCGTATTAGTGACCTTCTTGGCTGTAATAAGTCTGGTGTTACTTAAGAGGCTGGAGAGTCGGTTGCACAAGGATACCTATTTCTGGATCAAGATCTGGAGTGCAGATTTTGAAGGCCAGATTGCCAAGGTCGAGGGAGTATTGGGAATCTTTGGCATGGAGGTGCTTAATCTGGTTATCGAAAAAGATATCCTAAAGAAGACGCTTTTGCTGGATATCCACGCCAAAAGTCATTCCCGGGATGAATGTAAACGTCTATGCATAGCTATTGCAGAACTGGAGGGTGTGACACGTTTACGCTTGGAATAAAATAACATTCGAAGGCAGAACTGATTCACGCTGCACAAAATCTTGAACAGGTGGGTATTCCGTGATAGCATCCCGAATATCTACAAAGGAGGGGATCTCAGGATGGCTATTATTACCATCTCACGAGAAATGGGAACTGGTGCCTTACGTGTTGCCAAGGACGTTGCAAAAAAACTTCGATACACCTTGGTGGACGGCACAACAATTAAAGAAATGGCACCCAAATACGGCCTGAGTCTTGAGGTACTGGAACGAGTTGACGAGAAGCCTCCGGTTTACATGACCAGTGAAGATCGCCTTCTTGCGGCTCATCTGAGTACCATTGAACTCATGCTGCTGGATTTCTCGCTGAAGGGGAACGTTATCATCTATGGCAGGGGGGGACAGGACCTTCTTAAAGGGATGCACAACGTGATACGTGTACGTTTCATCGCCCCCTTTGAAGAACGCGTTGAAATGCTTGCCGAGCGAGAATGGATGGACCCGGATCTGGCTCGTCACCTGATCAGGAAAAGCGACCATCAGCGTGGTGGCTTCATCCATTTCTACTTCGACCGCGACTGGAATGACCCACTAGGATACGACTTGGTATTCAATACATCTCAACTCTCGCCTGCAGCAATTGTTGACAGCATCGTTGCTGCTGCAAAGGACCCGCGCTTTAACAAAGAAGATGCGAGCTCAAAAGAGCTCCTTGATAATATTATTCTCAATAAGCGTGCTGAAGCTGCGCTTCTCGAAGCAGATCAGGTAGAGTATTTTCATTTCAATATTTCGTCCAACAGTGGAGAGGTTACCCTCTCCGGGCATGTTCATTCTGATGATGAGCTAAAGAACGCTTTAGGGATTATCGGTAAGGTAAAAGGGGTAACAAAGGTTGTCGATAACGTACAGGTGGTTAATTATTCCAAGGTGAGTGAGTAATTCAATACTTGTTTTTTCTTCATGCGGGAAAGGGCTCTGCGGAGCCCTTTTTATTTCTGGTGAGCCGTTCCTTCAGTCCCTCCACCAGTCGGTAGTCAATTGGAAACCTGTTGCCTTCTATACCCAGACAATCCTCTCCCTCATTCCCATGAAAATCCGAGCCGCCGGTGATTGTGAGTTGATGCCTGCGTGCAATTGAAAGGAGAAATTCTGATTCATCCAAACTAGCGAGGGTATTATAAGCCTCCAGACCATCAAGCCCCTGAGAAGTCAGTCCTCCAATGATTTCGCGCAAAAGGGTCCGATCTCTACTTATGCTGGTTGGATGCGCAAGTACTGCAAGGCCTCCGATTCGGTGAATTTCGCTTATAGCCTCCTCCAGCGGGAAGTATTGCTTTGGCACGTTACATGAGACTAGGTAGTTGTCAAAGGCTTCTTCCATAGATGCTACGTACCCCTTGGACATAAGTACCCGTGCAATGTGTGGACGTCCCAGTGCCCCGTCACTTCCGGCGAGCACCTCCTGATAAGTGATTCCCCCTTTTCCCTGACTTGCCAGCTTGTCGTTGATCCGTCCTATTATTTCCTGCCCACGTTGGTCACGCCATGATCTGAAATTATCCAGACGGGCTTGAAAGCCTGTATCGTTATGGTTAATGTAGTAGCCCAAGATGTGAACATCGTGGTAGTTGCGAACCTCGACCGAGAGTTCAACCGATGGGATTATTTCAATCTTGAGCCGGCTGCCAGCGACTATGGCTTCGTCTATGCCGCTGATAGAGTCATGGTCTGACAGTGCTATGGCCTTAAAACCCTGTAATGACGCCATTTCTACCAGTTCTGCAGGGGTGCGGGTCCCGTCGGAGTAGCGGGAGTGAATATGAAGGTCGACAGGGCTGTACATATGAGGTCCTTTGTTGTCCTGGTAGCGGCTGAATCAATTGCCTAAGTATGCATCAATGATAGAAGTATGTCACGTTATTGTGGTTGCGACTTATGGATAATTGGTCTAAAATTACCCCTGTTCCAGAGGAGGTCATATGTCTAATAAACAGGGGATTGGGCTAGCAGTAGCAGCCTTTGCGGTGTATATCATTGGTGGGATTGGTGCATTTGGCGGCATGGCCCTGATTTTTTTTATGAAGGGGCAGGATCTGTTAGGCTGGGGAGAAGGCCGGTCCATCGGTTATCTCTTTCTATGTGTAGGGGCTTCTTTTTCGGTACTCGGTGTTTTTTTGATGCGAATTTTCCGTAATAGGGGCCTGGCGTGACCGATACGGATATACACGAGGTTATGCCTATTCTCCGCCAGGAAGTTAAGCATTGGCGAATGCCTGCTGTTAGCATTGTTTCTCAACGGGAAGGGAACCCTTTTAAGGTTCTCATCTCTTGCATACTTTCACTCCGTACCCAGGATCAGACTACCGGCCCGGCCTCGGAAAGGCTCTTTGCACTAGCCGACAGTCCTGAAAGTATGCTTGAGATTTCTCAACAGACGATTGAACAGACCATCTACCCAGTTGGCTTCTACCGTAACAAGTCACGCCAGATACTGGAGATATGCCGGGTGCTGATCGATTTACATGGGGGGGCAGTCCCCGATGAGATTGAGGAACTTCTCACATTGAAGGGGGTTGGGCGCAAAACAGCCAACCTCGTGGTAACTCTTGGGTTCGGAAAGCCCGGTATCTGTGTAGATACCCATGTTCACAGGATCTCTAACCGTTGGGGGTATGTGACCACCCTTACACCTGATGAAACCGAATCGGCTCTGCGTAACAAGCTGCCCCAGGAATACTGGTTTGAAATCAATGATTTGCTGGTGGCCTATGGCCAAAATCTTTGCAGACCATTGTCTCCATTTTGCTCGGTTTGCCTGATTTCAACGTATTGCGAGCGACGGGGCGTTCTTCGTTTTCGCTAGTATTCGCCCATTTTTCCTATTTGCTGCTTGTACTGTACTGTTTGAGAAGGTATATTTGAAACTTGGTTTGCTTATTCATGAATGATTTTGGAGGTCTGACATGCTGAAAAATATCGGTTTTCTGGGACTCGGTACGGTTGGTCGGTACATGGCTGCGAACCTTGCCAAGGGTCATTATGCTCTTACAGTTTATGATTCGGATCCTAATGTGGTTGCCGAATTGGAGAAGCATGGGGCAACCAGTGTAAACAGCCCTAAAGAGGCTGCCAAAGGGAAAGATCTGGTTATTCTCATCCGCCCGGAAAAGGAGCGTCTCCGGCCTGACATATATGGACCTGACGGTGTTTTTGCAGGGATAGACGCCGGAACGATTCTTGTTGACATGGGAACCCATTCTTTGGAGAGCACTCTGGAGATGGCCGAGGAGGCAGCCAAACACCGCGTGATGTTTCTTGATGCCCCAGTATGGGGGACCAAGGAGCATGCAGCAAACGGGCTCCTTACGATACTTACTGGCGGGGATTCAGCGCTGGTAGGCCGCTGCCGTGAACTCTTCTCTTTCTTTGGACTAAACATCATCCACGTTGGGAATGTCGGGGATGCCACCAAAATGAAATTCATAGTCAATTTGGTGCAGGCCGAGCTGATGCAAGCACTTTCTGAAGGGCTTGTTTTCGGCGAGAAGATGGGTTTTGCAGCTGACAAGATCTTAGAAGTGCTTGATTCTGGAGGAGTCGCCTCACCGCTCTTCCACTCCAAGGGGAGGAGCATCTCCCGCGGTGACTTTACCCGGAACCTGGCCCTCAAGTACGTTCATGAACATATGGATCTGGTTATGGAGGCCGCTAGAAAACTTGGTCTTACTCTCCCTGGAGCCGAATCCGCCCAGAAGCTTTATGAGCAGGGTGTCAAGGATGGTCGCGGTGAGGAGGACTTCTCAGCAGTCATCAAGGTCTTACGAAAGTAGGAAATTGCAGAGGCAGGAAGTTTTAAGCGATCAGGGAACGGCAGGTTCCTGAGCAGAGACGGAAAAGGGCGCTCCTCAATGGGGCGCCCTCTCTTTTTGAAACATCATACTTTAACGAGAAGTGCAACATCCTCAACATGCTGAGTTTGTGGGAACATATCCACTGGTTGGACCTCAAGCGTTGCATAACCAAGGCCTGAAAGGATGTTAAGATCACGGGCCAGAGTCCAGGGCGAACAGGATACATATATCAGCCGGGCTGGCCCGAGCTGTGCTACCTCCTCAAGGACCTGGCGTTCACACCCCTTCCGTGGCGGGTTGAGAATGAGAAGATCGACTTTTTTCTTGTCTTCCCTCATTTCTGCCAAAAGGTCCTTTGCATCGCCTGCCTCGAATCTGCAGTTTCTGATACCGTTTGCCCTCGCATTGCGCACTGCATCGCTGACTGCGGCTTCCACCACTTCTATCCCGTATACTTCACCTGCTTTTCCTGCAAGAAATAGCGAAATACCGCCAATGCCAGAGTAAACATCGACTACATTCTGATTGCGTTCCAAGTGGCCCCAATTCGACACCTGTTCGTAGATGAGTCGTGCGGCCTCGCTGTTCACCTGAAAGAAAGAACGAGGAGAAACTGAAAAGCTTATTTCCCCGATATGGGCAGTTATACACTGCTTTTTGGTGAGAAAATGGAACTTTTCGCCAAGGATAATATTCCCACTGGAGCTGTTTTCGTTCTGTGCGATGACAGTAACCTGCGGAACAGCGGCCTGCAAGAATTTCCCCAGGTGGTGGATCTCGTTGAAACTGCGGTGGGCAGTAACAAATATAACCATTGC
>JAYSLX010000177.1:0-13161 GCA_043725245.1 Geobacteraceae bacterium | reverse complement strand
TAGATCGTTACGGCTATCTGATCAAGACAAACAGAATCAGCAACGGGAGCTGCCCGGACTGTGGCTTTGCAATTGCCGGCATCGACATGTCATGACGGTTTCGCCCAAGACCGTGCGACCTGTTGAAGAGTCAAGGCGTTCGGCATCATTGGATCCATCTCCACCTAATGCCCATCTCAGCGGCACAATCTGTTGACTCCAAGAAAAAAAACAAGTAAGTTTGGGCAGATTAACCGTCCGGGATTTTCTCCATGCTTCGAGCCTGTCTTTTCCTGCTCTGTTTCATTCCGTTTACCTTTGTAATGGCTGCAATTGCGCTGTTCTGCACCATGTTCGACTCCAGCGGCAAGGCATATCACCGCATTGCATGCCTCTGGAGCCGTATCGGCCTGAAGATGGCAGGGGTCACGGTAGAAGTGAGCGGTCAGGAATTCGTTCCTCATGACAAACCAGTCATCTTTATGAGCAACCATCAGAGCAACTTTGACATCCTGGCTCTCTACCAGGCCATACCAAAACGGTTTTCCTGGATCGCCAAGGAAGAGCTCTTTACATACCCGATTTTCGGCCACTCCATGCGCCGGGCAGGCTACATCCCCTTGGACCGGAGCGACGGCCGCCGTTCACTCAGGAGCATGGTGGCAGCTGCTGCAAGAATCCGCGAAGGGAACAGCGTAATCATCTTTCCCGAAGGGACCCGCTCCCCCGACGCCAGACTCATCCCGTTCAAGAAGGGTGCCTTTCTGCTGGCTGAACGAGCCTTGGTCCCAATTGTACCGGTGACCATAAGCGGCAGCGGGAGCATCAACCCGGCCAAAAAGCTCTGGCTTAAACCCGGAGTCATACGCATTCACCTCGCTGAGCCTATATCGGTGACCGCACAGACGGGGAGGAGACGTGACGACCTGCTGGAGCAGGTTAAGGCGGCGATCTCCGCCAACCTGGAGAGATAAATGACCATCCTAGCCATTTCCATGATTGCCGGCGGCCTGGCTGCGGTTACCTGGGGCCTCCCTGCGATGCACCGACTGCGGCGCCCCCTGGACATATTAGCCTCTCTGGTTGTTTTGGGAGGAGTTATCTGTGGAGTGCTCGGCAGCCTGATTCTGGCGGTTCCCGGTTTTTTTCCAGGCTGACAGATCTTCACTTTTCACCTTTCATAGGCTTTCCAATGAATGAAAAAACAAAAAGCATAGCCCTGCATATGGCTGTCACAGCTGTCATCGCCATTGCCCTGATCTTCGGGAGCACGCAATGGCGTCAGTGGAGCCAGTACAGCAAGGGGGAAGATGCGATGGCCAAGGGTGACTACATCGCAGCCATTTCGGGCTTCGAAGCGGCCATCCATATGTACACGCCTTTAAGCCCCCTGGTCAGTCGATCAGCTGAACGGCTCTGGAAGCTCGGACAGGCATTTGAGCGGAATGGAGACTCTGCCGGGGCACTCGTTGCCTATCGGTCTCTACGAAGCTCTTTTTACGCCGTCCGAAGCCTCTATTCGCCCGGCACCGAGTGGATTGAACGGTGCGACGCACGTATCGCCTCGCTGGCCGGGCCGGTAAAACCGGCCGAAAAATAATTACTGCCCAAGGATCATTATGGAAACAGCCTCCCCAGACAGTACCGGCCTGAAGATCATCCCCCTCGGCGGGCTTGGCGAGATCGGCCTTAACATGGCAGCATTCGAGTACGGTGACGACATCATAGTTGTCGACTGCGGCCTTATGTTCCCTGACGCTTCCATGCTCGGCATCGACCTGGTGGTTCCTGACATCTCCTATCTGCGCGAGCGGGCAGACCGCATCCGCGGCATATTCCTCACTCATGGACATGAAGACCACATCGGCGCCCTCCCCTATGTCCTCCCTGAGATCAATCCGCCGCTCTTCGGTACCGCACTGACTCTGGGACTGGTTAAAGCCAAGCTCAAGGAGTTTCAGCTTGACGAGAAGGTAGACCTCCGGGTCATGAAACCGCGGGAACGGGTAACCGTTGCCTGCTTCACCGTTGAATTCATCCGTGTTACCCACTCCATTGTTGACGGCTGCGGCCTTGCGATTCATACACCCGAAGGGGTAGTGATTCACACCGGAGACTTCAAGATCGACCAGACACCGGTCGATGGAGAGTTGACCGACCTGGCGACCTTCGCCCGCTATGGTGAAGAGGGGGTGCTGGCACTGATGGCCGACTCGACGAACGTCAAGCGCGAAGGGTACACCATCTCGGAACGGGCTGTTGGCGAGGCCTTTCATGCCCTCTTCCCCAAGTGTGCCGGCCGGATTATCGTAGCCGCATTCTCCAGCAACATCCATCGGGTACAGCAGGTTGTTGAGGCCGCCGTAGCCTGCAACCGCAAAGTGCTTCTGAACGGTCGCTCCATGATCGCCAATGTCCAGATCGCGCGCGAACTCGGATATCTCAGGGTACCGGAAGGGCTGCTCATCGACCTGAAAGAGCTCCCACACCTCCCCAAGGAGCAGGTCTGCATAATCTCCACCGGCTCGCAGGGTGAGCCGATGAGTTCGCTCACCCGGATCGCCATGAACGGGCACAAGCAGATCAAGCTGGAGCGTGGCGACACGGTCATTCTCTCATCCCGTGTGATACCCGGCAACGAGAAGACCATCACCGACATGATCAACCACCTCTACCGACGGGGCGCCGAGGTCTTCCACGAGCAAGTCTCGGAAGTACATGTTTCGGGCCACGCCAGCCAGGAGGAGCTGAAGCTGATGCTCAACCTGACCAGGCCGGAGTGGTTCATACCGGTTCATGGCGAATACCGCCACCTTGTCCGGCACGCCCGCCTTGCACAGCAGGTAGGCATTCCTGCAGAACGCTGCATCGTTGCCAACAACGGCGACGTAATAGCCTTCTCCGGCAATGAGGGGTGCATCATCGGCCAGGTCGAGAGCGGGCGAGTCTTTGTGGACGGCAAGGGAATCGGCGACGTGGGAACGATTGTCCTCAAGGACCGCAAGCACCTCTCTGAAGACGGCATGGTAATAGTGATCATCGGCATCTCCCTCTATAACGGACAGATCATCTACGGCCCGGACATAGTCTCCCGCGGTTTCGTATTCGAGGACGAAAGCAGGGAGTATCTGGAGGAAGCCCGTCAAGTCGTTATCGACAAACTCTCTGAGCTTAACTCTGAGGAGATGGGGGACTGGAACGAAGTGAAACAGGAAGTACGGGCTTCCCTGCGTCGTTTCTTCAAGAAAACCATTGAGAGAAGGCCGGTCATACTCCCTCTGATCCTGGAAATGTGAGAGACATGGAACCGACCGAACCGAAAAAAGAGATGCTGACCAAGGAGATCAAAGGGATGCTCCTGGGCGCTGCCGGGCTGTTCCTGCTGGTGGCTCTGGCCTCTTATAACGCCAATGACCTGTCATTCAACACCTTTTCCTCGGAGGCGGGGGTCCGGAACTTCGGGGGGAGGCTCGGCGCCCAGGTGGCAGACCTTCTCCTCCAGTTTTTCGGTGTAGCCTCATACATGGCCCCTGGAGCGCTCCTGGTAATGGCATACCGACTGCTCCGCTTCAAAGAGCTGAAGATGACCGCCTACAGATGGTTCGCCTTCCTCGGCCTGATGATCTCGCTCTCGGCCCTCTTTGCATTCAACATAGAGTTTACCAATCTCTTAGGCCAGCGGCTCCCCACCGGTGGTGCAATCGGATACAAAACCGCCTGGATGCTGAGGAGATACCTGGGTGTCACCGGTGCGCTTCTCCTTCTGCTCCCGATGTTTGCCGTCTCCATCACCATCATGTCTCGTTTCTCATTCGTTCTTTTCGCCGACTGGTGGATCAACTCACTCGGAGACCGCTGGCAGCGCTACCGCGAGAAGCAGGCTCTGAACCGGGAGATAATTAAAGATGCCGGAGAGCATAAAAAGGATCTCTCCGAACCGGTGATCAAAACTTCTCAGGTATCACTACCACCCTCGCCCGTTACGACCAAACGTGAAAAGCGGGATACTGAAAAGACCAAACCCCAACAGGAGCTGTTCGACTTCGCCAAGAGCGACGGCGACTTCCAAACCCCGCCTCTCTCTCTCCTCGACGCAACACCGCCAAGCTCCCGCAAGGTGGACAAGGAAGTCCTCACCATGAACGCCCGTCTTCTGGAAAAGAAACTCCGCGACTTCGGCGTTGAGGGAGAAGTGGTTGAGATCTGTCCCGGACCAGTGGTAACCATGTACGAGTTTGCCCCTGGCCCGGGGATTAAAGTGAGCAAGATAGCCGGACTGGCGGACGACCTTTCCATGGCGCTTCAGGCCCTCTCCATACGCATTGTTGCGCCGATCCCCGGTAAGGGGGTAGTCGGGATAGAGCTCCCCAACCGTGACAGGGAGATGGTTGGGCTCCGGGAGATTTTCACCAGCGAGGAGTTCCAGAAGGGGAAACATAAACTGCCCTTGGCCTTAGGGAAGGACATTGCCGGATTACCTCTGGTTACGGACCTGGCCAGGATGCCACACCTCCTGGTTGCGGGCGCCACAGGCTCAGGCAAGTCAGTCTCCATTAACACCATGATCCTTTCATTCCTCTATACATCAACCCCTAAAGATGTAAGGATCATCATGGTCGACCCGAAGATGCTGGAGCTTTCGGTGTATGACGGCATCCCTCACCTGCTTCTTCCGGTGGTGACAAATCCCAAGAAGGCCTCCTTAGCCCTCCGCTGGGCAGTAGAGGAGATGGGGCGTCGCTACCGGATGTTGAACGACAAGAAGGTCCGAAACATAGACTCCTACAACAAGCTTCTTGAGCGTGAGGAAAAAGAGAAAGCAGAGAACCTCTCCCGCGACACCATTGTCATCGAAGAGTTGGAGGAATTTACCGAGGAAGAACAGGTAAGCATCGAGGCTTTCCTGGAGAAAGATGAGGTACTGGAACATTGCCACCTCCCTTACATAGTGGTGATCGTGGACGAGCTTGCAGACCTGATGATGGTTGCGGGCCGCGAGATTGAGGAATCCATTGCAAGACTCGCCCAGATGGCCCGTGCCGCCGGCATTCACCTGATTCTGGCTACCCAGCGACCCTCCGTGGACGTCATTACCGGTCTGATAAAGGCCAACTTTCCGGCTCGCATATCCTTCCAGGTCTCATCCAAGACCGATTCCCGGACCATACTCGATTGTAACGGCGCCGAATCCCTTCTCGGAGCAGGCGACATGCTCTTCCTCCCGCCGGGGACGGCCAAGCTGCAACGCTCTCACGGCGCCTTTGTCTCTGACGCCGAAGTTCAGAGAGTAGTGGATTTCCTCAAGAAACAGGGCAAACCGGTATACGACAAATCGATTCTGGAAGTGAAGATCGGCGACGACAAGAGCATCAATGGTGACGAAGAGCTTGACGAGCGCTATGACGATGCCGTGGCCTTGGTGGCAGAGGCGAAACAGGCTTCGATCTCCATGGTCCAGCGCCGTCTGCGCATCGGTTACAATCGAGCTGCCCGTATTATCGAAAAAATGGAGCAGGAAGGGATCATCGGCCCGTCTGACGGTACGAGCAGGCCGCGGGAAGTATTCATCAACAAGCTGTAGGATTGAGGAGAACCTCCATGAGCGAATGCCGCAAAGACAACCTGGTCCACTTTGCAGTAACCATCATCAGCAAGGACAGACCCGGCATCGTGGCCGATACCACCGAGGTTCTCTTTCGACTGGGGTGCAACATCGAGGACTCAAGCTGTACCATGCTTGGAGGTGATTTTGCCATCATCCTTATCGTCTCCCACACAAAGCCGTTCACGAAGTCCCGACTTATGGACGAGTTCAAGGAACTGCACGAACGGACCGGTCTGGCAACCTACGTTCGCACCCTTTCCGAAGCAGAGATCTGCCCTCTGAAGGAAGAGGGGGAGCTTTGCCTAGTTTCGGTATATGGCTCGGACCAGCCGGGGATCGTCTTCCAGGTGACACGTACACTGGCCGATCAGTGCGTCAACATAACCGACCTGAATACCAAGTTAATAGGCACAAGGGAAGAGCCGGTCTATGTACTGATGCTGGAGGCTACGCTACCGGACGGACTGACAGTTGACGGTGTCTCGGACATGCTTGAAAATCTGAGGAAGGAATTGAACGTGGAGATCACGGTGCGCAGCATCACTCCAGTCTCACTGTAATCTTATATGCCCAGCCAGAAGATACTTTTTTACCCCCACCCGATCCTGAAGAAAATGGCCCGACAGATTGAGCGTTTCGATGAAGAGATCGACGTCCTCGTCCAGGATCTTATCGATACCATGAGAGAAGGGCCCGGCTCTGTTGGTGTGGCAGCGCCGCAGATCGGTGTTTCGCTTCGGATCTGCGTGGTGGACGTCTCCGGCAGCAAGCTCGGCAAAGACAACAACCACGGGCTTCTGGTGCTGGCCAATCCTGAGATCGTTGAGCGGGAAGGGGTCGCTATCATGCGCGAGGGGTGCATGAGCGTCCCGGACTATACCGGTGACGTTGAGCGCTCCACTAGGATCGTCATCCGATCCCAGGATTCGAGCGGCAATTTCAGACAGATCGAGGCGACCGGCTTCGAGGCGGTGGCGATCCAGCATGAACTGGATCACCTTGACGGAGTACTCTTCCTCGACAGGATAGTCTCCCTGAAGACAGGGCTATTCCGGAGGAGACACTACAAGTAAATCCTTAGACGGTCAGAAATTTTATAACTAAATGATTATTGTCGCTTGAAAATATCTATTCTTATGGTTTAACGAATCTATGCCTATTTACATGAACCCTTTCCATGAGCATCCATGAAAACTAACGAGCACCACACAGCAGGTTGCAGCACGGGTGATCCGTGCAGAGACACCCCCTCGTCACGGCAGAATAGCGCAGGACATTGTGCCAGTGGATTCACGCTTGTAGAGCTTATTGTTGTTGTGGCCATTCTTGCTGTATTGGCAACATTTGCTATCCCTGCGTATAACAGTTACGTGGATATGGCGAAAATATCCAAAGCCAAGTCCGATGTCCGTATGCTTGAGAGCGAAATCACCGCATACGTTATCGACAAAAACGCGCTCCCCGGTGACCTTAACGACATTCAACGCGGCAATTTCCTTGATTCATGGAAGCAACTTTACGAATATCGTCCGGTTGCCACTGCCGGGCCATTGCAGCGTAAAGACCGCTTCCTGAATCCGTTGAACTCAGACTTTGACATATACAGTTTGGGGCCTGACGGATTGAGCCAGCCAAGACTCTCTGATCCAACCAGCCAAGACGATATTGTCCGGGCTGCTGACGGGGGTTATGTCGGGACAGGAGCCGAATTTTGATAAGGAGAATTCGATTACGCATGCCTGAATCTGTGAAGTGGTTGTTCCCAAGGTTATTCCGATCGAAATGCCCTTGCGCGAAGGTGATTGATTTATGAACTGTTCATGCCCTAAATGCAAAGCCCCGATAGAGTTGGACCAGTCACAGCTTCCAGAAGATGAGTCAACCATCACCTGTACAGCATGCAATACACGCTTCCTGGTTTATAGGGAATCCTTTGCCTGCAGAGCTCTAAGAAAATCCGGTGAAATATACTGTGCGAAATGTGCCAATGAGCTTGGCCCTTTATTGCACTGTTCGGCATGTGGGGCTCTGCAGCCGGAGTACTTTGTCGTAGCACTTCACCGAAAGAGGGTTCGCGAGAAAATTGCCATAAAAGCCGACGCTGCATACAAGCCGGGCACGATAAAACGCCCATCCTTCAAGCCCCTGTCAAGGCCTCACGTTGATTCTAAAGAGACCACCAAACTATCCACTAAAACTCTGAAGATTGCCGGCGCCATGGTGGTTATTGCAGTAGTGATTGCGGTTAGCATCGGTTACTACTATCACGCTAAGGCTGGAAAGCAGTATTCGGCAAGTCTGATTACGGCTCTCTATGGGATAAAATCCGGAACAGATATGAGTCTCAAGACCTGCTCTAAGATTTCTACAGAGTGGAAATCCAAATTGAGTTCGGGAAGCAGCCTCGAACCCCGTCTCACCCCTCAAGAGGAATCAGATCTGACTACCGTTAAAATAGAAATCGATGCCGCTATGCAAAAACTTAATCCGCCTCCGCAAAACCTGACCAAGACAATTGAAAAACTTGCCAATCTCAATGACATATACAATAAAATAGTTGCCTTGGCGATTTCACCTCAAGGCTCATTGTCAACCTTCACTGATTCAACGACTAAACTGGAGAATGATTTTAATCGAGTGGCTCAGGAATTCAAGGCAACGCTGCCGGCAGATTTGCGAGAAGAGCTCCGCAATTCCACAAAGAAGTACAAAAACCTGCAATTTCTAAATTAATCCCTATTTCAAATCAAGAATAGAACCAAGACGGCGAGGATTGAGACGACGAAGGCGTACACAGTAGTACGTTGAAGCCTTTGATGATAGCGCCTTGATCTGGAATTGGAGGGCAGATTCACTGTAGCTGAGGGTTTGCGAGAGTTCCGCGTATAGGCAGCTGATAGTGGCCTGGGGTGGTGAGGTACTTGGCAAGGAGCAGGAAGACGAATTTCTGACGTTCCATAAATTCCGGTTTTGGCATCATTTCAAGGGTCAGATTGAGCGGAGCTGCTGTCGCGGTGCTTACTGCAGGCAGGTCCCCCTTAAGCCGGACAAAGAGCCCCTCGCCCTGGAGGGTCATACTCTCGAGCGTCATCCTTCCACCGGCGATCCTCAGCATACCCTGCATCATCCGGTAAGATGCATCCGGGAGAGGTGTTCCGCTGATAGTTACACCGCTGAGATCAAGAGCATTGACCTCCATCCGAAGCGAGCCGGTTGCAGCCGCTCTTAAATTCTGCACCGTTCCGTTGATCCGCAACTCTCCCTTGGCCTGAACCCCTGTAATGGTGACAAAGAACGGAATCTCCTCCAGTCGCAGCCCTTTGACCAGGAGTTCCACCCTCCCGTTTCTGGTCAGTTCCATCTCGCCCTTTACAGTTCCAGACCCTATGCCTGCGTCGCAGGTCAGCACAACCCGCCCTGCAAATAGCGGAAGAAGCCTTAGCTTCAGGGTCAAACTGTCCAACTTGAGGAGTGCGCCATTCTGATTGGCCAGCGTGACACCACGGCCGCTTATCCCAAGCGGGAATGCCTTGCCGAGCGCTGTCGATGAGACCGTAAGCCCCTGCGGGGCAATTGCCCTTGCAGCAAGGCGCTGTATCTCGATCGTTGGCACAAAGAGCACAGTCGTGTAAAGAAAGAGAAAAATCCCCCCGGTCACTGCGAAGATCCATCTGAGCCAGGCCGGAAGTCCTTTCATTGCGACAATGCGCCCTTCTGGAGGGTAACGGTCATGGCCAGATCAAGGCGAGACAGATCGTCGAAGCGGGGCTTGAAGAGTGCCTTCCTGATGCTTAGCGGGCGGGTTCCCTTTTCCAACCTGAAGAGAAGGTTTATCGCCTCGTTAGGGGTAAGCCCCTCGATCCTGACATCAGCAGACTCTTCCTGAAAGCCGTTACGCTCTTCGGTCTTGAGAGGTTTCACCTGCAGAGACTTCCCCTTGATGCCGGTCTCTTCAATGAGTTTGGCCGGGGAGTCACCGGCGCGGACCGCTGCAAGCCGATTTGCCGACCGCTGAGCTGCGCTGTTTGTTTCCTGGTATCGCTGCTTGAGTACCAGGAGTTCGGCAAGCTCCGACTCCTTGGCTGTCCTGCGCTTCTCAAGGCGATTCACCTGGTCATGCGCAAGAGAGTAGAGAAGTGCCAGCGCAAGGCAGACCGCGCAGCCGATCCCTAGCTTAAGCCGGATGGCAGGATCGAGTTCCCGGAAGCCCGCGGCAATCTCCTTCAAGCTGGTCATCGGCTCCCCTCCTTCTTGATGGCACCACGGAAGACGAATGTGACGCTGCCGTCACTTTTGGATTTAATCTCTGCCACTTCAGCGGATGCCAGAACCACTGCAGCCCGACTTCTGAAATCATTAACGGCCTGGGCCGAACGTGCATCACCCTTAAGACGGATCTGTGCCCCTTCCAGCTCCACCTCGAAAAATCCGGTGACATCATCCCCCTTCAGTTCGGAAAGCATCTTCAATTCGGGGAGGATAAGCTGGGAAGATCCCCCTCCTGACAACCGCTTGATCTCTGCACTGATCTCCCCTACCGGGTCCTGGGTTTTTTTGCGTGTGGGGAATACCTCGCGGTAGATTTTAGATATGGATGTTTCCAGCGAATCAACATCCCTTCGCGCCATCCAGTAGCGGCCACTAACCTCGGCAAAGATGAGTACCACCAGGGTTATTGCCAGGATCGCAGTCAGGCGAAGCCTGCGGAGGTTTTTCATCTGCCCGGCAGTGTATGCAAGATCTCCGCTTCTGAAGTTTATGAGAGTTCCCAAGAGGAATGCCCTGGCAACTGCGTAGGCTCCGGCAAGGTCCCTGGCCGCAAGGCTCTCCCCGCCAAAGGCATCGATAATTTCAGGATTAAGGGGGCTGTCGCCGCTCTCAGGTTCGGCATTGCCGATCCGAAGCCAGCAGGTGATCTCGACGTCGCGACTCAGTTCAAAGGCTGCAACGCCCCTGGCCAGTTCCCTCTCGGTGTTGCCATCCGGCAGTGACCTTACCAGGATCGGACCTGCTGAACTGCCGATCATGAGCGCTCTGTTGTCTGTGACTGCAGAGAGTGCATCGGTACCCGGCGGAAGAAGAAGGTTCCAGTGTAGCATGGATCCGGTGACGATTTCCGGCTCCAACCCTTCAGACGCAAACTGCTCCAGCAGAGAGGAAACCTCCCTTTTGCGGCACCAGGCCGCCAGCACCTTCCCACCACCCAACGGCACGGCGTCGAAGACCATCCCCTCCGCTTCGGCAGCCATCTCACCTGCGAGCTCCAGAGGGAGAACCTCTCGGAGCCTGCGGCGGTCTGTTATCGGCATTTCCAGTTCGCACGCATGAATCAGGGAAGGGGATATCGACAGGATAAGCTTCTCACCTTCCGGTGAAGGAGAAAATCCTTCCAGCAGCCCGCCTATTGAAAGGGGATCAGGAAACGGGCGTCGTACACCCTGCAGAAATGCCAGAGTGCCACGCCTTTTTTCGAATCGGGCGATAACAACATCGGCACCGGAAAACTGGATTATGAGAATGGTCATTGGAACCTCGGAATTAATACTCCCGCCAGTACAAAATCTGGGACTGTGATCCCGACAACCGCACCACTGTCTCTATGACGCGGCTTACTTCCTGGACACGCCCCTCTGCGCGAAGCCGATAGACATTACCCTTAATGGAGATATTGGTCAAAAGCCCTGTGGCGATGGATTCAAAACCAGACACCTTTGCCAGCTCAGCCGGATTTTTGAACGGCGTGTTACGCCTGTGTTCCAGCACTCGCTCCGCCAGATCGTCGCTTATCCGCTCGTCCAGGGAAGCTATGACATCCTTGGGCGCAGTATTTATGTTAATAGGCGCCGTCGGTGCATTCGATAAATCAGGGTATACTGTTACCAGCGGTCGGAGAGTCTCCATTGGCGTTCCGGCAAAACCCCTGACCAGCGCCAGCTCTTCCAGGGTATTCATACGCCCGTTCTTTGCCGCGTAAGGAGGGGTCTGGACACTATAATACTGGGTCTCGGCTCCGCCGGGATGCGGCAGATCGTTCAGGTCGAGCCAATCGGCCAGTGCATCGACGAGGTCGGAGGCATTGTTAAGTTTAAGCCGACGGAAAAGGCGATTCGCCACACCCGCAGAAAAACTCCCATCAAGCTCCCCGCTGGGCGGAGCCACATAATTCAGGTTGAGCTTACCGCTCTCCTCCTCAATGGTGAGGAGGAGAGCGCCACGCTCATCCGAGAGTTTAAGGGGCTGAGCCCAGGAATCCGACAGGGAGCTGTAGCCCTGGTTTTTCAGCCCCTGCTGCAGGAGCATAATCCCGCCGGTGATTCCGGACTCGGCAAGCAAGCCTGCCTTTTCACCCGAAACGTAGGTATGGCGCGCCGAAGTATCCACGAATACCTCGGCAGTGAACTCGGCAGTGAGGGCGATCAGCAGTGTGGTTACCAGCAGTGTTATGACCAGGGCAAACCCCCGTTCATCCCTCATGGGCCTGTTATCCTCATAACGGCAAGGGTTGAATAGGGTACGACCTGCCCCCCCTCGCGGACCTGCAGCGTGACCCGGATCGCCTTCGGCAGTGCGCCGTTGATAGCCGTGTCCCAGCTTTTCACCCATTTGGCCCCATCAGATGAACACTCCACGAGAAACCCCTCAATAACTTCCATCTGAGGATAGATGAGTGGCTTACCGGTTCGGAAGATGTCACTGGCCGAACGAGTCAGGGTCAGGGTCTCACCCCTGCTCACAACCCCGTATTCCACTGCCAACTGGTCTGAAAACGGCTGGCCGCCTGCTACGGGCGATGCGATGGTGGCAAAAGCGAGACGTGATGATGGCTTGCCAAACTGGTCACGATCCTCAACCACAAAGGCGCTCTTTTTGTTGGTCTGCATGTACCAGGCTGCAGACAGCTCGCGCCTTAGAAGGCCCAGGGTCTCACGGATCGCCCGCCGCTCTTCCATACCTGCAACGGCGGTCTCCTTGGTTCTGAACACGGCGAAGTAGGTCCCGTAGAGGGCGGAAGCGATGATTGCCAGAAGGGCAAGCGCCACCAGGACTTCCAGCAGGGTGAAGCCGGATGAGTCGCTTCGCGGATCAATGATGACGAGTCGTGATGGAATCTCTCCGGAGGCCGTCATGTGCGCTTCTCCCGGTAAAGGGCAAGCTGAAGGCGCTTCTTCATCTGATCCCATGACACGGTGAGATTCAGTCGCTCTACACCTGGCCAGGGGGCAGATTCGGTAGCCAGTTCCCAGGCGTATTCTGGCCATGCAGGAGCAAAGGTGCCGGTGCCGGCCTGCTCACTTCGCAGGCGGCTTTCGTCGAGCTTGGACCGTGCCAGGAGCACGGCAACAGTCTCCTCCTTGTCCCTTCTAGCGATGTCAAGATGGTAGTTGAAAGAGGTAATAACGGTCACCAGCACACCGGCCATTATTGCCAGAGCCACCATGACCTCCAGAAGGGTGAATCCTCTCAAAGGCCCACCTCCTGGTATCCTTCCTGAACCTTGACCCTGCTCCCGAACGGGAAGATGGTTACCGTTATCTGTTCGCCACCCGACTCCCGGAGATGGATGGATGCAATGTCGG
>JAYSLX010000176.1:0-14831 GCA_043725245.1 Geobacteraceae bacterium | reverse complement strand
GGGAGAGTAGGTCGCCGCCGGGAATATTTTGAAACGCCCTCTTGAATTTATCCAGAGGGCGTTTTTTTGTCTGACTAGATGTCTAAGTTCATGGAATAGGTGAACAAGAGAACTACTTTGCCCTAGAGTTGGCCAGTTCTGTACGCACAGGTTTCAGAGGCCGCAGCGGTTCTCAAAGCATCTACCATGCTGCTTCTGGGTGGCGGACAGGCCGGGCAGGTTGGTTGGCAACTTCGGCGGCGCGGTCGTTGGCCGGGAAACTCTGGTGTGAATGAGACCAGAGTGCTTAAAAACTCGGTTTCTGGAACTATGAGTATCATCTTGAATGCAAGAGCGAAACAGTTCTCCTTGGAAGACAAAGAGTATTTTAGCAAGTTATCGGTAACTCGATAATGAATTTGCTGCCCTTTGGATAATTGTCTTTGACCCGTATGAAGCCGTTATGGTCTGACACGATTGTGTTTACGATAGCAAGACCAAGTCCAGTTCCAGATTTCTTCGTCGAAAAGTATGGCTCAAAGAGTCGTTGCCTGTCTTCAGGTGAAATCCCGTGGCCGGTATCTGTGACAATGCAGACTGCGATGTTAAGCTCTTTATTGTAATTGCTTTCAATTGAAACCTCTCCCGCCCCATCCACTGCTGCAACGGCATTCTCGAGAAGATTAATAAAAACCCTTTTAATCTGATCCCGGTCAAGCATGAAAGATGGAATTGAATCGTTTGAAGAGAAAGAAAATGCAATGCCCCGATGGGCCTCCTGGTAAAGGGTTAACGCCTCTGAGATGATTTCATTCAGGTTATTGAGCGTGGGATGTGAAGCTGGCATCCGGGCAAAATTCGAGAATTCGTCAACGAGAGACTTTAATTCATCGACTGATTTGATTATCATCCCGGTACATTCGTCGAAAATGGTTTCATCTTCGCAAAAACGGGCAAGGTAACGCTTCCGCAGCCTCTGTGCAGAGAGTTGAATCGGGGTCAAGGGGTTTTTGATCTCATGGGCAATGCGACGTGCAACTTCACGCCATGCGGCCATACGCTGTGCTTTCATAAGATGCGTGAGATCATCAAACACTACTACTGTCCCGATAAATTCGTCATTGTCGTCCCTGAGCACGGTCAGGCTGATCATCAATGTCAAGAGTGAGTCTTTGAGTGGTATTGTTACTTGCTTACGCACAGAGTCCTGTTTTGAAATGACTAACTCACGTAGCATGTCTTTTACTATATCAAGGTATGACGCACGGAGAACTTCTCTAAAATTTTTACCGGATACCTCTGTAGGCTGAATATTCAGAAGTCGTTGCGCGGACTTGTTAATTGTGGTGACATTCCCGTCTTTATCAACAGAGATAACGCCTGCAGTAACGTTTTTAAGCACTGTTTCCATATATAGTCGGCGTTGATCAAGTTCTTGATTACTTCTAATAACCTCCTCTGTTGTCGTTTTCAGTTTCTGCTGGTTTGTTCGAAGGTCTTCGGTCATTTTATTGAATGATGTTATGAGCATCCCGATTTCATCATTGCGCGTTTCTCCCAAATGGACGTTCAGATTTCCTTCGGCAACTTGACGAGTTGCCATGGCAAGCTCCTGAATCGGGTTTGTCAGGCTTTTTGCGAGGTAAATCCCGAACCAGACAGCAAGAAACGCAATCACCATAGTTATAAGAAAAAGAGTAAGTATGTAACCGGTAGTGATCGGTGTTTTGAGAATTTTTAACTGTCGAAATTCGTTGTATGAGGCGGTGATCTCTTTCATTTTACTAACCAGGGAATAAGGCACGTAGTAGTTCACAACGACTACTCCGACCACATCCGATTTGTTCCAAGTGGAATAAACCGGCACAATCCCACGAATAAGGTCTGCCTTGCCGATCGAATTAATTCGTGTAAGTTCTTTTCCGCGAAGGCCGACATTGATATCTTCAGAAGAAGGATTGGTGAACTCGCTGACAGGTAGTCGTGGATTTGTGGCACGAGACAGCTCTTCGCGCTGCGCAGAATAGACTTCGACTACTCCAAGATTGTATTCCTTCTGTTTATTGCGGATGAGTTCCTTAAGATGAGTGAGATTCTCATCATTGAGAAGTTTTTGTTGTTCGATCTGTGTGCTTATCTGCTTACCATAATACAAAGCATTGGCTGCTGAGGTTTTATAGTAAATCTGTGCCACTTCAAGGGACTCACTGAGAGAGGTTTCTACCTGTTTATTGAACCAGTTTTGTATACTGTTAGTTATGAAACCAGCTGAAACAAAGAATAGAATCATCGTGGGGACAAGAGAAAGGCCTACAAAGGCAATTACCAGTTTAGTTCTTAGCTGGGCGCCAATTATATTATGTTTTCTCTCGAGTAAGAGTTTGGCTACATTTCTGGCAACCAGATATATAAGAAGTATGATAAGCAGGATAACAATGTTTATGATGCCGAAAATAAGTATGTTGCTTCCGAATGGTGCTTCGGAGCTTAACTTAGTTAGGCGCATCTCTGCGAAAGTGAAGGCAATAATCAAAAACAGTGAGACAGCAATGATTATCGCTTCCCGTTTCCGCTTGCGAATCTCTAACGGTGGGAGATTGTGTTGCGAAGAGTTATGGGTTTGGCTTCCATCTGCAGTGGACATGGGATTACTTATAGACCATACATATTGGGAAGACAAGGGGCGACAGCTAATGTTAAAAGAAAAGCAGCCTTGAGGGGGCTGCTTAATGTTTCCGATAAAAGCGTGTCAGCCTACTAGGCTTCTGACCAGGCCAGGCCAGGCATGGAAAGTGAAAAGGGGTTAGGGATGGAAAACCGCTCAATGCCGTCTGAAAACTCCCAGCAATCCTTGCGGGATAATAGTTCGCTTACCAGGCGGTGATTTAGTTCATGTCCTGATTTGTATGCCTTTACATGACCGATAATAGAGTGCCCTGCCAGATAGGTATCACCAATGGTATCGAGAATCTTATGACGGACAAACTCGTCTTCAAAGCGTAGCCCTTCTTCGTTGAGGATTCTGTCGTTAGCTATAACTACAGCATTTTCAAGCGAGCCTCCCTGAGCAAGGCCGTTTGCTTTTAGCATCTCCACCTCTGCTAGGAAGCCGAATGTACGCGCAGACGAAATATCAGTGCGGAATGACTCCTCAGTACATTTTGTCGACTTGAACTGATTGCTGATACATGGATGGTTGAAGCGCATGTCAAAAGAAACCCGGAAGTAACGGGATGGGATGATTGAAATCTTCTTGTCGTTTTCTGTTATGGTGATTGGCTTTCGGACAACAATGAATTTTCGCAGGGAAGGCAGAGTCTGTATCCCAGTTCGTAAAATCTCGTTTACAAAGGGAGCTGCACTGCCGTCCATAATAGGAACTTCAGGCCCGTTGATGTTGATATGGATGTTGTCAATGCCGCATCCGCGGAGGGCTGCCATTATGTGCTCGATGGTGGCAACTGTGCCGCCCTGCTTGCCAATGGTAGTGGAGAGCCTGGTGTTTACAACATTTGAGGCAAGCGCTTCAATAGAAACTGCCTGTTTAAGGTCGGTCCGGTGAAAGATGACCCCTATTCCGGCTGTTGCAGGACGAAGAGTGACCGTTGTTTGAATACCGCTGTGCAGGCCAATGCCGGTCAATTCCAGTGTGTTCTTTATGGTTGTCTGAAAAGTCATGGAAGATCCTTCTCGGAGAGTATGCACTCACTGCTCCAGAAGAAAGCAATTTACACGCCAACTATGCAGGTGTTGGGTTGTAAAAAAACATAATATAATCAGGTGGTTTGTTGTGGGTCTAGTATGAGGGGGTGGTCTGCAGTGTTGGGTGTTGCAAAAAATCAAGCGTGAGTGTTGCGATAATGCAACGGTTAGAGCCTGCCGGAACGGATGATCCCTATTAGCCAGAGGAGGCCGATCATCCCCGCTATGGAATAGCCCATAAATGCGAAAAGCGGGAAGCCCATCAGCGTTGGACCTTTGTCGATTTGATATACAATTGATGAACCTACTATCAGGGCGGCAATGATAAGGCTGGAAGAGAGGCGGTTGATGGATTTGTCAATTTCCGTGATGAGCCTGTCGAGCCCACGGTGTTCCAAGTCTATTTTGAACTTGCCTCGGTTGACCCTGTTTAGGAACTCCCTGATATCTTTGGGCAGATTTCGGGCAAGATGGAGGTAGGGCTTAAGGTTTTCCGAGATGAAGGCACCCATGTTGCGTGGTGAGAGGCGTGACTTAATGGCTTTTTCGATAAAGGGGCGCAGATGGCCTACCATGTCAAAGCAGGGGTCGAGTTCACGCCCCATGCCTTCGACTGTGACCAACGTTTTGGAGAGGAGCATGAGATCGGCCTGGAGCTTAATCTTGTGGGTGTTAACAATGTCAATGAAATCAAGAAACATTGGCCCAACTTCTATTTCCCGAAGGGGTATTTCATAATAGCTGTCGATGAAGTCGGACAGGTCGCGACGCAATGCCCTGGTATTAAGCGCATCGGTTATGTCCCCGGCTTGGAGGAGGAGGGTGATAACCTCATCCACGTCACGCTTGATAATTGCAATCAGTATGTCGAGCAGGTAGTTTTTGAGCTGCTCATCGAGTCGTCCGACCATGCCGTAATCGAGAAGGCAGATTACATTGTCAGGCAGTATGAAGACATTCCCTGGGTGGGGATCCCCGTGGAAAAAACCATCTTCAAGTACCATCTTCAGGATGGCATCGGCACCACGTTTTGCGATTATCAGCAGGTCCAAACCGGTTTCACGCAGTGCCTCGTGATTGGATACCTTTATGCCGTTAATGAACTCCAGGGTTAGAATCCCGCGGGAAGAGGCGTTCCAGAAGACCTTTGGGAAGTAAAGAGTGGTATCCCCCACAAAATTTGCTGCAATTTTTTCTATGGTGTGGCCTTCGCGGGAGAAATCCATCTCTCGCCGGATGATCCTGGCAAATTCACGAACAAGGGCAAGCGGTTCGTACACATCCTTATTTGAGAGATGCTTTTCGATCAACTGGGCCAGCCATATCAGGGCATCAATGTCCGTCTCAACCAGCTCAACGATGTTTGGTCTACGGATCTTGACAACAACGTCTTCCCCTGTCCGCAGGGTAGCCCTGTGGACCTGAGCAATGGATGCTGCTGCAATTGGAATCGGGTCAAATGTTGAGAAATAAAGCTCGATCTCACCATTAAGCTCCTTGCGAATTTGGTCACGTACCTCTTCAATGCTAAAGGGAGGAACCATGTCTTGTAATTTGGAGAATTCCTGAACGTAAGAACGGGGTATGATGTCGGGCCGGGTCGAGAGGATCTGCCCTAGTTTAACAAAGGTGGGGCCTAATTCTTCAAGCGCAAGGCGCATTCTCTCTGCCGGCGTAAAAGCCGCCAGTTTTACGACTGGGCGTCTAAGTAAACGTCTCCCTTTAGCCGCCATGTGAGATACGTTCAAGTATTCCAGAAGGTGGTCAAAGCCGTATTTGAAAAGTATCCGGATGATCTGACGGTATCGCCTGACCGTACGGAAGTTACGGTTGAGTTGGATGATGTTCAGCATGCGTAAGCGGCTTGTTGAGCTTAAAGCCTTTTCTCCAGTTCTTCAACCCGCTTGAGCAGCCGCTCGTGGTCTTCACGCGGAACCAGGCCGACCCTGTCGATAACCTTCTTTACCTCCTGTTCAGCTATCTCAGTGACCTTTTGGCGACTTTCCTTGGCCATGTTTTGCATTTTATCCAGAAACGCCCTTCCCTCTTCCTCACTCAACTTGAAACGATCTTTGAGGTCTTTAAGGAGTTCTTCTGCCATTTTTTGTGTCATTGCAATTGCTCCAATCCCTGACAGGAAAGCTTTTTCGAACAGTTCTAGCATTGTGTGCCTCCTTCGCGTGCGATAAAAATATAAAGATTAGCTCTAACGGTACCAAAGGTTGAAGCAATTTCAAGTGTTGTGCGGTAAATGTTGCATTGGGGGACTATTTGCGCAAAAGCCAAAAGATAAGGGAGAGAAAAATAGATAAAAGGATGCTGGTGGCGAGAGGAAGGTAGGCGGTGAAACTCTCCTTCTTGATGAAGATGTCTCCCGGCAGGCGTCCTAGCCAGGGTATTTTGCCGGACAGGGTAATCAACGCACCGATCATTGCGATCAGCAGTCCAGCTATAATGAGTGATTTGCCGAGACCAGGCATGATGATTTTCGCTCCTGCTTCACGTATCGCTCTTTCTCGCTATAGATGCAACCGCAGTACTGTTGTCGGTATAACCCCAATTCCTTTGAGGCAAGTATCCCCTGTTGCCATCCACGTCGGTAGTCATCGTAATGAAAGGCTATGCCATACTGTCTTCCCAGATTTTCGCCAAGCTTTCGGATTTCGTCATGATGCTGATAGCGGCTGTACAAAAGGGATGACGTGTAAGAGTCGAAGCCATTTTCCGCTGCTGCCTGTGCTGCTGCTTCAAGTCGGGAGGCATAGCAGTAAGTGCAGCGGAGGGCCGGCTCCTTAGAGACCGCAGTGAGAAACTCTTCAAGATTGTATTCGTCCCGGATGATCAGCTCTAGGTTGGCCTGCCTCGAATATTTGCGTACTGCGTCCAACCGTTTCAGGTACTCCTGATACGGGTGTATGTTGTGATTGAAAAAAAAGCCGGTAACCCTATGGCCTGCTGCCTTGAGTTCGCTGTGGGGATATATTGCGCAGGGAGCGCAGCAGGTGTGCAGCAGTATCTTCATGGCGGACTCAGTTCATCTGACAGCAGCTCGCTTGCCAGACGGAGAGACACCCTGCGGCCTGTGGCCAGTGCATAGTGAACAATCTTGTCCAGTGTTGCGATTAGAGTCGGGATATCCCGAGGGAGATGCCGCAGCAGGTAGACGATCAGATCGTCAGCAAGGATTATCTGGCGGTCGTTTGCCAGTTTCTGCATGATCATCCTGCGCGATTCGTCGTCCGATACATCGACTCGACCCACCAGTCCCCAGAGGAGGCGTGACACAAGATGGTCGTCCAGATTTGGCAGTTCCTTCGGCGGGAACTGGCCCGTAATCAGAACCGGCTTGCAGCTGCCATGATAGTCATTGAACATCTGCCAGAGTTGTACCTTGAGGGAGTGGTCTGGCGGTACCAGGTGGATGTCGTCCAGGAGAAGAGCCGGTGAATCTTGAAAGCGCCGATGGAGAAGAGAGCCGATGGCCTGTGGGGAAACTCCGCGAGTCTCTCTGAAGGAGAAGACGGATAATGGCGTTGATGGATTTATCTCCTGTGACATGGCCGCAGCGCAGGCCTCAAGCAGGTGGGTCTTGCCCGAGCCTGATGGCCCGTAAAGGTAGAGGAGCTTTTCCTCACTCAATGGATCGCTGAGGCGTTGTGCCAAACGGAAGGCTGTTTCGTTCCCTTTACAGACCACGTAGTTTGCAAAGCTGTAGCGTGGGATAATCGGAAATTCGAGTACCAGTTGCATGTCAGAAGAGGTCCCCTTGGGACGCTGCCGGGGCAGGCAGTTCGAAGTGCCGGTAAGCAGCTGGAGTTGCGACTCGCCCACGTGGTGTGCGGTTAAGGAACCCCTGCTGAATCAGGAACGGCTCTATCACGTCCTCGATAGTGCCGCTCTCCTCGCATACCGCGGCTGCAAGGGTTTCAAGTCCCACCGGCCCGCCGCCGAACTTTTCAATTATGGTCAAAAGGATGGTGCGGTCCATGTGGTCGAAACCCATGGCATCAACTTCAAGGAGAAGTAGGGCATCGTTAACCACCGCCATTGTGATTACACCGTCGGCTTTTACCTGGGCGAAGTCCCGTACCCTACGGAGAAGACGGTTAGCGATACGGGGAGTCCCACGACAGCGTCGGGAGAGTTCCAGTGCTCCCTCGGGTACGATATGAATGCCTAGTATTCTGGCAGAGCGGGTCACTATGGTGGCCAACTCTTCATGGGTATAAAACTCCAGGCGGGATATGACGCCGAACCGGTCCCTGAGTGGCGAGGACAGGAGTCCGGCCCTGGTAGTGGCCCCTACAAGGGTGAATCTTGGGAGGTCCAGTTTTATCGTCCGGGCACTGGGGCCCTGGCCAATAATGATATCCAACTGGAAATCTTCCATTGCAGGGTAGAGAATTTCCTCAACTACGTGCGAAAGGCGGTGTATCTCGTCAATGAAGAGGACATCGTTAGGGTCAAGGTTGGTGAGGATAGCGGCAAGATCACCTGGTCGTTCTATCACAGGGCCTGAAGTTGACTTGATGTTTACCCCCATCTCGCAGGCGATTATGTTGGCAAGTGTAGTCTTGCCTAAACCAGGCGGTCCGTACAGGAGCACATGATCCAGCGCCTCGCTGCGCCGCCTTGCAGCATCGATGAAAATCCGCAGATTCCCCTTTGCCTTTTCCTGCCCGATATAGTCATCAAGCGCCTTGGGTCGTAGTGATGTCTCGATGAGTATGTCGTCATCGATTATGTCTGGAGCGATAATGCGTTGCATATTAGCCGGTTGATATAAGGGATGTCCGCTATTTCATGAGTCTCTTGAGTGCCTGTTTCAGTACCTCTTCCATGGGGGTATCCGGGGGAGTCTCCATTTCGTCAATGGTCTTGCGCACCTGTGCCTCCTTATAGCCGAGATTGACCAAGGCTGATGCAACATCATCGCGGATGCCCGCAGGTGCTGATGTGATGGTTGCATGGGCAGGGATGGCAAGGTCGAGCCGGGCGATTTTATCCTTCAGTTCCAATACAAGTCGTTCTGCTGTCTTTTTGCCGATGCCCGGGATTGCGGATAGTCGGGCCAGATCGCTACGGATCAGGGCGTTTGCAAGGTGTTCTACCTGGCAGTTGGAAAGTATATCCCGTGCCAGTTTGGGGCCGATGCCGGAGACTGTGAGGAGAAGTTGGAAAACGCGTTTTTCTAAAGCGGAGCGAAAGCCGTAGAGATGGATAGAATCCTCTTTTACGTGAGTGTGGATGTGAAGGGTTGTCGTTCCTCCCTCATCAGGAAGTTCAAAGTAAGTTGAGAAGGGGATCTGGATGCGGTAGCCAACTCCTCCTACATCAAGGATGAGTGTGTCTGGGGCCTTGTGGGCAATTCGACCGGTCAGCATTGCAATCATGCGCGTTTCCCAATGCCGTTTAGCCCAGCTGAGTGGGCATGGCAGATAGCTATGGCCAAGGCGTCGGATGCGTCGGCCTGGGCTATTTCCGGAAGATTGAGCAGGATCTTGACCATTTGCTGGACCTGTTCTTTGGCTGCCCTGCCATGTCCGACCACTGACTGTTTCACCTGTAGTGCGGAATATTCAAAGACCGGAAGGCCGGCACTGGCACCTGCTACGACGGCTACTCCGCGGGCCTGCCCCAGTTTAAGGGCGCTCTGTACGTTAGTGGCAAAGAATACCTGCTCTACGGCCATTGCATCGGGTCGATACCGATCTATGACTTCGGCAAGGCCTTGAAATATCTGTAACAGGCGTGTTGGGAAGTCTGCGGTCGCAGAGGTGAAGATGGCCCCGTTGTCCACGTGAAGGAGTCGATTGCCCTCCTTTGTGATTATGCCGTAGCCGGTGGCCCGTGAGCCGGGGTCTATGCCGAGAATTTTCATGTGACTCCGACAAAATTTGGATGAGCGGGGCTAAGTCCCGTCACTAGCGGTCACATCAAATTTTCCATTTCCTCTTCCGAGATGTCGAAGTTAGCGTAGACGTTCTGCACGTCATCGTTGTCTTCAAGGCGATCCATCATCTTGAGCATGCTCTCAGCTGCCTTTCCCTCGAGCTTGATCATGGTCTGCGGGATCATGGTGACTTCAGCGGATTCATGCTTGAACCCGGCTTTTTCGAGAGTCTCGCGGACTTCCATGAAAGCTGATGGATCGGTGATAACCTCCAGCTGCCCATCTTCTTCGCTCACATCCTCTGCTCCGGCCTCCAGAGCCGCTTCAAAGAGTTTTTCAAAATCCGTTGAGCTGTTGAAAATTATCAGCCCTTTCTTGTCGAACATCCATGAGACGCAGCCGGTCTCTCCCATGTTGCCGTTGCATTTGGTGAAGATGCTCCGCACATCGGAAACAGTCCGGTTGCGGTTGTCTGTCATGACTTCGACGAGCACCGCCACACCGTTGGGCCCGTACCCTTCGTAGACGGTCTCCTCGTAGGTGACTCCTTCCATTCCGCCGGTCCCCTTCTTTATGGCCCGCTCAATATTGTCTTTGGGCATATTCTCGCCCTTGGCCTTATCAATGGCCGTTCGCAGACGGGGATTTGCGCCGGGATCGCCTCCGGCGAGCTTGGCTGCTACGGAGATCTCCTTGATGATCTTTGTGAATATCTTGCCCCGTTTGGCGTCTACGGCGCCCTTTTTGTGCTTGATTGTGCTCCATTTATTGTGCCCTGACATCTTTCGACTCCCTTACGAAAAATACAAGAAATTCGGATATGTTTCATCATAAATCCGCAAAATACTAGCACGGGAAAATCCGCCTTGTAAAGTCAGAAAAATGTCGTTAGACTAATGCGCACGAAGGAGTTCCTCATGAACCATCCCATTCGATCTGTTCTCCACTCCTGCAAGTTCCCCGGTTTTCGAACCCTGGCGCGGTTCATCATCTTTTCTGGACTGCTCTTCTCTATCGGATGTGCTACGCATCGGGACATCACTTCATCCCTTCCTCCCATTATGTCCCAGGATGAGTTGCAGCGACCTCTATACAAAGCTTGGAGAGCTGGTGTGCAGCCGTCAGCGCTTCGGAAGCATTGATGGGGTTACTCCCCAGGATTACGAATGGGCCTATGGAGAGTTACGCGAAGGCGCACGCCGCCTTGGTGCCGATGCAGTAATGCTTCCTGAGGTACGAGTTGAGCAAAATACCTTCCTGTTCTTTCCTCTTGGCGAGGTAAAAGCCAAAGGCATCGCAATCAAGTTTCGCTGAGCTCTCTCCGACAAGCAGATCGTCCTTTCTTTTCACTCCCCATTCCTTCGTCGCTCTTCCCATGATCATGGCTTCCGTTTGCCATTGCACACGATCAATTTATGAAAAAACTGTTTTGAAACCGACCTGTCAGTATTGACACCCCACATCCATTTATTCAACAGAGCGTTTATAAGTTCATAATTCTCCCATTTATCTCGTTTTAGCAGGCCGGATGCGGATAGATAGCGATAAGCCTTGCATGTCGGTACCTTAATCGTTATTTACTGCTGGTTTTAGGAAATTAATAAACTTTGTTTTGTAGTGATATAAGTTGAGTGGTAACGCTATGGCATACGAGCGTTACTTTTAGCAAAGAACTGAAATCAAATGTAAAATACACAATAGCATATTTTAATTTAATAGCGGCTTGACTTGAATAAAACGACGTGTTATAAATGCACTAAATTAAAGTGAGCATTTTGCAAAACACCTATTGAATATTTGGTATACTTACCATGACAAAAGAGAAAAGCTCATATTCGGTACAGACGGTGGAAAAGGCACTTGACCTCCTTGATGCATTGACTGAAGAGGCTCTTCCTGCGACGCTTCCCAATCTTGCCGTCCGGTTGGGAGTGAGCCGTAACAAGGTATTTCGTTTGCTGGCTACACTGGAAAGTCGTGGAATGGTGGAACGTGAGGAAGGGAGTGGGCTTTACCGTCTCGGATTAAATTCGGTGGCTCTTGCTCAGCGGTTTATCGGCAGCGCCAGTATCATCAAGCACGCCCATCCGGTTATGGAGGAACTCGTACGTAAACACGATGAAGCTGTTTATCTCACCGTTCTATTGGGGGATGAGGTTCTTTTTCTGGACATGGTGGATTGCTGGCAGAATGTAAAGACTACCTCCATGGTTGGAAAGCGATTTCCGTTTTTTACCAATGCAGCAGGTAAGGTTCTGAAAGCCCTTGAATCGCAGGAGCTTTTGGAAAAGCTCTTTAGCCGACGCGGCAAACGGAAGGACATGCCTGATTTTGAAGTTTTCGTAGCTGAACTTAATGCTATACGGGAGAAGGGTGTTGCGGTTGATCAGGGTGGGGTGGGCGAAGGGATCGTAAGCGTTGCCGTGAATGTCCGTGATTACGCAGGCAAGGTTATTGGCGCACTCACCATGCTTGGACCATCCTTCAGGATGTTGACCGACCGGATCGAAAATGAAATCATCCCCTCCTTGCAGGAAGGGGCAGAGATATTGTCCATGAAATTCGGTTATGCACCGATTTAAGCAGGGTACGTTAAGTAGTTCAATATCATCAATTATAGAAAGGAGGCGATGTAACTTCTCATTTTTCTGTGGAATGTATGGGGCGGGACGCTGTTCCAATACGCATTTTGACTTACCAAGAAAGGAGTAACTACCATGGCAGAGAAACAGTATGACTGGGCCGCAATAGCAAAGAACCCGAAGTTTGTCGAATTGCACCACAAAAAAACAGCCTTCCTTTTCGGCTGGTGGATTTTTTCGACCGCGTATTATTTTCTCCTCCCCATCGGTGCAGCCTATGCCCCTGGTCTCTTCAAGATCAAGGTAATCGGCGTCATTAACTTTGGGTATGTTTTCGCACTTTCCCAGTTTTTCGTCTCCTGGGGATTGGCTCACTACTATGCTCATGTGGCCAACAAGGATTTTGACCGGTTGACCAGAAACCTGATCGACGAACTTCATCTTTAGGAAAGGAGGATTAGACACATGAATTTAAAAAAGATAATCATTGCCGCAACCCTTACACTTTCTGCTGCCTCATTCGCCTTTGCTGAGGAGCCCAAGAAAGCCCCAATCGCACCAGGCGCACCAACTGCCGCTGCTGCACCTGCCACCGCCGCACCTGCCATGTCCGCTCCCGGTGCCCAGACTCCGGCACCTGCAGCCGCTCCGGCACCTGCTGCCCCTGAAAAGAAGAAGAGAGAATTGAAGGCTAACAAAGTCATTACGCTCTCCATGTTTGCCGTGATCATCAGTATCACTCTTGGCGTTGTTATCTGGGCTGCCAAGAAGACCAAGACCACTGCTGACTTCTATGCAGCCGGCGGCGGTATCACTGGCACCCAGAACGGCTGGGCAATTGCCGGCGATTATATGTCTGCCGCATCATTTTTAGGTATTTCCGGCATGATTTCGCTCTACGGTTATGACGGGTTCATGTACTCGGTCGGCTGGCTGGTCGCCTACATCACGGTTCTCCTGATCGTAGCCGAACCCTGCCGTAATGCCGGCAAGTACACCATGGGAGACATCCTCTCCTTCCGTACTGATCCGAAACCAGTTCGCGCTGTTGCCGCTCTTGCTACAGTTGCAGTCTCCACCTTCTACCTTACCGCACAGATGGTTGGTGCAGGCAAGCTGATGGCTCTTCTGGTCGGCGTGCCCTACAAGACTGCCATCATCGGCGTCGGTATCCTGATGGTCGGCTACGTTGTTTTCGGCGGCATGACCGCCACTACCTGGGTCCAGATCATCAAGGCCGGTCTGCTCGTGGCTGGCGCAGCTCTACTTTCTATTCTGGTAATGCTGAAGGCCAACCTTAACCCGATAACTTTCTTTGAACAGGTCGTTAATAGTCCCGACATTCAGAAGCATGTCGAAGTTCTGATGCTTAAAGACGGTATTACCATGACCGGGGTTGATGCCGGTCAGCGCTTCCTTGAGCCGGCTCTCTTCATGAAGGCCCCTCTTGACCAGATTTCACTCGGTATGGCTCTGGTTCTCGGTACTGCCGGTATGCCGCATATCCTGATGCGCTTCTTCACCGTACCGACTGCTCAGGCAGCTCGTAAGTCCGTTATTATCGCCATGTGGATCATCGGAGGCTTCTACGTCCTTACTACCCTGCTCGGTTTCGGCGCTGCCATTCACGTCACTCCGCAGGGGATCCAGCAGGTTGATCCGGGTGGCAACATGGCTACCCTCCTGCTCGCGCAGCAGCTTGGTGCTGATATCGCACCGATTATCGGCGATATATTCCTCGCCTTCCTCTGCTCGGTTGCCTTCGCCACCATCCTCGCCGTTGTTTCCGGTCTGGTTCTGGCAGCTTCTGCAGCCATCGCCCACGACATCTATGTTAACGTTATCAAGGACGGACATGCTGACCAGCACGAGCAGGTCATGGCAGCCCGTATAACATCGATGGTTGTCGGCGTCATGGGTATCACCATCGGCATAATCGCCGAGAAGGCCAACGTCGCTCACCTTGTGGCCCTTGCTTTTGCGGTTGCTTCTTCCGGCAACCTTCCGGTCGTTGTCCTCTCGCTCTTCTGGCGCAAGATGAACACTGCCGGTGTTATCGCCGGTCTTGTTATCGGAACAATTTCCTCCATTGGCCTGGTTATGGTTTCCCCGAACATGACCTACCCGAAACTGGTTGCCAAAGGCGCTGAGAAAGTTATTGTCGCTATGGAGAAGAAGCAGGCGGCTCTGGTTCCAGGAACTACATTGTCTGAGAAGGATCTGAAGGCTCTTGACAAGGCCAAAAAAGACGTACTCAACAAGGACGGTAAGTCCATCATGGGTCTGAGCGAGCCGATCCTGAAACTGAAGAACCCGGGCATCATCTCAATCCCATTGGGCTTCATGGCCGCCATCTTTGGAGCCCTCATGTTCCCTAACAGGCGAGCCGAGGAAATGTTTGACGAGGTTTATGTTCGCCAGAATACCGGTCTCGGTATGGCAAAGGCCATAGACCACTGAAATGCAATCTACACTGTCATAGAATATGGGGAAGGCTTGCCTTCCCCATTTTATTTAGTAGAGTCAGTGGAACATGCAATAATACCCGAAATCCTTCATGCCTTGCTGTAAGAGCAGGTCGATGGTCTGCTCTAGGAGTCTGTCGGCCTTGAGATTCTGACCGAATCAACTTAACCCGTAAGTTGATTCTACTGGCCATCCTGATCAGTCAACAG
>JAYSLX010000175.1:0-16266 GCA_043725245.1 Geobacteraceae bacterium | reverse complement strand
AATGCTCAGTTTCTTGACCCTGAGGCGGCTCAGGCAGAAGTCGAAAACCACCTTGGTAGCAACCAGGGAGGTGAACAGGTTGATGATGATACCGAGGCTAAGTGATACTGCAAATCCCTTTACCGGGCCTGTCCCGAACTGAAAGAGTACTGCCGCGGTTATGAGCGTGGTCACATGGGAGTCCATGACCGTAAGGAAAGCCTTGTCGTAGCCTGAATCAATCCCTGCAGCCGGCGTTTTGCCGAGCCGGAGTTCCTCCCTTATTCTCTCGAATACGAGGACGTTTGAATCGACGGACATGCCGATGAGAAGGACGATAGCCGCAATGCCGGGGAGAGTAAGAGTGGCTCCCAGAGCCGCCAGGGCACCCATAAGGAAGATGATGTTGAGGACCATTCCGAAGTTGGCGACAAGACCGGACAGCTTGTAGTATATGGTCATGAAGACCACCACCATCAGAACGCCGATGAGGCCGGCGATAAGACCCTTGTTGATGGAGTCCTGTCCAAGAGACGGGCCTACCGTGACGTTCTGGATTATATTCACAGGAGCAGGGAGTGAACCGGCGCGAAGCACTATTGACAGGTCAGCAGCCTCTTTCTCCGAAAAAGAGCCGGATATCTGGGCACTGCCGCCGGAGATCCTCTCCCGGATGACCGGTGCCGAGTAGATCGTGCTGTCGAGCACAATGGCAAAGCGCTTGCCGACATTGGCTGCAGTAACTTGGTCGAACAGGCGGGCGCCGGTAGAGTTGAAGTCGATTGCCACGTAGGGCTGGTTGAACTGCGAGTCGATCCTGACCTGGGCATCGGTAAGGAGTTCACCGGTAATCATGGCTTTCTTCTTGACGACCAGCGGGATCTCGGTAACCGCGCCGGTGGTCTGGTCGACCTTCTTCTCTATAAGAAGCTCCTCATCCTCCGGAACCGTTCCCGGTGTAGCTGAGGCAGCATTGATGTTTTCGTCCACCAGCTTGAACTCAAGACGTGCCGTCTTGCCGATCAGCTCGATGGCGCGCTTCGGATCCTTTATCCCCGGAAGCTGAACAACAATGTGGTTTATCCCTTCACGCTGGATGATCGGCTCTGAAACGCCAAACTGGTCAATCCTGTTTCGGATCGTCTCCAGTGCCTGGGCCACCGCTTTGTCTTTGCGGTCCTGGGCAACCTTGTCGTTCATCCGGAGCTGGATATTCACAAATCCGCCCTCATCGAATGCGGGGAGTAGCTCCATCTCCGGGTATTTCTTCTTGATTTGAACCTGGACGTTATCAGCCGTACCTCTGTCGTAGAAGGTCATCTGGACCTTGTCGACAGAAACCCGCCCGATCCGCTTGAAGCGGAGGTTCTGGGCAGTCAGGGTATCCTCGAGATCCGTTGCAATCAGGTCCAGAGCTCCCTCCACCGCCTTGACGGTATCCACCTCCATAACCAGGTGGGTCCCCCCCTGGAGGTCGAGTCCAAGGTGAATCTTGTCGGTCGGAAGAACACCTTTCCACCACGACGGCAGTTTGCCAACCAGGGTAGGAATCAGGTAGACGAACGACAGCAGCAAAAACAGCGCAATCAGGCTGACGCGCGAACCAAAGCCTTTTGACATAAAAACGGTACTCCTTTCAAGGGGGAGACTAGTCCTTTTTAACTACGCTGGCGATGTGTCCCTTGTTGAACTTTACGTTCACTCCCGTGGAGATTTCCAGGGTGACGACCGTATCGTCAATGGCGGTCACCTTGCCGTGCATCCCGCCTGCAGTTACCACCTGGTCGCCCTTTTTGACAGAATCCAGCAGGGCACGGTGCTCCTTTGCCTTCTTCTGCTGCGGACGGATCAGGAGGAAGTAAAATATCGCGAACATGAAAACAAGCGGGACCAGATTCATCATGGCGCTCTGTGCTCCACCTGGTGAAGCTCCCCCCAGAGGGGTGCCCATTGCAAATGCCAAACCTACCATATAGTATTACCTCCAATTAAAATTATTACAGCATGAAGTGTGAATTCAACCGTTCACCTTTAACATTTCACTTTTAACATGTTTTTTGTCTTTTCGCGTAAAATTCCCGACGAAAACCGTTGAACCGGCCCTCGTCGATTGCTACCCGAGCCTGGGTCATCAACGAAAGGTAGTAGTGCAGATTGTGCCATGTATTGAGCCTTGCAGCAAGAATCTCCCCGGCCCGGTAGAGATGGCGGAGATATGCCCGGCTGAAGTTACGGCAGACATAGCAGTCACACTCCGGGTCCACCGGTCCACTGTCTTCGGTATAGGCGGCACCCTTGATGTTGACCCGCCCGAAACTGGTAAAGAGCATTCCGTTTCTGGCGTTTCGGGTCGGCATCACGCAGTCGAACATGTCGTAGCCTGCATTGATCCCCTCGATCAGATCTTCAGGGGTACCGATACCCATGACATATCGAGGTGTCAGCGTGGGGAGCATGACGGAACAGCACTCCATCATCTCGTACCGCAGTGCCGGCTCTTCACCAACCGAAAGTCCTCCCAGCGCATAGCCGTCAAAACCGATCTCGCAGAGGTCTGCGGCGCTCCGGGCACGGAGTTCAGGATACATTCCCCCCTGCACGATCCCGAACAGGGCCTGATCTTCTCTCTTTTTAGCCGCCTTGCAACGTACCGCCCAGCGGGTGGTCAGTGCAAGCGACTTCTGCAGGTATTCGTATTCCGCAGGATACGGCGGACACTCGTCAAAACACATGGCGATGTCGCTACCGAGGGACTCCTGTATGGCAATGGCAGTCTCAGGTGAAATAAAGTGGTACGACCCGTCAAGGTGAGACTTGAAGCGTACCCCCTCCTCCGATATCTTGCGGAGGTCGTTCATGCTGAAGACCTGAAATCCGCCACTGTCCGTAAGTATGGGCCTCTTCCACCCCATGAACCGGTGCAGCCCACCCATACGTTCCACCAGCTCGTGTCCAGGCCGGATATAGAGATGGTAGGTATTGGCCAGTATGATCCGGGCACCGACCTCCTCCAGCTCATCAGGGGTCATCGCCTTCACCGTGGCCTGGGTACCGACCGGCATGAAGATTGGAGTCTCGATACTCCCGTGTGGGGTTGTCAAAGAGCCGAGACGCGCTTTGCCGTCCTGCTTGAGCAGCTTGAAATCTATGGCAGACAAATCAACCTTCGTTTTCAGTAGATAAACATAGCATCGCCGTAACTGTAAAACCTGAACCTTCGCCTGACCGCTTCTGCATAGGCATTAAACAATAGATCCTTGCCTGCAAAGGCTGAAACCAGCATCAGCAGAGTTGACATCGGAAGATGAAAGTTGGTTATAAGGGCATCTATTACCTTGAACCGATATCCGGGGTAGATGAATATGTCCGCCTCCCCCTCACCAGCCAAAACGCTGCCGTCATCCCCGGCAGCCTGTTCGAGAGCCCTGGCCGTTGTGGTGCCCAGCGCAATCACCCTTCCACCTTGCTGCCGTGTCTCATGTATAAGGTCTGCAGTGACTTGAGGAATAATGTAACGTTCACTATGCATCCGGTGGGCGATCAGATCCTCACTCCGTATCGGCATGAAGGTTCCGAGGCCAACATGCAGGGTGAGCGTAGCAATCCGTACCCCCTTTGAGCGAACTGCATCCAATAGCTCGGATGTTACGTGCAAACCGGCAGTGGGTGCCGCCACTGCACCGTCACTGCTTGCAAAAACCGTCTGGTAGCGTTCACGGTCTTTATCAACCGGATGCCGCCTTATGTACGGGGGGAGCGGAACTGTGCCAAAACACTCCAGCCAGCCTTCAAAATTTTCAACAGGTTCGAAGGCAATTCTCCAGCACTCGCCTTCGCCACGGCCATCAACCCGACCGGACATCCCGCCGGGAAACCTGACAAACATGCCAACCTTTGGCGGTTTCGAGCTTCGGAGCAAGCAGTCCCAGAGTTGACTCACTCCGGGGTAGCGCCGCACCAGAAAGACCTCAACTTTGCCGCCGCTATCCTTGCATCCCTGCAGCCGGGCGGGAATAACCCGGGTGTCGTTCAGGAGCAGAAGGTCACCTGTACCAAGTAGCTGAACTACACCGGCGAACAGGGTTTCGCCGATCGCTCCATTCGAACGATCCACCGTCATAAGCCTTGAGGCGTCACGCTGCTCAGTGGCTTCCTGTGCGATCAGTTCCGGCGGCAGCTCGTAGTCAAAATCAGCCAGATGCATCGGTCAATCCCCGGCAAACGACACCACCCTTGTGCCCGGGTAGTAGTAGGAGAGTATCTCCCGGTAATCGAAACCGTCTGAGGCACGCTGTTTGGTCCCCCACTGGCAGAGGCCGACCCCGTGGCCGTAACCGGTCCCGCTGAAAAACACATCATCGTCCACCACATGAACCTCGAAGCTGGTGCTCTTGATGACGCCATACCCCAGAGACTTCCTCAGGCCAACCGCAGGCACCGTCACCCGTCCCCGTGAGGTAGTGAGAATTACATCGGTCAGACGACCGCTCCGGTTACGAGACCCTGGACGCAGATCACGAAGACCTAAAACAGTGAATCCCCCACTCTTGAGCTGAGACTCTACCTTCTTGAGAGGAATCCGCTGCTCCCATCGATAGGGGTTTACGGTCTGGCAGTAGTTGCAGCTGACCCCTCGCAGATACGGGAGAGAGTATCCCCAGACATTCTCGGAGGCCTCGGTGTGCCCGCCGCAGTTGGAATGGTAAAACGCTTGTACCACTGCGCCGGAATACGTCAGGACCTCGCCGGCGGTCTCTTTGACCCCACGCGCAGCGCGACTGTCCTCTATGTCGCACCCTTCATATACCTGATCCATTACCGTCGAGTCCATATGATACGGAGCGTCTTTCCGAGCTTCCTTCTGGAACATTGCGTAGGAGCGTGCAATAACCGCCTGGGCCTTGATCGCGTCCATAGGCCACTGAGAAGAGATCTCACAATTAATGAGACCGACAAGATAATCCTCAAGCGGAAGCTCGTTAACTACCTGTAGACCCTTGTCTGTTGCAGTTACTTCGAGCACACCGCGAAAGCCCTTGCCGTTAAACAGAACAAAGGCCGGCGCCGAAACCTTGAGCCCGCGGAGGGTCATTCCGTTTACAGCAACACCGCCCCTCCCCCTGCGGACCTCCAAAGGAAAGTTGAGACGTAAAGGCTCACCAGTGTCAGTGGTGGCCAGCATGCCGTTACCATCAAGCCTGATGCTATCACCACCCTTAAGCAGGGCTATCCGGATCAGTTCCTGCTTAAACGGCTCGTTGCCGGCGGTCAGGGAAGGGAGCAGAAGTATCAAGAAAAATGTCACATATATCAGACGCAAGTTGCCAGCCTTTGTCAAAACTTAAAGATGAAATCACACATCAACCCGCAAAGTCAATTTTTTTTGTCTCTATCGTGTTGTCCTTGAAATTTGGCCGCTGTTTTGCTTTAATGAGAAAATCGAACTAGCCATGTCGACCAATGGCGGCAATGATAGGGGGTGGTGTCCCCCTTGTCAAGGGCATCGGAAGACAATTCGGTTTAACCCGCAACTACCGACTGGATTTGCACTTTACAGGATAGTGCCGACATCTGCACCAAAGAACCGATATCACCATGCCTTAATTATTACTATTCAACAAATACCTCCAATACTCGCAGGCTCCAGATGATGACTTCTCTCAAAACCAAAATACTCGGTATGATCACCATTATCGTGGTGATGATCGTCTCCATCTCGGCAATGGTAACCCTCAACCAGCAAAACAGGATCATAACCAGCATTGCTGACCGGAACAATGCCATGATCACGGAGACCATCAAGGGCTCCATCACCGATGACATGCTGGCCGGCCATTCGGAAGATGTCCGTAAGACCTTCGCCCACATTTCTGACCAGAAACTGATCAAGACATTGCGGATCATCGACATTTCCGGCAAGGTCCTCAACTCTGCCAACCCAAGCGAGATCGGCACAATGGCCTTCAGCAATGCACTCCTTGCGTACAGGAAAGGATTGCAGACCGGCAGCACCCAGATCAACGGACATAACTATGTCAGCTTCTCCCCCATCTACAACGCACCTGCCTGTAACGGCTGCCATGACCCGGCCCGAAAGATCCTCGGCCTGCTGGAGGTAGAAACTCCCATGGACTACATCCAAGGCTTTCTCGCTGATGTCAAGAGACAGATCGTCCTGACCACCGCTGTCATCATACTATTGCTCGTACTATCCATCTCATTTTTCCTTGCCATATATCTGGACAGGCCTTTACGCAGCCTCACGTCTTCCATGCAGCGAATGGAAAAGGGAGAATTCTCTCCCGCTCCCGTGATATCGAGCAGCAAGGAGATGCACCTCCTGTCGGCCCATTTCAACCAGATGCTGAATAAACTTCATCAACTGATCGCCACAACAGTTGACAATGAACGGGAGTTGGCTCGTACCCAGGATGAGTTGATCCATCACCAGGAAATTCTCAGGATGAATGAACGACTTGAGGAACAGCTGAGCGAAATTGAGGGGCTCAACATTACCCTTGTCGAGAGGATCGAAGAGAGCGAGGAAGCCAATTACAAGATTGCCGACCTTGCAGGAGAACTGGAAGACAAGAACTCTACCCTTGAGAGGGCAGTCTCACGACTCTCTACGCTTCACAAGGTGGGACTCGGCATAAACTCAACCATGGAGCTGGATACCCTTTTCCAGTTGATAGTTAAAGCCGCCAAAGAGACGCTGCAGGCACAAATCGGCTACATAGCGCTGCACGATCCTGTTGCCCAGACCATCTCAATTGCAACCATTCACGGCTATGACGGTCCTTCACTCGATACAGTGACTTGGCCGGCATCCTCTTTCGGTGTCTCATCATGGGTCATCGACAACAGGCGGCCGATTCTCATCGCAAACATGGCAGAATGCCCACAGTTCGGCACTCACAACCCTCTGGGCTTTCAGCAGAAGACCCTGCTCAGTGTTCCGCTCCAGAATAGTGACAAAGTAGTCGGCACCATTAATGTAGTCAATCACATTGACGGGACACCCTTCACTAATGAGGATCTCGAACTGCTGATAACCATAGCAGGCCAGGCCAGCATTTCCTTGATGAACGCCTCGCTCTACGAAGAACAGCAAAAAACCTATCTGAGCACGATCCAGTCACTCGTTTCGACTATTGAGGCGAGTGACAGCTATACCCGCGGCCATTCCGAACGTGTCACCTACTACAGCATGCTCCTGGCAAAAAGGCTGGACCTCCCGCAAGACCGCCTGAAGATCTTAGAGAGAGCCGCCATCCTCCATGACATCGGCAAGATCGGCATCGACATGTCGCTTCTCAACAAACGTGGGATTTTGACCATCCAGGATGTCGTTCAGCTAAGGGAACACCCTGTCATCGGAGTTAAGATCCTTGAGCCGATCGGCTTTCTGCATGATGTCCGGACCTGCATCGGCCAGCACCATGAACGCTACGACGGGCAGGGCTACCCCAACAGCCATGCTGCCGATTCACTCCTCCTTGAATCGCGAATACTGACCATTGCCGATGCCTTTGATGCCATGACCTCAAACAGGCCATACCGCAAAGCCTTACCGATACCAGAAGCGATCCGGGAGTTGCTGATAAACGCCGGAACCCAGTTCGATCCAGAACTTGTCCAACAGTTCATCAACGCTCTCACCCTGCCCAGCAACGAGGGGGTTTACCCTGCAGACGCAGATCACCCTGCGGAAGCAGATCACCCTGCGGAAGCAGATCACCTCTCTCTGCATAGTGACCGCAAACCGTTTGCAGCGGTCACTCTTTTCGTGGTATAAGCGCTGTCAATACTTCCCATCTTCAATTTTCACCTCAGGTCAGATCTGGTGCCCCTTTTACTCGATGTCCAGGGTCTAGAAACCCGCATAAGAACCTCCGACCGGGAGATCAGGGCTCTAAACAGCGTCAGCTTGAGTGTTGATGCCGGAGAAACCCTGGCTATCGTTGGAGAGTCGGGCTGCGGCAAGAGCATGACTGCGCTTTCGCTTTTGCGGCTTCTTCCACCCGGCGCCAGGATAGTCAGCGGTTCCGCCTTACTGGACGGGGTTGACCTTCTGCAACTGAGCGAAGCTGATATGCGCAAGGTGCGGGGCAATCGCCTGGCTATGATATTCCAGGAGCCGATGACCTCTCTCAACCCGGTCATCACTATTGGCTCACAGGTAGCAGAGAGCCTCCGGCTGCATCGCGGACTCTCCAAACGTGATGCCCTGTCAGAGAGCGCCGAACTCTTACGCCAGGTTGGAATCCCCTCACCTGCCGCCCGCTGCCGTGAATACCCGCACCAGCTCTCCGGAGGAATGCGCCAGCGCGTTATGATCGCCATGGCGCTCGCCTGCCGCCCATTGCTCCTCATTGCCGACGAGCCGACAACGGCCCTTGATGTCACCATCCAGGCGCAGATCCTCGATCTCCTCAACCAGGTTCAGAGCGACCTTGGGATGGGTATGATCCTGATATCCCACGATCTGGGGATAGTTGCGGAGAATGCCGGGCGAACCGCCATAATGTATGCAGGCACCATAGTGGAGAGTGCCCCCACTGATGAGCTCTTTTCAAACCCCCTCCACCCCTACACCTCAGCTCTCCTCAACTCTCTTCCACAGAAAGCCTCCCCAGGCGACAGGCTTTCAACCATCCCCGGCCAGGTGCCGGACCTGTCAGGAGAAATTTCGGGCTGCGGCTTTTGTGACCGCTGCCCGGACCTGAACCGTCACTGTAACCAAGAACCCCCTCCCCTGCTGGAAATCGGTAGCGGCCATCTGGTAAAATGCTGGAAGCACGTATGACTTCATCATTTCTGGAAACCAGGCACCTGGCTCGCAATTTCACGATTAATGCCGGTCCGTTCGGAGTCCGACGTACACTCACTGCTGTCGCTGATGTCAGCATAACCCTTGCTCAAGGTGAGACCCTGGGGATTGCCGGTGAATCCGGCTGCGGCAAATCGACACTGGCGAAGCTCATTATGGGGCTCATGCCCCCCTCTTCCGGTGATGTCCTCTTCCGCGGCACCCGACTCTCCGCTATGACAACCAATGAACTAACCACTTTCAGGCACGCGGTACAGATCATTTTTCAGGACCCATTCTCATCTCTCAATCCCAGGATGCGGATTGGGGATATCATCGGTGAGCCGCTGTTGATCCACAAGATCTCATCAGGCAAGGATCTTCAGGAGGGCGTAATCGCACTGATGCAACAGGTGGGTCTCGGTCCGGAGCTGATGGTTCGCTACCCCCACGAGTTCTCCGGAGGTCAGCGTCAACGTATCGGAATCGCCAGGGCTCTGGCTGCCGGTCCACAGGTGCTTATAGCGGACGAGCCTGTCTCGGCACTCGACCTCTCCATCCAGGCACAGATACTCAACCTTCTGATGGAACTCAAGCAGACCCTGGGCCTTTCCTTTGTTTTCATCGCCCATGACCTCTCAGTGGTTCGCCACATAAGTGACCGGATCGCAATCATGTACCTCGGAAGGATCGTGGAAATCGGACCGCGCGATGCAGTATTCTCTGCATTCCGCCACCCCTACACCGAGGCGCTGATATCGGCAATCCCGCAGATCCAGTCTCCCGGCGGGTCCAAAAGGATCGTTCTTTCGGGGGATGTACCGTCCCCGCTGGCAATACCGGCAGGATGCCCCTTTAACAGCCGTTGTCCGTATGTCAAAGAACGCTGTCGTCAAGAGCGCCCATTGCTGGAAGAAATTGAGCCGGGGCATTTTGTCGCCTGTCATTTTTGTAATGAGATTTTTATTAACACTTTTTGTTGACATTTATTTTTGTAGGAACTATACAATAACATTGATAATTTAATATTGGGTCACACCTGCGCAGCAGGGGGGATAAAGCGTATGGAATTCGACAAGAGTAGAAATTTCGACAAGGAAGCGGAGATTTTCAAGGTCATTGGACACCCGATCAGGCTCAAGATTGTTGCGGGACTCTGCTCAAAGGAATGCAACGTAAAACACATCTGGGAATGCCTCGGATTGCCTCAGGCAACGGTATCACAGCACCTGGCACTATTGAAGAACAAAGGCATCATAGAAGGCAAACGCGATGGCGTGGAGGTTTATTATACCGTTGTCCACCCCCTGGCCAAAAAAATCATCGAAATAATTGTTTAATCAGCTCTGCATTAAAGTCCATCCACCCCTCCCCACAGAGGGGTTTTTTATTTTTTACCGATAATCGGGAAAGAAGATACCAATGACAAGAATTGAACTTGCGCCTGGACGCGAAAGACGCATCAGATCCGGACACCCCTGGATTTTCAGCAATGAAATCGCCCGGGTCGATGGGGAGTCTACACCTGGAAGCGCAGCAGAGGTTTTTGCTGCCGACGGCTCTTTCCTCGGCACAGGCTATCATAACCCCCACTCACTGATCGCCGTGCGACTGCTTGCCCGAACCCGCGCCAACATCGACTCCTCGTCTTTCTATGTGGAACGGCTACAGCGGGCGCTGGCTTACCGGAAGCAGATCTATCCGGGGCTCGCCAGTTACCGGGCAGTGCATGGCGAAGGTGATTTTCTCCCTGGGCTGGTCGTCGACAGGTACAACAATTATCTCTCTATCCAACTGTTGAGCTGCGGGATGGATTCCCGCAAAGAAGCCATAATCGAGGCCTTGCAGGAGGTTTTCCAGCCTGCCGGCATCGTTGCGCGCAACGATGTGGCAGTCCGTAGCCTCGAAGGCCTGGATGAGCGGGTAGAGATCCTCGCAGGCGACATCCCCGAGAACCTGGAAATCGAGGAGCATGGACTACGGTTCAGGGTTAACCTGCTATCTGGACAGAAGACCGGACATTTCCTCGATCAGAAGGACAATCACCTGCTGCTGAAGGATCATGTGGCAGGAAAAGAGGTGCTGGACTGCTTCTGCTACTCAGGCAGCTGGGGGGTGCATGCCGCTTTTTTTGGCTCCGCAAAGGTGACCTGTCTGGATATCTCAGCGAAGGCGATAGCCCTGGCAAAAGAGAATGCTGCACTGAACGGGGTTACGGGCCGGATGGCATTCGAGACCATCGACGTCTTTGAGCGGCTAAGGACTCTGAAGAACGAAAAGGTACGATTTGACCTGATCGTCATGGACCCTCCTGCTTTCGTCAAGAGCCGTAAGGCACTCAAGGAGGCCCAGAAAGGGTATATTACCATCAACCGAAGGGCACTGGAATTGCTCAACCCCGAAGGTGTGCTGATCACCTGCTCATGCTCGTACCACATGGAGCGGGAGATGTTCCGTGACCTACTGACCACAGCAGCGCAGCAGGCAGGCAAGAGCCTCCGCCTCCTGGCGGTACGATCCCAGTCCCCGGACCATCCGATTCTTCTGAATGTCCCCGAAACCGAGTATCTTAAATGCATGATGCTTCAGGTGGCCTGATGCCGAGTTGCAATCATCCCTTTCGCCCCACCCCGTAGATCACCTCGTAGGTTGCCGGTACACCGTTTTCATTACCGAACTCCTTACGGTAATGCTCCATCATTGCCAGCATCACTCGCCGTTCTGCAAGTCCACGGCCTGCCGACCTGATGGCATTGCCGGCACCAATCCGGCGAATGGATCGAAGCAGATGCGTGACATCGGGATGGGTCTCAATCTCTAACTCAGAGGCAAGATACTCCTCTTCAAGCCCTGCCAATCGGAGGACCGTTCTCACGTAATCAACATCCTTGAACGTGTGGGTCCGGTCTGATCCACCGACCCCTGCCCTTTCCACAGCCAGCCGATAGGAGTCACGCAGCTCGAACAGGGTCTGTCTGCCAAACAGAGCGAAACAGAAACGTCCACCTGGCCTGAGGAGCCGAGTAATCTCGTTGAAGGCCGGTTCCAGGCTCTCCAGCCACTGAAAGGTGGAAGTTGAGACCACGAGGTCAAAGGAAGCAGGGACAAAGGGAATATTTTCCGCATCCGCGGTGACAAACGTCACTCGATCATTGGCTGCAAGCCGTTCACGAGCAGCCAGGCCCATGCCGAATGCCATGTCAAGCCCCACCAGCCGCGCTCCGGGATAACGCTCAGCGAGTTTTTTCAGAAGTACGCCGGTACCTGAACCGACATCAAGGATTCTGCCCGGCTCTGGCGCTGAAGGGAGGAGGCGTACAAAGCGCTCCAGCACCCGTTTCTGCACTATCGCATGACGATCATACTCATTGGCCTGACTGTCAAAGGAGCGCCTTACACGCTGACGGTCAATTCCCAGCATGGAGTCTACCCATAAATCCCCCGAGCAGGCGGTTGAACTCATCGGGACGCGACATGAAAGGTGCGTGACCACACCCTTCCATAATTTCCATTGCTGCGTCCGGGATATGTTCTGCCATGTACTGTGAAGCCGCTGGGAGAGAGATTGTGTCACAACTGCCATGCAGCAGGAGTACCGGCCTGTCGATCTGCGGCAAGAAACCACGCAGGTCAGCTCCGGCGAGCAGTTCAAGACCCTGCAGAGCAACTTCCGGTGCAGGCTGTCTGCCTGGAATAACAATCTCTCTCACCACCCGCTGGTACTGATCCCAATGCATCTCTTCAGGTGCAAACATCCCCTTGAAAAAATCACCCATGGTCTTAGAATAGTCTCGCTTAAGTCGAAGCGCTATCCCGCGAACATCCTTGGGAGGCAAACCGTACCCGTAACCCTCACCGGCAATGAAACAAGGTGTTGCACCCACCAATACAAGCCCTGCCAGTTGCTCCCTCAGGGCTGCAAAAGCCTCAAGCGCTACCATGCCACCCAGAGACCAGCCGACAAGAACTGCCCGTTCCAGGTTCAAACCCTGAACCAGGTTGACAAGATCATCGGCCATATCAGACAGAGAAAGCCTTGCCGAAACCGGGAGAAATGAACGACCGTGGCCACGCAGGTCAGGGACGATAACCCTCCAGTAAGGAGCAAGCGCCTCCTTCTGGAACTGCCATACCATCCCGCTCATTGCCCATCCATGGATGAATACAATCGGGGGGCCTTCTCCCCGCTCTTCATAGTAAATATCTTCTTTGTCGTGTAGGCTGAAAAACGTCACAATCCACCCGCAGCGGGGGGTCTGCAGGTGATTCCGAGCCGTACCCCTACCCGCTCTATCGCTTCCGCTGCAGCTGCGATCTCTTCATCCGTGTGAGTTGCCATAACGGTGCAGCGCAACCTACTCGTACCGGTCGGCACCGTGGGTGGCCTGATCCCTTGGACGAAAAGCCCCTCGTTGAGGAGTTGACATGTAAATTCCATGGTCAACTTTGCATCACGGGTAAGGATGGGGAGAATTTGTGAGGTGCTCCCCATGGTGTCGAATCCACTGGCCTGCAGAGCCTTCCTGAAGCTCGAAGCATTTTTTTGCAACTTGTTTCGCAATCCGGCACCTTCCGGGGAATCAACCAGATCAATCGCAGCTAAAGAAGCTGCAAGGACAGCAGGTGGCAGCGAGGTGGAAAAGATGAAGCTTCGGGCACGGTTTACAAGGTACGCCACCAGATCACGGCTGGCAGCAACGTAGGCTCCGAAGCTCCCCAGAGCCTTACCGAGTGTCCCCATATGGATGTCAATCGAATCTGCAACGCCGAATAGTTCAGCGCTGCCCCTACCATTAGGGCCCAGGACTCCGGTGGCATGGGCATCGTCTACCATCAGTACGGCACCGAACTCCTTCTTAAGGCTGACCAGTTCGAAGAGAGGAGCCATGTCGCCGTCCATGCTGAATACTCCGTCAGTTACTATAAGACGACGTCCCTTGGTATCAGTATTATCCAGGAGCCTTCGTAATGCACTCATATCGTTGTGAGGATATCGAATAAGCCTTGCCCTTGAGAGGAGCGCACCATCAATTATACTGGCGTGGTTGAGACGATCCGAGAAGATGTAATCACCCCTGCCAACCAACGCAGCAATAATACCAGTGTTTGCAGCATACCCTGAATTAAATAGCAGCGAGGCCTCAGTCCCCTTAAAAGAAGCAATCCGCCGCTCAAGGGCTTCATGAAGTTCCATGGTACCGGAAACCAGCCTTGATGCCCCGCTTCCGGTACCATAAAGCTCGATTGCTTTTACTGCAGCCTCTCTCAGGGCAGGGTGATTTGCAAGTCCAAGGTAATTATTGGAACAGAGTAGCAGCAGTTCTTGCCCCTGCAGCATAATTCGAGGACCCTGCTCACCCTCGATCATCCTCAACCGCCGGTAAAGTCCCTGCTGCCTGAGACCATCCAGTTCTTCCCTTATCTCTTCCAACACAGGAAAGTCCCCTTTGAACATTGTTTTAGCGGCAAATTTCTAACACACTGCGAACGACTAGTCAACCGGTGAAGAGAAACAGGTTTACCGTTCAGTGGGCTACTTCCGGAATAAGATCGATAACCGTCACTTCAGGAGGGGCAAGAAATCGGATCGGGGGCCCCCATGTGCCGGTACCCCTGCTCACATAGAGCATTGAACCGTCTGAAAATCTGTTCGCCCCGGCTCGAACAGGGAAGGAGAGATAGGTGAGGAGATTAAAGGGAAATATCTGCCCTTTGTGCACATGCCCGGAGAGCTGGAGATCAAAGCGACCTCGGCTACCCGGATGGATTGCGGGACGGTGTTTGAGAAGCAACGTAAAAGACTGTCGCTCTCCAGCCGGCAAAAAGCCCTGTTCGCTGCTCCCGGAGGTATCTCCCCAACGGGCACCGACAGGATCGTCAACCCCGGCGATGGTAATGAAAGGAGTAGGATTTACCCTCTCCCTGCGAAGAACCCTGAATCCGGCACGCTTTAAAAAATTGATTGAATTGTCCACCCCGGCATAATACTCGTGATTGCCGAGGACCGCATACATCCCGTACCGGGGCGAGAGTTGAGAGAACAATTCTGCAAGTCCGTTCATACGGTGAATCTGTCCATCCACAACATCTCCTGTGGCAAGAATCAAGTCTGGCCTCGCAGCCTTTACAGCCGTCAACATCCGCTGCAAACGCCACTTTCCGATCATAACGCCGAGATGCACATCCGACAGAAGTACGATCCGGATTCCGGTTGAGGGCCCTTGAATCTTCGGACTCTTAATTCTCAGATATTCGCTACGAATATCCTGGGCTTCATATGCACCATAGATTGTAAATACTGCCGCCAAAGAAACTGCAAGCAGTGCTGAATATAAATTCAGCTTGTATGATAGGTTGATGGTTCGATTTGCAGAAAAACGGATTAGTAGCCACCGGGAAATTCGGATGAGTTCGATTACCTCCAGTATAACCGTTAAAATAAAGACATATCCCATCCAGCAGTAGCCGATCCAGGCAATGACGACAGCTAGATCAGGTCGACTGCGATGTTCTGCAAGCCGCACAGCTAAAGGTGCAAGCACCATAAAGAGAAGAAATATAGCAAAGAACCATCTTGAGAGACGGGAAGGAAAAAGAGGAGAAAGGCGCAGAAAGGTATAGAGGTGCATCCCTCCATACAGGACAAAGAATGTAGCGAAGAAAAGAGTCACGGGAGTTGTATATCACAGCACGGTTTACTTGCATACCACCGTAAGATACAATTAGCCCATGACGCAAAGAACATTTATCATAGGTGATACGCACGGCTGTGCACTCACGATGCAGCATCTCATATTCAAGGTAATCGGGCTGCGTCATACCGATCGGCTGTATTTCGTCGGAGACCTTATCGACCGCGGTCCTCGCAGCAAAGAGGTTCTGGAAACGATCATACGTCTACAGGCTGCAGGCTATGAGGTTAACTCTGTTCGAGGAAACCATGAGGAGATGCTGCTCAATGCCTGCCGTAATAGATACGATTTTCTGCTTTGGGTAGAAAACGGTGGACAGTTTACCCTCAAAAGTTTCGGGGTGGAAGATGCATGTGAAGTTCCGGCCCGCTACCTCCAACTGATGAGCGGCTTCCCGTACTACATCATGCTGGAAGAGTTCATAATCTGCCATGCCGGAGTGAACTACAACGCAAAGGAACCGCTGTCAGATACCGAAGCCATGCTATGGAGCCGCGACCTAGTGGTCATGCCTGATCGGCTGGGTGGACGGAGGTTAATATGTGGACACACAGTACATACACTGCCTGAGATCACAACCAGTCTGACATCAAACCGAATCTACCTAGACGGTGGTTGCGTTTTTAATGACCGTAACGGACTCGGTAATCTGGTTGCTCTAGAAATCGAGCCAATGAAACTGCACTATTCCATGAACTTAGACATCTAGTCAGACAAAAAAACGCCCTCTGGATAAATTCAAGAGGGCGTTTCAAAATATTCCCGGCGGCGACCTACTCTCCC
>JAYSLX010000174.1:0-3110 GCA_043725245.1 Geobacteraceae bacterium | reverse complement strand
CCTTATCGACAAACTCGATCTTTACGTTTCCAGCCTTTCCCATCGTGACAGACTTCTCACTGTGGTAAAAATCACCAGCTGTCATATGCGATACATGGGTCTTGGAATCTGCGGTCCATGCGCCCATTTTAACCGGATGTTTCCGTGCATACTGCTTTACTGCCGCAGCCGACCTTCTATCGGAGTTTCCTTCGCGCAGCACTGGGTTAACAGCACTTCCCAGACACTTGGCATACCTTGCGTTAAGTGCTTTTTCAGCGTCGGTTTTCGGCTCCTCAGGATAATCAGGAATGTTGTAACCCTGCTCCTGCAACTCCTTGATGGCAGCTTTCAGCTGCGGAATTGAAGCACTGACGTTAGGCAGCTTGATAATGTTGGCTTCGAGTTTCTGTGTAAGCTCACCCAATTCAGCCAAATAATCAGGCATTTTCTGACTCGCTGTCAGATTTTCAGGAAAATTTGCAATTATTCTTCCGGCAACAGAGATATCCCTTGTTTCCACAACTACGCCGGCTGCCTTTGTGAAAGCATTAACGATAGGGAGCAAAGAGTATGTTGCCAGTGCGGGTGCTTCATCGATTTTTGACCAGATAATTTTTTGTGTTGTCATTGTCGTGTTTTCTCCTTTGTTATTATTCCAGGATCGCCAGAGGCTTAATGAAAGGGCATCTACGGTTGCAGCGGACACCCCGCTTGAACTCTTCAACTCTACCAAAAAGTTTGTATACAGTATACAAAGCACTTGGCACTGTCAAGAAAAAATGCAAATCGTTTAATAATCATCTCAAAGGAGGAGGAAGGAGTAAAGAGGTTTAGAAAACCATACTATCGGGAAGTTATAGATGTTTTTCCTGGGCGTAGCGGCGGGCTTCCTGAAGATCGTCACGTGTAAGATTACGGGGAATCCGGAGAACCTGCCCCGGCCACAAGTGCCGGGGGTCCCGGATCTGATCGCGGTTGGCGCGATATAGTATCGGCCAGAGAAACTGGTCATTGTAAATTTCTGCAAGTGCAGCGATCTGAGGTAAGGTTTCACCGCGTTTTACTGTGTGACTGGTTACGATTGGGCGCTCTTTTATAATCTTATGGCGCTCAGCCTGGAGAATGGCCTCGGCATCTGACTCCTGACGTATACGCGCCTGCTCGGCAATCCTTGCCAGCACCTCTTCGGCTGCACTGCGTCGCCGTTCTTCCGTCTGGGCTATTGCCTTAAGACGTGCCTGCTCGTTTCGCTCTTCATTCTCTCGTAGCAGGCGCTTGGTCTCGGTTTGGCGGCTCTTCTCTTCAGCAAGGTTTTCCTTCAGTACCTCTCCCTTCAGAAACGCAAGCTGAAATAGCTGGTCAGCCTCTGCCACCTCATCATCCAGAAGAAGCAACTCTCCCTTTGAATAGGTCTCTTCCAAGCTTGCAAACTCAGCCGGGAGTATAAACGGCGCACCATCGGACCTTAGCGAGTTCAGGAGGTTGTCGGATTTCATTTGCCACAGCGGTGCAGCAGTGGAGCATCCCGATACAGATAAAATCAACAGCCCTGCTGCTATGAGGAGTCCCCTCACGGTCATCAAGGAGTACACTTACGGCTGCTGCTTCACCGCAAGCCTGATCCCGAGCTCCCTGAGCTGCTTGGCATCAACCAGCGACGGGGCTTCGGACATAAGACATGTCCCCTTCTGCGTTTTTGGGAAGGCAATAACGTCACGGATTGAATCGCTTCCGGTGAGCAGCATTACAAGTCGGTCCATCCCAAAAGCGATTCCACCATGTGGGGGAGTTCCATACTCAAGGGCATCAAGCAAGAAGCCGAACTTGGCCCGCTTATCCTCTTCCGAGTGACCTAGCATTTTAAACATCAGCGACTGAATCTTTTCTTGGTGAATCCTTATGGAACCACCTCCAATCTCGTTACCGTTCAGTACCAGATCGTAGGCCTTTGCACGACAACGCCCCGGATCAGATTCAACGTACTCCAGGTCTTCATCCATTGGGGCAGTGAACGGATGATGAACAGCAGCCCAACGTTTTCCATCTTCGTCCCACTCCAGAAGAGGGAAATCGGTGATCCAGACAAAGCGGTAGACGTTCTTGTCAAGGAGCCCAAGGAGATTGGCCAGCTGGATACGCAGTTTGCCGAGTGAATCGTTGACGACCTTTGGCTTGTCGGCGACAAAGAGAAGCAGGTCCCCTTCCTCGGCATTGAATGCCTTATTCAGAGAAGCGATCTCCTCAGGGGTGAAGAACTTTGCAATTGGTGAATGCCATTCACCATTTTCGATCTTCACGTAGGCCAGGCCCTTGGCGCCATAGATCTTGGCAAACTCGGTAAGATCATCGATCTCCTTCCGGGAGAAGCCGGCACACCCTTTGGCATTAACCCCCTTGACGATTCCTCCTGAGGCAGCAACATCTGCAAAGACCTTGAAACCGGCGCCCTTTACAATATCGGTGAGATCGCAGAGTTCCAGCCCGAAACGGAGATCCGGGTTGTCTACCCCAAAGCGACGGATCGCCTCAGCATATGTCATCCGTTCAATGGGGAGCTGAACCTCTACATCCTTTGCATCCTTGAAAACCCCGGCAATCAATCCCTCCATCACCTGAATGATGTCATCACGGTCGATGAACGACATCTCGCAGTCTATCTGGGTAAACTCCGGCTGGCGATCGGCGCGCAGGTCTTCGTCGCGGAAACAACGGACCACCTGAAAATAACGGTCATAGCCGGAGACCATAAGGATCTGTTTGAATATCTGCGGCGATTGGGGAAGTGCGTAAAATGCTCCCTGGTTGATACGCGACGGCACAAGGAAGTCACGGGCACCTTCAGGAGTCGACTTGGTGAGGAAGGGGGTTTCCAACTCCAGAAATCCATTGTCAGTAAGATACTTACGGGTAACCTGTGCGACCCTGGACCGCAGGATGAGGTTCTGCTGCAGCTGAGTCCGGCGGAGATCAAGATAACGGTATTTGAGACGGAGATTCTCAGCTACATCAACATATTCATCAAGGGTGAACGGCAGCGCCTTGGAGCGGTTGAGGATGCGGCTCTCGGAGACCTGCACCTCCACCTCACCGGTCTTCATATTCGGATTGACAGTCCCTTCCGGGCGGGG
>JAYSLX010000173.1:0-11451 GCA_043725245.1 Geobacteraceae bacterium | reverse complement strand
TCCGGCGAATATCCCTCCGACAACGGTTTCGGTCAGCCCGTAGACGTTGACTATCCTGACCCCGAAGTTTGTTTCAAACCCCTGCCACAGATCTGGTTCCAGTTGTGCTCCGCATGAACCTATCAGTTTGAAATCATTTGTGTTAAATGCGTCCTTTTCCTCTGAGGCAAACCGTAAAATCAGGGCCAGCATGGTTGGCACGCAGATGAAATGAGAGATGCGGTGATGGTAGATAGCATCGAGTAAATCCGTTATTTTGGAAATGGCAAAACGAAAAGGATTAAAAAGTTGTGCGGAATTTAAAAAAGTGACAACGGGCCCCTGTATGATGCCATCGGCGTGCGAGAGGAGGAGAATGTTCAGAATTCGGGACTCGGGGGTGTAACCATAGACCTTGCTGAGGGTGCCAAGATGGGCACAAAGTGCCCTGTGGCTAATGCGTACTCCTTTTGGGGCATTTGTTGTGCCGGAGGTGAAAAGGATGTAGGCATCACTCTCCGGGTCGATTTGAGAAGGTAGCTCTCCAGCCTCAAAATTGCCAAGGATAAGAGGGTAGGTTGCCGTGCCTGAATCGACAGGATCTTTAGTAAAGAGCCTGCGCAGTACGCCGGCGCGCCTTTGGATGTCTATCCCAAGAACAGTTTCCACTCCTGAGACATCCCAGCTCTCATTAAGATCAGTATCCAATATGATTGCTTTGGGTCGGGAAATCTCAAGCAGGTGATTGGCCCTAAGGGGCTTGGTTTCGGGATCGAAGAATACTGCAGTGATGCCGTTGCAAAGCAAGGAAAGAAACAGAATGGAAGCATGGATATCATCTTTTGTGGAAAAGGCAACCCGATCACCAGGAGATAATCCCCAACTATTGTAAAGCGAGGTCAGTTTATGGATGATGGCGGTGACTTCACCATAAGATATCCTGTTCATCGAGGTTGTGACAAACGGTTTCTGGGATATCGTCTTCTCTTCCGCGTGAATAAATGCGGTTACAAAATTTCCGGGGAGATCAGCGGTCATGAAGCATCCTTTCAATTCCTTGGCGTGATAGTTTTCCTGTACTGTTTCGTGGAAGGCTTGCAACAAGATAAATAGTTTGTGGCACCTTATGTCGACCGATCCGTTCATGTAAAAATGTTTTCAACCCAGAGACAAGATCATCCTTGCATGGGATGTTGCCGTGAGGGACGATAAATGCGACAAGTTGTTCACTCCCGAATCGATTCACGACCCCGCAAACTGCCGCTTCATCTACTTGGGGGTGCTGTTCTAATGCCATTTCAACCTCTTCGAAATACACGAGTTCAGTATGAGCATTCTTGATGAAATTTTTCTTTCTTCCAACGAGGATGATTTCTCCGGCTTTTGTGATTTTTGCAATATCGCCAGTATAAAATTGACCGTTCCTTAAGGTGGCGTCTGATAATTCCTTTTCTTTGTAGTATCCGAGCATCAGATTCGGTGAATTGACTACCAACTCTCCTGCAGTTTCGCATGTCAGGGTCTGGCCAAACTCGTTTTGCACCGTCATGGCTGATCCCACTGGGAAGCCAATTCCCCCTTTGTTATCCGTAAAGTTGTCCAGGGAATAACCAGCGCAGAATCCAGCCGTTTCAGTCAGACCATAGTAGTTAATCACAGGAAGATTGAAGTGATCGTAAATTTCCTTAACCAGAATTGGATCCAGGATTGAACCAGTGCAGAGAATGGCTCTGAGCGATTTGATGTGGTCGGGATCTATCCGATCCTTGAAAAGGCTTAACTGCTTGACAAAAATCGGAGCGCCGCCCAGAAGCGTAGCTCTGTTGTTTTTTATCGATTCAATAATTTTAAAAAAAGACTCACGCTCATCGGTTTTTGTCTGCAAAACCAGGGTCCCAGCTATAAATGGAGCTATGGCACTATTTCTGAGTCCACTCATTGTGTAAAATTCAGCCAGATTTAAGAAGCGGTCATCACTACTCCATTGGTAGTGGGTGGTCATGACCTCACCTGACTTGCACAATGCGCTGTGCGAGAGGATTACTCCCTTAGGATGCCCGGTTGAACCGGAGGTATAGAGTATGACTGCCGGGGTGTCGGGAGAAGGAAGGGGGACAGTCCGCTGTTGATAATTTTCATCGAATGAGTATTCCCTGAACAATTCTTCGGCAACAATAGATTTGGTCAGATCGACAGAAATGCAAAGTGAATCGATGAGGATTTTTTCTGAGTTGTTATAGAAGAGGAGCGTGGGCGAACATTGTCCAAGGATGTAACTGAGAGTAACATGCCCGGATGCCGGGTTCAATGGAACGAATATCGCCCCGATTAGCGTCACTCCCCAGAATGTTGTTAGGCACTCCAAAGGGTCTTTGGAAAGGACGGCAATACGGTCTCCCGCTTTTGCCCCATATTTTACTAGAAGTCGCGAAATAGCACTTGCAATAGAACACAACTTGCCAAATGTCAGGTTTTTATCCCCAGAGGCTAGGCCTGCTGTATTAGCCCATTCTGTCTCTGCATAGGCGAAAACATTGTTCAGAGTTGCATGGGTTATGTCCCTTCCAAAACGGATGGGAATTGACTGTGTTCTGCCAGATATGAGTCTTTTTTAATCAATTGATTCCCTACTGAATGATTAATCAAGATTCAGGTCTCTAATCTTAGTCTCTTGCTTTATTACTGATCAGATTTGCAGCGAGGGGGACACCTCGACAATGAGATTTTGCCAATGTACTTTATTCGGCGTGCTGTCGTCCAGTCGAAAATGAGTATGCTGACCGTTGGTTATTGGGGGGTGTCATCGACATAGTTCGGAGGACATCCATGACAAGTTTTGTCAAGGGGGAAGCTGAGATTTCCCATCGCTGAGTTCAGTGGACCCCATCTTTAATTCACAGACTAAATGCAGGGACACAATGTTATTCAAAAAGGCGGCCACTTTGGCCGCCTTTTTTGCTTCACCCGCTGCTCACGCCGCAGGATTCTGATAGTCCGGTTTCATTTGCCACAGCGCCAGAGTTTCCCCTATCGGATCGGTTGTGACGCTGAACCAGCCGATGCCGGGGATCTCGGTGATCTTGCACTAACCGCTTTATAAACTCTTATTCATTCTTCAAACACCGACAGTAATTTCCGTTTAGCACCAGGCTGTAAATTGCACCACAAACGCCGTGAAACCTTGTGATGCAAGATTTCACGGCGTTATGGTGTTTGAGGCGTTCAGATAGTACTTGGCGGTTGGCTACTATTTTATATCAAGCAGTTCAACCTCGAAGATGAGGGTTGCATTGGGCGGGACATCCTGGCCTGCGCCACGGGCGCCGTAGGCCATTTCAGGCGGGCAGACCAACTGGGCTTTGCCGCCTACCTTCATCTTCTGAACCCCTTCGGTCCAGCAGGGGATAACTCCGGAGAGCGGAAACTTGATCGACTGTTTACGCCTGTAAGAGCTGTCGAACTCCTTGCCGTTCGTCAGGGTACCACGATAGTTGACTTCGACGGTGCTGGCAGCAGTCGGCGATTTGCCGCTGCCGCCCTTAATGGATCGGTAGACCATTCCGGATGCGGTTTTCACTGCCCCTTTTTCTTTGGCGGCCTTGTCTATGGCATCGTTGGCTACGGCAAAGGCCGGGACTGCAAGAGTCGTGGCAATAGCTGCAATGATAATTCGCTTCATCTCTGCTCCTTACTGTCTTGGAATTTGAATTCAACGGGAGCCATCCTACCACTCTAAATTTGCTGCCGTCAATAGTCACATTAACAGGTTCGGCGGTCACTGGAGTGCTTGTATGCGTAACTTTACCATCATCTGACATTTTCTGCTATCGTGCAGAGGATCAAACCTTCCCCTGCGAGGTATCTTTGAAGGTAGTAAAATGGCTGGTGGCAATCGTCCTTGGCCTCATCATTCTCTATGCTCTCTACATCGGCATCGCGCTCTACCGCCTCCCCTCGGTGGTATCGCTTGCCGACCGCAAGTTGAGCCTGACCATTCAGGTGAAGGACTGGCAGGGGAAGCTCCACCCCTTTGTCGTGGGGGCGCGAAACCCTTGGTGGACCCCGTCTGAACGCATCCCCTCGGAGATGGAGTGGGCGGTCATTGTGGCGGAAGACGTCAACTTCTACCGGCACGAGGGGATCGATGTAAAAGCGATCAAGAATGCCATCAAGTATGATTTGGAGAAGAAGCGCTTTGCCCGCGGTGCCTCGACTATCACCCAGCAGACCGCGAAGAACTTCTTCCTTTCCCGGGAAAAGAGCGTCACCCGCAAAGTTGAAGAAATCTACCTTGCCAAGCGGATGGAGCAGGAACTGACCAAGGGGCGTATTCTCGAACTCTACCTTAACATCGTTGAGCTGGGACCATTGGTGTACGGGATCGGCCATGGCGCCCGCTACTATTTCGACAAGCCGGCCAGCTCACTCACCCCGCGGGAATGCGCCTTCCTCGCCGCCATGCTCCCCGGCCCGCAGAAGGTCTACAACCCGTACCGGCACCTGGATCGGGTGCTGAAACGCTCCGACATGGTGCTCCGTCTGCTGCGGGAGCATGGGGTGCTGACCGAAGCGGAGTACCGCCAAGCCCTGGCGGAGACCCCCAATGTCGGCGGAATGCAAAAGAAGGTGGAGAAAAGCTTTACGGGTAAGGTGAGGAGTTTCTTCAGGAACCTGTTCGGACTTTCCCGGTGAGCGATTCCGGAGTCAGTTGAGGCTCCGTTTACTCAATGCAATAGGCGGCCAAGCCAATTCAATAGAAGGAAAAGGAAATATAATGGATAGAGTAAGAATTGGCTGCAACTATGAAAAGCAACCCTTTTGGAAAGTGATCCTCGGTGTCCCGCTCATCTATATACCTATTATTACGACCATGCCATTCGTGGTTATGGGGGTTATTCTGATTAAAACGCATCTTAAATATGTCGGCAGCATGGACATTAAATCGTATTGGGATTTTGTTCCCGACTGGATTTCTCATCGGTATGGAAATAAAGAGCAGCCAGTCATCAACATTTCCCGGCTTCATGTGGCGCGCTACAGGTTTTTCTGGATCTTCAACTGCAAGCTCTATTGTCCCTTGAGTGTTGCACTCTTCAGGTACGCTGTGTATCTTGTGAAAATAGTCGAGAATTGGTGGTGTCCGTTTGCACATGACCAAAAACAGGAATACGCAGAAGGGGCCATCGACAAATCCTTTTGGCATGTAGATTCGGAGGAGCTTGTTAAGCTCCATCCCGACGATAAACAAAACCCGATCTGGAATGAAAAGGGGGAAGAGTAACCAACCATGGCCTCTCTGGATTTTGAACAGGAAAAAAGCGTCTTCAGAAAATACTACGAAAGCAACAGGGATCAATTCTCTGAGGCCAAGAACGCCTATATCCGTATCATCAATTCACTGATCAAGCGGTTTGATGTAGTCGAGGTGACGAAAATCGAAGGTCGGGTCAAGGACAAAGAGGAGTGCATCAAGAAATTTCACCGTAAATACCAGAGCACACTCGAAGCCGATGAACAACCCTACGAGATCAAGGATTTCATTTCAGACCTGATCGGCATCCGGATCGTTTGCCTCTATGAAGACCAGATCTCCGTGTTGTCGGAATTGTTGCAGCGACACTTCAAGATTCTCGACGTCACGGACAAGATATCGGCCGTGGAGAGCACTGAGGATTCCTTCGGCTACAAGGGGCTGCACATGGATCTGGATCTGAGCGATGAGATGGCTGCACTGCCGAAGTACCTGCCGTATGTGGACCTTTCCTTCGAAGTGCAGATCAGATCTTTGATCCAGGATGCCTGGAGTGTGCTGGACCACAAGATCAAATACAAAAAATCGATCCCCATTGATCTCAAACGCAGGATCAATGTTCTCTCTGCCCTGTTTGAGCTGGCCGACCGGGAATTCAAGGAAATCCGCAACGCCACCACGGAACTGATGCAGCAGGCGACGGTGGAGCCGATCAGCGATCCCCTCGATGACCCCCGTAAGACGGGGGGGGAAACTGCAACGGTGACCAGCACAAAAACCATAAACGCCTTTGACTTCATGCGTGTCGCGGGCCATTTCTTCAGGGATTTCATATTCGAAGACAACAAGGTCGACGACTTTGTTCAGGACATTCTTGAGCTTGACAGTGGTTTTCAAAAGTCGGATCTGCATAAATGCTTGATCGAGAATTTGAAAATCATCAGAGATTATCGCGACCATGTCTTGGCAGAAAACCCTGACAAAACCTTCAGTCCTTACACCTCGATCAGGCACTGTCTGTATCTCTACGATCAGGAAGTCTTCGGGCGGATTCTATCCAAAAGGACGAGAGAACGCTTTGCAGCCTGGCTAGATTAACCGTGGTGGTGCCGAGAATCCTGAATCAGTAATTGAAGCATGCGGCAGGTTTTGTCAGCTACGAGGCGGCCGCGGCAATCAATCCGGAGCTCTCCGTCATGGAACCGACCGACCTGCCACTGAGTCTGGTTCGGCATCTTCAGGGAACGGGTTGCCTGCAGAGCCGGTGCGGATGAGAGCAGCATTGACGACTGCCGGGTATCAACGCCTGAGCTTGCCATCGACCACACAGTCTACACCGCTGCGGTGAACTCTATCCGTGAGTCCATTGCAGCCGGGGAGACCTATCAGGCCAACTTCACCACCCGGCAGCGATTCAATGTCAGCGGCGATCCATTCACACTAAGCTACAGCCGGAAACTCACCCTGCGGGCTCAGACAATCCGGCTGCTTAACGCTACATTGCGCCCAGATCCACAACGCTTCGGAGAAAGTCGCTCTTTTCGGCCCCCTTGCAACTGCCGTTTTCAGGATTATTTCTGTTGAGCCTTGATCATCTCTATTTCCAGTGTGATGGCCACCTCTTCACCAACCACAACACCTCCGGTTTCGAGTGCCTTGTTCCAGAGCAGGCCGAAATCCTTGCGATTAATCTTGGTGTTGGCCGTGGCCCCCCGCCGAATGTTGCCCCATGGGTCCTTGCTCTCTTTCGACGGTCCTTCCACATCAAGCGCCACCTCGCGGGTTACGCCATGCAGAGTCAGGTCACCCGTGACCTTGAGCCTGTCCTTGCCGACCCTTGCCACTTTTTTAGATACGAACGTCATGGTCGGATATTTGGCGACTTCGAAGAAATCCGCACTCCGAAGATGTTCATCCCGTTTCTGGACGTTGGTATTGATTGAGTTGGTGTCGATGGTGACTTCCACCCTGGACTTGCTGATATCCTTGTCGTTGATCTCAACAATCCCGGAGTGCTTTTCAAAGTTTCCCTTGACGTTCGATATCATCAGGTGGCGCACCTTGAAACCCACATTCGAATGATCGGGATCTATGTTCCAGGTCGAGGCCGAGGCGAAGATCGGAATGGCAAGGGCGATGATGGTGCTGATGGCTGCGATGAGGCGTTTCATGGTAACTCTCCTTTTTTGATATTGATTGATGTTACATTATATCTCTGTAGAATATATTTATTGCAGATTCATTTACAGGTAAACTTGATTGAGGATATGCAACCGTTGGGGTAAGGGTATCATGGTATGATCCCCCGGGATATTTGCTCTTTAAAAAATCCGGCAATCAATTTACAAAACGCCGTGATGAGCTAAAATTACAAAACATTAACTTCTCGGTGGCCGGTGTGGGAAACAGGTCTGATGCACTGACCCATCGTTTGCCGGCAAGGGCTTGCAGGGTTCGTCCAGAAATCTTACAACCTCTCTGCTCTCAGAGAAATTATCAGAATGACCGAAGAGGACTAAATGCGATCATTCAGAGTCCTGTGCCAAATATTTTGCCTGCTGGCCATATCTCTGGCGGCACTCCTTGCCTTTTCGGTCTCTGCTGCAGAAAATCCATCCGCAACAGTGGCGCTCACCGATGCCGAACGGCAATGGCTGAAGGTCCACCCGGTCATCACCCTTGCCCCTGATCCCGACTTCAAGCCGATCGAGTACTTTGACAAGAACGGCAACTACAAGGGGGCGGCTGCCGATATCATCAGGATCCTGGAGAAAAAACTTGGCATCACCATCACCATTGCCCGGCTTAAGAACTGGGATGAGGCGATGGTCAAGTTCAAACGCCATGAAGTGGACCTGCTGGGTGCTATGGTCAGGACCCCCAGCCGGGAGAAGTTTGCCCTCTTTACCGACACCCTGGTGGCCGTGCCAGGGGGGATTTTTGCCCGCAGCGGATCGTCGACCAATCTGACAATAAAAGACCTCAAGGGAAAAAAGGTGGCGGTCGTTTCGAACTATACGGCCCATGATGTCCTGAAGGAAAAATACCCTGATATCAGCCTCGTTATTGTTCCCGATGTCTCCACCGGCCTGGCCAAGGCGTCGCTGGGGATGGTGGATGCCTATGTAGAGAACATGGCCAATGCCACCTATTATTCCCAGGAGGCCGGCATCACTAACCTGCAGGTGGTCGGCAAGACCGAATTCGACTATCAATGGGGGATCGGCATCCGCAAGGACTGGCCGGAGCTGCAAGTGATACTGAACAAGGGGCTGGCGGCCATTACCGAAACAGAGCGGAATAAGGCCGTCCAGCGGTGGATCTTCATCGAAGGCCAGCGATGGCGTCCTAGCAAGACCTTCGTGGTCGGGTCAGTGGCTTCATCGTTGGGGTTCCTGCTGTCGATAGCCATGTACGTGAACTATTCGTTGCGGAAGGTGGTTCGTAACCGCACCGCCTCGTTGCAGCAACAGCTGGAAGAACGGCAGAAAGCCGAAAATGCCCTCAAGTCCTTGACCGGCCAGTTGGAGGAGCGGGTCAGAGAGAGGACCGCGGAGCTGCAACAGGAGATTCGTGAGCGGATCAAATCCGAACAGGCAGCCGTTGTCAGCGAACAGAGCTTCAGGGAGCTGTTCCAGAATGTGGCTGACCCGATCTATATTGCCGACATGACGGGAAGAATCGTCATCGCCAATGACCAGGCTTGCCGGGAGCTCGGTTACACTCTCGAAGAGCTGCAAACGCTGAATATTTCTGATCTTGATGCAGTCACTTGCTCCCCTGAATTGATCTCTGCGCACTTTAAGGACCTCTCCGAAAGGGCATCGACGACCTTTGAAACAATTAATCTACGAAAAGACGGGTCGCAGTTCCCGGTCGAAGTCAATGTTCGGTTTATTAACTTCGACGGTCTATCAGCGCTGATGGGGGTTGCCAGAAACATCACCGACCGTAAGCGGGCGGAAGAGGAACGTCTCCACCTCGAACATCAGTTCCTTCACGCCCAGAAGCTGGAGAGCCTTGGGGTGCTGGCCGGTGGTATCGCCCACGACTTCAACAACATCCTGACGGCCATCATCGGCAATGCAGAACTGGCCCTCATGAGGCTCAACCCAGAATCACCGGTGCTTGAGAACCTGCAGCGGATTGAGAAGGCCGCTGCCCGCGCCGCCGAACTGGCCGGGCAGATGCTCGCTTACTCCGGCAAGGGAAAATTTGTGGTCGAGGCCATAGACCTGAACCGCCTGGTAGAGGAGATGGGGCATATGCTGGAGGTCTCTATCTCCAAGAAGGCGATCCTGCGCTACAACCTCCCCCGGCTGCTCCCAGCTGTCAATGTCGATGCCACCCAGATCCGCCAGATTGTCTTAAACCTGGTTATCAACGCCTCCGAGGCGATAGGTGACAGGAGCGGTGTCATCGCCATCACTACCGGCTGTCTGGAGTGCGATGAGGCCTATCTGAAGGACGCCTGGCTGACTGATCCTGTCCCGGAAGGGCTCTACGTCTCCCTTGATGTCGCCGATACGGGCTGCGGCATGGACAAGGAGACCCTGGCAAAGATATTCGACCCGTTCTTCACCACCAAATTCACTGGTCGCGGGCTGGGGATGGCGGCAGTGCTTGGTATTATCAGAGGCCACAAGGGTGCGATCAAGGTCTACAGTGAACCGGGCAAGGGGAGCACCTTCCAAATACTGCTGCCGGCAGGGGAGCGCCCGGCCGAACTGTTCAACGAAGAGACCGGCGGCGACAGCCGGCAAATGAGTGGCACGGTCCTATTGGTGGACGATGAGGAAACAGTGCGGGCCATCGGCAGCGAGATGCTGCGGGAACTGGGCTTCCAGGTGGTGACGGCCAGTGACGGCCGTGAAGCGGTTGAGATATTCAAAAGCAGACCTGAGATCAGTTTCGTGATTCTCGACCTGACCATGCCGCACATGGATGGTGAGCAGTGCTTACGGGAGTTGCGGAAGCTCGACACGGCCGCGCGGGTGATCATATCCAGTGGTTTCAGCGAGCATGAGGTGACCCATAAGTTCGCTGGAAAGGGGCTGGCAGGGTTCATTCAGAAGCCGTACAAGCTGTCGGAGTTAAAAGAGGCGATCAGAAAGATTTAGAGCTTGTAAATCCGAGCGAGATCTTTCGTAATGTTATGTATGGTGCGTTTAATTGGGCGCAGATCGGCATGTCATACCTTCCCGAGGATCTTCATCAAATGAGGAATCATCTGCTTCTTTCGTGACATGACGTTCTTGAGTTCGTAGAGATGCGGTTCAAGCTGGGGATATTCCATGACATGAGCGATTCGGGTATGCCCCTCAACCAGGAAGAGTGTTGTCTCCGTGGTAATATCGGTTACCATCAACCCGGAGATGAACAGATTGTCCCGTTGCTTTACTCCTGCCAATGCGGCAAGCAGACCCTCTTTCAGATCAAAGAACTCTTCAAAACCGACTACCTCGGCCTGTCCCACACCGATAACCTTTTTCTCAAAATGAAAAAGCTTGAAATCAGACTCGACAACCTTTGCCGGAGAACCGTAGCTCTTCAGGGAACTGCCCGCAGCAAAGATATCACTGCCGAAACGTGCGGCATTCAGCCCCGACAGCTCCTCCAGCCATGAAACTGCAACCCGGTCAGTATCAGTTGTGGTGGGAGACTTAAGGATGACCGTGTCGGATAGAATCCCTGCCAAAAGCAGAGATGCTATAGAGCTCTCGGGTTCGATACCGCACTCACGATAGCGACCGGCTACCAGGGTGCAGGTGCTGCCGACAGGAGAGGTTATGAAGGTGATGGGGGTGATGGTGTGCGTATTGCCAAGCTTGTGGTGGTCGATTACCTCCAGGATCTCCACCTCTTCGGCGCCGGGAACGGCCTGCCCCATTTCGTTGTGATCAACAAGGATCAGGTTGTAGGGGAGAGGTGCAAGCAGGGAAGACTTTGTCGCAACCCCGGCCAGCGTGCCATCATCCTCAAGGGCAAGGATTGCCGGTTCTCTGGAGGCGATCAGTTTCTGTCGCAGATGGGTAAACGATTCCCCTACCCCGATGGAGGCGAATGTACGCTCTGCAAGAAGGGAAACCGGCGTGGAGAGGCGCGCCAGCCAGGCGGCAGTGGCTGTGTCGTGGGGGGAAAGCAGAACGCTGACACCTTTTTCTTCTGCAAGCGCAAGAAGGTCGTCTTCCAGAGGGTGGTCGCCGGTCACCACGAGGAGC
>JAYSLX010000172.1:0-46596 GCA_043725245.1 Geobacteraceae bacterium | reverse complement strand
CGGGTTGGCAGTAAGTAGAAGGTAGCAGATGGTTCGTTGTAAGCTCCCCACTGAGCTAGCCATAAGCTCGAAATAGCAATCACTATTAACGACCCAAATATCCATCGTTTGCCAAGCTTCCACATCAGCATGAGAAACAATGGGAAAAGTAGGTAATACTGTTCTTCAACTGCTAAACTCCACGTGTGCAGCAGTGGTATTAGCTCAGCAGCGGGAGAAAAGTAGCCGTCAACTAACCAAAAAAGAATATTGGAGGCGAAAGAGGAAACTGCAACGAGACTTTCTGAAAAAATTTTGAAATGATCAGGTGTAAGCCACAACCAAGCGAAGGGTAAACAGCAGAGCATTGTAAAGAATAAGACGGGCAATATACGCCGTGCTCGGCGTTCATAAAATTTTACAAGTGAGAATGTACCTTTTTCTTTGTCAGCTAGAATAATAGTCGTTATGAGATAACCACTGATAACGAAAAATATATCAACTCCAACAAATCCACCACTAAAAGCATCGAATCCAGCGTGAAACAATATTACTGGCAAAACTGCTACAGCACGCAATCCGTCTATTTCTCTTCTGTACTTCAAAGACCTGCCCCTTTCAGTTTGAACCTTCTAGCTATTCATACACTAAAAAAAAGCACCCACACAAAAGTGTAAGTGCCTGTTTTTAATTGGCGTCCCCGAGACGATTCGAACGTCCGGCCCCTTCCTTAGGAGTGAGGGAGATTCACTTTAACATAGATTCCTATTCATATCAATAGTCAACATATTCATTTGCAATATCATTTACTTACGCTATTATGTATGCTATTCTTGTTTACGTTTGTAACAGCATGTTTCTATCATTATCAGCATACCGGAGGTTCCACAGAGGTTCCATGAAGTTTACTGACCGGTACATCCAATCCCTCAAACCAAGGGAGAAAGAATACTGCATCCGCGAAAGTCACGGCTTCACAATACGCGTTCTCCCGACAGGATGCAAGACTTTCCAGTATATCTACACACTTGCAAGTAAGCGCCGACGATTTAACCTTGGGCACTATCCAGCAACGACATTGTCAGAAGCTCGGGAAAAATTTCGTGCCGCCGCAAACCAGGTCAGTAAAGGTGTAGATCCGCAATCTCCTCCACCCGTTGTTGTCGAACCCGAACAGCATACCGTGAAAGATCTGGTTAAAGACTACCTGGAGCATCTGGAAAAGTCTGCTGCCAAGACATATCTCAAAACCGCCAGCCTGACATTGAAGAACGATGTACTGAAAAACTGGGAAGATCGCCAGGTCGGGAGTATCCGCCGACGCGATGCAATCTTGCTTGTAGAGGATGTCGCCTCCCGGGCCAAGGCTCAGGCCCTTGGCGTCCTCAAACACGCAAGAGCCATGTTCACCTATGCCCTGCATCGAGAACTTGTGGACTTCAATCCTTTTGCCGGAGTATCAGCTGCCATCCCCGATGTAACCCCTAATTCAAGAGAGCGGGTTTTGTCGGATAATGAAATAAAAATCATCTGGAACACTCTTTCTGACAAAGAAAGTATCGGAAGCCTGATTGCTCGCAACGGACTACTATTGATCCTTGTTACCGCTCAACGGCCCGGCGAAGTAGCAGGAATGGCCAAATCGGAAGTTAACAAAGAATGGTGGACCATCCCCAAAGAACGGGCAAAGAACAAAGAGGAACACAGGGTCTATCTTACGCCTCTGGCTCAACGACTTCTGCCGAAGCTGATCTGCCCCTGGTATTTCCCTTCCCCTGATCTGGAGTCACCTATCGGGCGCCCTGCCCTCTCCCATGTTCTCAGCAAACAGCCCAAAGACAAGGAAGGAAAGATCACCCGACAGCAATACCTTGGGCTGCCCCGGTGGACACCCCATGATCTTCGCCGTACGGCTGCCACCAAGCTGTCGGAACTCGGTTGTCCGGATGAAATTATCGATGCCATCCTGAATCATGTCAAAAAAGGCGTAATCGGCGTCTACAATCGCAACAAGTACGATAAAGAGAAAAAGAAATGGCTGATTAAATGGGCAAAGCACCTTGAAGTGCTGGTCGATACCCCTACATCCAAGTAGCTCACACAGATTCAAATATCTCTAAGCCATCCAGACGTGACAAAATCTTGCAACCCGCCGGGGTTATTCTCTGGCGGGTTTCGCTATTGGAGGTAACACCGCATGCGCATTATTTTTGAAGCCGATGATCTTCAGGCAATTGCCGAGGCAGTGGCGCGAAAGCTGACTCCTTTGATCACAAAAATGCAGGAGACGACAGTACGCCCCATACTACCCACACCGAGGCAAGTTCCGATCAAGGAACCGGAAGTTGTACGTTTAATCAAGATCGCGGGCGAGGTAATCCGCAGAAAAGAGCTTTGTCAGATTACAGGACTATCAATGACCACACTTTGGCGACAAGAGCGAGAGGGGTATTTCCCGGCACGCATTCGCCTTACAAATCATAGTGTCGGCTGGCGGCGCAGCGACATCGAAGCATGGTTGGCTACGAGACCAACCGTTTAGAAAGAATAGTATGAAGCTGTCTGGTGCCAGGAATAACCATTTCTCAAGCGGAAATTGTAACTGGGTTCATTCTATGTTATGTCAGCAACCAGTTGCTGAATATTCATTTTCTCCCTGATCCCTCACGGATATGACTATGAAGAATAACAGAGACCGACTTATCGAGACAGTTGCCTTGGCGGAAGCTCGACTTGCCCGGCTCGATGTTGAACGGCAGACGCTCCTTGATGACCTTAATGAACTACGGCAGCAGCTGTCAGCCATTGATATAGCCGCTTCCCCTGCCCAGGAAACGTCCACCTTATCTTCCGCAGCAAAGATTAACCTGTTCCGTTCCCTCTTCAAGGGCCGGGAAGATGTCTATCCAAAACTCTGGGTCAGCAAGAACGGTGACCGTAAAGGTTACATGCCGGCCTGCGCCAATGACGGCAACTATTCGCTCTGCGGAAAACGCAAATTCCCGCGCGTCAAATGTGGTGACTGCAACCACCAGGCATATCTGCCGGTAAGTGATGAGGTGATTCGTGAGCATCTCCAAGGCAAACAGACCATCGGCGTTTATCCGTTGCTGCCGGACGATACCTGCCGGTTCCTGGCTGTCGACTTTGACAAGACTACCTGGCAGGAGGATGTAGCCGCCTTTCGGGAAACCTGTTCCTCTCTTGATATTCCTGTTGCAGTGGAACGCTCACGTTCCGGCAACGGCGCTCACGCCTGGTTTTTCTTCACCGAGCCGGTCATGGCGACGGTCGCCCGGGTCATGGGTTGCTTCCTGATCACCGAGACCATGTCCCGGCGTCATCAGCTCAGTATGGAATCCTATGACCGGCTCTTTCCCAGTCAGGACACCATGCCCCGTGGCGGTTTCGGCAACCTGATCGCCCTGCCGCTGCAATTGGAGCCCCGTAAGCTGGAAAATTCAGTCTTTGTTGCTGAAGCCTTCATTCCATATCCCGATCAGTGGGGATTCCTGTCCTCACTCAAGCGTTTCTCTCCGCAAGAAGTGCAGGCAATCGCCGACCAGGCTGTGCGCAAGGGCCAGGTAATCGGTCTGAAACTGCCATCCGATGCTGACGAAGAACAGGCCCCGTGGGAACGCTCACCTTCAGGCAGGTTACCGGAACAACGGATAAAGGGTAAACTGCCGAAAAAGATCAAGGCGGTATTTGCCCAAAAGATTTTTGTCGAGACGAAAGGAATTCCCTCGGAACTGTTGAACCGGATCAAACGGCTGGCCGCCTTCCAGAATCCGGAATTCTTCAAGAAACAAAAAATGCGCCTCTCCACCCACAACACTCCACGGGTGATCGCCTGCTTTGAGGAACTGCCGGGACATGTTGCCCTGCCAAGGGGGTGTCGTGATGCCCTTCAGTCAATCTTGGACGGATATGGTATCGCGTTGCACCTCGACGACAAACGAAACATCGGTACTCCGACATCCTTCAGCTTTCACGGTACACTTTCCGACATCCAGCAACAGACGGTTGATGAACTTTTGCGGCATGACATCGGCATTTTTGTTGCGCCACCCGGTTCCGGCAAGACCGTGGTCGGTGCGTGGCTGGCCGCAGCCCGGAATTGTTCGACTCTTGTCCTGGTACACCGCAAACCGCTCCTTGACCAGTGGGTGGCCCAGCTCTCCCGCTTTCTTGATCTGATGCCAAAGGAGATCGGCACCATCGGCTCAGGTAAGAACAAGGCTAACGGAATCCTGGACGTAGCCATGATGCAGAGCCTTATCAGGAAAGACGAGGTCGCGGACCTTGTTGCCAACTACGGTCAGATTATTGTGGATGAATGCCATCACCTGCCGGCATTTTCCTTCGAGCGGGTACTGGGTGAGGTCAAAGCAAAATACGTGGTTGGACTCACCGCCACCCCGTACCGGCGGGACGGTCACCTGCCGATCATCCACCTGCAGTGCGGACCGACCAGATTTTCATTGAACCGCAAACAGCAGGCGACAGACGAAGATTTCACCCGCCGGTTGATCCTGCGGGAAACAGGCTTCAGCCTGTCGGATACGGACAGCGGGATAACAATTCAGGAGATCTATGCCCGGTTGACAGCTGACCGGCAACGGAATCATCTCATCCTGGACGATATCAGACAGGCACTAGCCGAAGGAAGATCTCCGATCCTGCTGACTGAGAGGAAGGATCACTTGGAATACCTTGCCGGAGAACTACGTGACACAGTGAAACACCTGGTGGTTCTCCATGGTGGAATGGGAGTGAAGCAGCGGCGCAAAGTAATGGAGCATCTGGCTTCCATCCCTGATGACGAAGAGCGACTGATCCTTGCCACCGGTCGCTATATAGGTGAAGGATTCGATGATGCCCGGCTGGACACCCTCTTTCTGGCCCTGCCGTTTTCATGGAAGGGAATGCTGGTACAGTACGCCGGCCGGCTGCATCGCCTCCATCCCGACAAGGTGGAGGTACAGGTCTACGACTATGTGGACAGTTCGGTGCCGATGCTGGCGAAAATGCATGAGAAGCGGATGAAGGGGTTCAAGTCGATGGGATACGAGCAAGCATCATGAAACAAACTTCTCACTCTTCCGGGAAGGCCTCAGAGAAAATGTCGCCCAACGTATCGTGAAATCCCCAACCGATAGGTTCGGTAGATGTCACCAGATCCTCAAACCGGTCATAGAAGTCGTCAATAATTGCCTCATCAAGCGTGAGCAAAAGCTTGATGGCCTTTTCATACATCCGTTCCAGCGATACGAAGAAATCCTCATCGCCATAACCAACGTCGAGAGAAAAACTGGCGCCGCACTCGACAAAGTACACCATTAGTTCCAGCATCCCTTTCGGATCGCCCACCGCCTTGCCATAATCGGATATTGCCTTCTTAGCGGTCGCAATCTCAACCGGATCGTTGGACATGACATCCGGAAAGAGAGCATCGTCTATGATCTTTTTGTACGGTTTGAGTGCATCGCTGCCGAGCGAAAAACGGGCATGCAGGAAGTTTTTGTTCGGGGGGCTGTAGGCATAGAGGTCGGAGACGAGACTTATCAGTGCCTGGCGCTCAAAATTGGCAATGGCCGTTTTTACATCGCACCAGGATGGTTTCTTCTTGGGAGGTTTAATAGTAGCTGTTGACTTTGTTGATTTTCTTGCGGTCATGGGAAGGGTGGTCCATTTTCAGAAATTTTCTTTGCTACAAACAAGCTGTCGTCACCATCGTGAATATATATTTTGCCGGTCAATTTATCCCCGTCGCAGGTAAACTCACCAAAACCGCTGGCAGGATCAGATTCATCATTGCCGTCCCAGGAGAACTTGTAGCCGCCTGATTTGGTTTTGTGAAGATCCATATCTCCATCTACGCAGATGAAGTGCAAAGTTCCCCTGTTCCCTTTGATACGAATGTAGCCCGGCTCCACAAGATCAATGGCTTCCTTGCTCCAGACTTCCATCTCAACAATTTCGTAATTTCCGTCAATGATCATATTCCGAATCCGATTGCGGCACCAGCTCCCAGAACGGCACCAGGTCGAGGCGGGATAAGGGAAAGGCGATGCTGCTGGTCTGCCCCAGCGGTATGATCCGCCGCCAGTAGAGGTTGAACAGCTCTTTCAGTTCCACCAGATCGCTGCTGACGGCAATGAACTGCGCAGTGATGACGCCCCGATACACCAGGTCCAGCACCGCCAGCAGCAGGAGCGGCTTGTGCGGCGCCTTGCGCTTGGTGGCCTCAGTCCAGGTTGGGCCTGGGGCGCGGTTGAGGGAGGCGAAGTGTTTTATTGAGGTGGTGAGTGAGGTCATTTTTATACCATTCAGTTATTGCACAGCAGTACTATATTAAATCTGCTGACAATACCCGTATATTTGCTGCAGAGAATAATTCGCATATGACTCTTCCCTGCTAAGAGTTGTACGTCGCCAAAGATAGAAGTGCCTTACTGGCTTATTATCCCAAAGAAGCGACATTGTTGATGTATCTGCTGTCAGAGCAGTGCCACAAAAAGCTCTTGTTAAACGAGGATGAGAGGCGTTCCATCCCGTATTCCAATATTTCCATTTACCTAAGCGGGAAGTGCCAATCAGAAACTCAAGCTCACCACCCGCAGGTTGAACTTTGACTTCAGTTCCCTTCACAGTTGAGGCAGGGAAGAGAACACTTCTCGAATCAAAGGCAGAATGCAGATAACCTCTCCTCCACCGCGCAGGTTCGATGACTGTAGGGGCTGCACATGTCTCTGAATCAATCAACTTGTTCAGTAGAACTAGAGGAACAAATGTAGTTTTCTGAAATCCATTGGCACTACACCATCCTGTTTCATGCATTTTTTGTTCATGCCGCGTGATAAGCTCTTCGGCATTGATTGATTTTTCTTCCCATTGAACCCACCTGACTACCTGAAGGTCGATGATACGATTCTCGCTTATGTAGAGTGGCAGAGAAATTGCCAACGGTACCTTTCCCGGTTCAGATTCTGATAGTTGCTGTACTGATCGGCTTATGAAACCGTCAACTTCCAGTTCATTCGGGAGCAAGCCCTTTTCCCACATTGGCAACCAACTTGGCTTGTCAGACCGTAATGCTGCGAGTGTCGGATCAAGAGGTAGTGCAACTTGAACAGCGTCATCAATAAGTCTTTGCGAAGCGCCACAAACTTCTTGGGCAACGGCTAATGTTCTTAGAAATGCAGACCGACCTCGTTGAGTGGCGCGAGGGACAAACTGACCGGTCATTTCATCACGAGAGTATCCGTAAAAATATCCTAGGTCGCCTTGAAGCGGCGCCTCAGGGTAAAGATTCGCCGTGTTTTCCCACTCGAATGCATACTGATTTACGAAAGAAGGCAGTTGAGGTTTTTCAAGACTCTCAAGGAGACTCTTATAAATTCTGGGAACAGTTGTTCCTTGCGCATCTTCAAAATCGGCTGACGCTTTATAAGTATCTGGAGCCAGGATCAGAGGCGTTCTCCATCTTCCTTCAAAGAACAGCGGCCTGACAATATCACTTAGAATCAATGCTGAAGCGGGAGATTGAGAATTGATATACGTCGGCAGGGTTACACTCGGCTCGTATCCGGCTTGCTTTGCGAGCCAGAATATACAAAGAAGTTCCACTGCCTCAGTTTCTAGCTTTGAAGCAGCCAATGCACGATATAGTTCTGCTTCGGTCTGTTTAGAAAACTCTGAATTAAGGAGATCTGCCAACTCCTGAATGGCCCACCATTTCACCGCTGGCACTGGCCATGTAATGCGGGCAATGAGAAAGCGAATTTCTGCCATTGTAGTCTGTGCCTGCCCGGATTTAGTAGCCCAAGACGGGACAGAGAGTGGCAAATTTCGTGTGTCTTCCAGCACGGACTGCACCATTGCACGGACAAGTTCAGTAGCCTCTTTTATCCGCCCCAGCTTGACAAAAAAGAAGACCAGTTTGTCACTGGGAATAACTCTGGCACCAGGTTGATGTTTGAGCCGATACTTTGAAAAACAAGATGCGGAAATGAATTCATCGGCCCGCTCGGGGTATAGTTCAGCAACCTTCTGCAACCTCTGCGTTGATTTCTTCGTTGACTCGTAGAAGTCGGACCATCCTCCCATTTCTTGCTGGGCCTGAACAGCATACCGGAAAGCTCTTTTTTTCCCGTAAAGCTTCAAACACGACTCAAAAACTTGGTCGAGCAAGTAATGGAGATCATCACGACGACTCTCCTCCGACAAGAACAATGGCTCAAGGACCCGGTACAATTCAGACTCCAGGCCCTGTACTGACCAATAGTCATACCACTTGGGCAGGTATGAGTACATACTGTATGTTTTGCTCTCCCTCATATCCGAGAGTAGTGTTTCTAAACTATCAGGGGGGTATTCTTCAGGTCTGCCCTCAAACTCGCTGAACTCGTCAGCTTTGTTCTGGTCATCTTGCTTTTCAAAATTTCCAAAAGTTGCACCAGCATGGGAATTCGTAATTTCCAAAAGTTCAGCCGCTCTTTGTTCTCCTGCCTCAGCTCGTTTACGCAGATTTGCGATAGCTTCCTTTGGCAAACCTGTGCGCGCTAAAGCATCAAAAACCACTGATGAGATATCCCCTGTAAAATATGAAGCAAAACATTCATCGGCGTAGTACCAATCCCCTGAGCTTATGTGACCGGCATATTTTTCGGCAAGACTTAGGTGGTCCAGTTTCACAAGAAGATTGTCAGCATAGCCCTGAGCTTGACGAGTTCCTTTACCATCAGTGTAATCAGTGATGTGGTGAATTTGTGGCGCGATTTCTTTAATAACCATGCGACAGAAGTCAGGTGCATCATCAACCAAACATCTAACTGCATCCAAAAGAGTGAGCATAGTTGGGTCTTTCCGGTGACCATAGCCCAACACGTACTCCCAGCATAGCCGGCAAAGCTGCCGTGCCTCTTCTTCCATTTCATGCAGTAACGCTACTTCGCACAGTTCAAGTAATGTCCGCGAGTACTCACAGGTCTCGTCCCATTGAGAAAGATATGATTTGCCGTGATTGATGAGGAATATGGCTGCTTCGTCAGTCAGGAGTCTCACTCCATTCTGAGCATATGCTTCTCTAAAGTGGTGCAAGTTAAACCAAGGGCTTTGAGCGGCCAATTCCAAAGACGCTGCATCTACCGAAGCAGCAACGCCCAATGCTGTGCTCAGCATCTGACAGTCTAAAGCAATTGGAATTAGAGTCTTGCAGAACTCAGAATGAGGATAACGCTTGTTTGCTTCATTTCTACCAGGTGGATTGAGGTCTGCAAAGAACGCATAGAAATGGTGAAACGTTACGGGAATCTTTCTTGTCCACATTTCCGCGACAGTTTCCGCATATTGGGTTATCCGATCAAGGTATGTAACTGCTTCGGGGAAATAGTCACTTTGAGTTGAGGGAGCTGGAAGCCACGAAAAATCACCTTCGGCTATTAATTTCACGAGAACGGTTTTAAAAAACCACTCATGCGTCATACGAGCTAACGGCTCTTTACTGGTAAAATCCTGCCAATTTGTGGGGAAGGGGGTGCATGTAAGCATTTCCAGAGGCACGTTAACAAGCTGTGCCCAACAGCCGGCAATTGTACTGTGTCCGAATCCTTTGAATTCGGCCCAAGAATGAATTTGGGCATTCAAGACTGCGGCAACACGAATAGCGGCATCCTCAGCCATTCTTTTGCGTGTAGGGCGAATTAGTTTATTCCTAAGCGCCATGATCCTAGCCAAATCATGACGCATAGCAAGACCGTTTATAAACGTAGCCGTCAGGCGCAAGTCTCCGGAATTGAACGCCCCTTTTGGACCAATATTGTCAATATTAAGCGTATTCAGTTCCGCAAACACTTTTCCCAAGTACAGGATTTCATCCATTTGATTCGAGTCACGACGATCAACAGCAAACCGGCTATCCCCTCTATGCCTGCGGAGGGCATCTTTTCCACATTCTATCGCCTCTTGATCAAGTTTTTTCCATCGCAAAGACTGTCCAAGGCCAGCCATATCAACGACTGTCAGTTGATGTCTCGACGCAAATGTCTCATCAAGCACAGCCCCATCATCTGCACACTTCCAGGAACAAATTTTTAAGCGTGTCGCATTTGAAATTTGGAATTCAGGCCCGTTTATTAGTCTTGTTTTCAAGTGCCGCAATCGATATGCGTCGTCGTAACGTCGCCGCTCAAATGCCGACTCTTCAGCCTCTGCAAAGAGATCAACGAGAACATCAATAGGATATCCTGCCGTCAAACGGTCGAGAACCCAGTCTCGTGTGAGTCCTAAGATGAGGTTGTCTGGAGTCCCCATCCGTGACTGAACAACCCACAGCCAAGTATTTTTTAGACGAGCTGGGGATTCTTCATTCAGCCATTGTAAAACTCTGGGGGTTAACGTTTGGACACGATCCGTATAATCAGCACTCGCTTTTATGAATACGATGAGACTTTCATGGAAAGGTTGGAGACCAACAGCCGTACTATAAAGAAGATGCTCAATCTCTCGTAAATTTGTTTGGTCGTTATTCCCTGGCAGTAGTATCGGACTACTAAATGAAATGGCAGGCCAATAGAATCTGAACTCTGCCAGCAGGATCAAAATATCTTTTTGCGCATAGGAGAGCTTGAGCCACAAAGAGTCATAGTAGGTTCTGACATCCTTGCTTAAATCTCCTGGGATATGCTCTATGCTCCACCTTGAGAGCCCCTCCCCGCTATTAACGAGATGCCCAGTCGCATAAATAACATGAAGTGGGTGCCCACCCGTTATTTGGTGCATTAGGTGAGCGCTTTCAGCCAGCTCTTCTTCAGCATGCCCGTCATGTCGCATGAACAATCGCCCATTTGCAATTTGGGCTTGCAGGTAGCGCATCAATGAAATTTCCGACATGGTCGGCAATAACTTCCAGTTCACTCGGGGCGCATGAGTTAACAATCGGTCGGGTAGCTGCGTGTCTGCCACAGGCTGCGTGCCTACGACGAGCACCAAGTTGTCAGGAATGGGAATGAGTTGTTTGAAAAGTTCGTCAAGTGGCCGCTTGTCAGCTGCATACTCACGCCAGACATGATCCAATCCATCTATCACTACCACAAATGGTTTATTCATTGTTTTGTAGTGATCAGAGCACGTAACCAAGGCCCCAAAGAAATCTGCATTCTCTGCTGTATTAGCCCCAGACTTAGCATGAAAGCGTGCAATCTGCCCCAGAAGGGATTCTTGGACAATGTACTGCGAAATCCTGTCGTCAGTTCTATCTGTCGGGGAAAGGAAGTAATGGTGGCGAATAAACGGAATTTCGTGTGTCTCAAGTGTTTCGCACAAAAAGCTAAGGTACGTACTCTTGCCTCGGCCGGGCGGGCCGGTAAGCACAATGGTCTGCTGAGTACCGGATTCAATTTCTGCCATAAAATCCGAGTGAAAAATCTCGTCAGGGACTTCATAGCCCTCTGGGATGGTAAAGTCCTCGGGTATTGGACGGGGACGGTGGGGAGAGATGATACTTCTAACTACTTCGAGTGTGATCCAACCATCGGGCGGAGGCTCTTGATCAAAAAAAGTCCATCTGCGCGCCCGATTTATAAGTCGGTCAACACCATCACGATCAGTAAACCGCTGCAAAGCATTAATGACAGCGTTATTAAGGTTAAGATATCCTTTGTCACTATGAACAACTTTCAACAGTGAAAATAGCCAATCAGCACTCTCTCTACTACCCAATACCGATACTACGCGGCGCTGCACATCGACAGGTGCCTTGGATAAGTCGAAATGATTTCCTCCTGCCAGACTTAATTCAATTTCTCGGTCGGGAATTTTGTTCGTGACAAGTTGGACAGTCCCAAGCTTTTTTTCATCGATCTTCTTTAGAGCATCAAACCATTTCCTGAGATTTGAGCGAGCTCGTGCTGTCTTACCACTTACTTCAAGAAGCCATTCCCAGGTAAATAAATTGTCGGTCGGATTAGGAGTATACTTCACCTGCCAATAATCAAAGCAACCGTCAACCCGTTCAGCAACGATATCATCAAGACTCTGTGGAGCCTCATCCGTACATTCAAACATGATGCGTTGATATCGGTCTGGCGCGGCTAGCCACTCACACAATAAATTGACGCCATGTAAAGTTTGATAATCAAATCCAACCGATGTTATGGCCGTATTTTTAACTCTTTCTTGTGGCATTATAGTTTCCTGTAAGTGACAGGTAATCGTTCTAGTATATTGTTATGTTCCACTTGCACACCCCCGTCAGCTCATACATATGGCATAAACAATATAGCTACGGCACCCCTTGTGTTACCTTCTCGTAACTCATCGCCCCGACATTCTAACCGCCCCTTCGATTATCCTCAAACATCTCCACCGGCATCGCATGTCTGAGCCGCCAGACCATCTTGATCGGCCGCTCGCTCTCGTAACTCACCATATCCATCGGCCCCAGATAGGTAAACGGCACCGTGACGTTGTTGCGCTTTTTCTGGTCGCGGGCAAAGACCAGGATCGTGTAACCTCGCTCTTGATGGTGAATCAGGTTCTGCCCGTCGGTGTGATGCTGCGCGGTATTCGCCTGGGACTCCCAGTGCATGAGCTCCCTGCTGATGGGGTAATCGGCATACATGGTGCTCGGCGAGAACTCCTTGTCGGTCTTCTGAAAGGTGACCAGCAGCACATAGGTCTTGACGTCAGCGAAATGGAACAAACCGACACCGGTCTGGCCGGCGGTCTCCAGATTTGACCGGCCAAAGACCGCCTGAATCTCCTTGCCGCCGTAGTGTGCATGCAGCTCCAGCGGGCAGGCATAGGGAAGCTGCGGAATAAGGCCGCTGACCTCGGTGGTATCCTGCGACCAGGCAAGGATTTCATCCAAGTCGGCCGAGATCGATGGATTGCGTGCCAGACGTCGGAAGGCATCCTCCAGGGATGAGATACCGAGATTGCTCCCTTTGTCCCCCCAGATCCGATAGTAGACTGACATGACGGAGTTCCCAGCGATTGTCAGCGCTTCGTCAATTGCTCCCTGGGCAACTTTGGCAAGGACCTCACGCAGCAGGGCAATTTCCTGCGGGCCGTTGATGAAGGCGGCACGTACGAGGGTTTTACTCAGCCGCTCCAGATCCGGATCAGTGGGGATTGGGCCTAACAGCGCCTTGGCTTTCCACTCTGACCATGTTTCCTTGACCAACAGAACTTCCGGCTCGTAATCGTGGTAACGGATAAAGTTGCCGAAGGTCAGTTCCTGGCCGCTTTCGTGGCTGAAGGTCTGCAACCGGTCCGGCACCTGCACATTCAACCTGCCGAGATTTTCCCTGATGTTCTCCAGCACGTACTGCCGGGAGAGACGGTCGAGCTGAATGGAGCAACCGGCTGGTAGATGGGGGAAATCCTGCTCCACTTCCTTGTCGATGGAAAAGCGGTGCCGGGGGAGGAGCGCTTTCAGTTTGGTATCGACCCGATAGCGGCGATGGGTCTGGCCGACGAAATCAAGCACGGTGAGACAGTCTTTGCCCGGTGCATGGCGCAGGCCGCGCCCGAGCTGCTGCAGGAAGACGGTCAAGCTCTCGGTGGGACGGAGAAACAGCACCGTGTTGACCTCAGGCACATCCACCCCTTCGCTCAGCTTATCGACTGTAAAGAGGAAGGTGAGCCGTCCGTCTTTGAGCTCACACAGCAGCTGCCGACAGCGGTCATCGTCAACGCCGGAGACAAAGGCAGCAGCGGGGACACCGAGATTGGTGAAGGTTTCCGCCATGAACTGGGCATGCTTGATGGTGACACAGAAACCGATCCCCTTGAGGGTACTGAAAACGGGCTCGTAGCGGTGGAGAGCCGTGATGATAGCATCGACGCGCTGCCGGGCTTTCACATGATCGAGCACGTAGACGTTTTCCAGTGCCGAGGCATCGTACTTGCCGTTACGCCAGAACTGTTCCCCGCTGATGGCGATCGGGTCGGCGACACCGAAATAGTGGAAGGGACAGAGGAGCTTTTCTTCCAACGCTTCCGGGAGGCGAATCTCGGCGGCGAAGCGGTTGCCAAAATCGGCGGCCACGTTGTCGCCATCCATCCGCTCCGGGGTGGCGGTCAGGCCGAGAAGTATCTGGGGAGTAAAGTGGTCAAATAGTGGCCGATAGCTGGAAGCGGTGCCGTGGTGAGCCTCGTCAACCACGATATAATCGTAGAAGCCGCTCCCGACCTGCTCCCAGAGGCGGCGACTAGTGAGCATGCCGACGGAACAGAAGAGGTGCTCCCGGCGCGTGGCCTGAAACTGCCCCACCAGCAGTTCACCGAAGTTCTGGTCGCGGAGGACATTGGCAAAAGTGGCCTGGGCTTGCTGGAGAATCTCCTGGCGATGGGCCACAAAGAGGAGTTTGGCCTGTTTCTGTTTCGCATCAAAAAAGCGCTTGAAATCGAAAGCGGCGACCACGGTCTTACCGGTGCCGGTGGCGGCAATCACCAGGTTGCGCCAGCGGTCATGGGCGGTCCGCTCCCGCTCCAGCGCCTCCAGGATGCGCTCCTGAAACGGGTGGGGACGCAGATCGAAGAAGGCTGCCGGGCCTTTGATACGCTCTTTACCATGGGCTATTGCCGCCCGCAGGATTTCCGGCTCTTGCGGATCAAAGGGGATGAACTCCCGGTTGTGCCAGTAGGTATCAAACTCTGCGGTGAATTTTTCGATGATGTGGCCCATGTCCTGGGCCGTCACTTTCAGGTTCCATTCGAGGCCGCTGGTCATGGCCGCCTGGGACATGTTGGATGAGCCGATGTAGGCCGTGGCGAAGCCGCTGCCCCGCTTGAAATGGTAGGCCTTGGCATGCAGGCGGGTCCGCTCGGTATCGTAGGAGACGCGGACCTTGACGTTGGGCAGCTTTGCCAGCCACTCCACCGCCGGGGCATCGGAGGCCCCCATGTAGGAGGTGGTGATGAGCCGTACCGGCACACCACGGTCGCGCAGGTCTTCAAAGCCCGGCATGAGCAGCCGGAGGCCCGGCCACTTGATGAACGATACCAGGATGTCGACACCATCGGCGGAACGCATCTCTTCCAGCAGTTCATGGACCAGCTGCGGCCCTTTGTCGGAACCGGTAAAGAGAGAGCTTTCGGACAGTGAGGTGTGCGGCCTGGGAATGTGTGACGTGCCGTAGTGCGGCGGGGTGATTTCCAGAAGGACCTGCTTTTGCTGCTGAATCAGCCGGTGTTTTTCCAGATGTCCTCTCCCCGGTTCTCCGGCAACCTGGCCGAGCAGGTGATTGCAGAGGGCGAGGCGTTTCTCCGGGTCTGACTCTTCGCGCAGCGCCTGTTCCAGCACCTTGGCGACGAAAGCGGCATAGCGGGCCGGCTGCTCCTCCGGGTCGAGCTTGCCGAAGACGGTCCGTAACTCCGGGTACCGTGCCAGGGTGTCGCGCAGGTACTCGTCGAGGAGTGCTTCGTATATGCCATGAGGTAATTGTTTCAAGGTTTACCAGTTATTCTGTTTGTAAAACATGTGTGAATTAGCGACAAAATAACCTCTTCCTAGTCAAGAGCTTGCGATACAATATGTCATTTGGGGTTTATCGTTCCCTGCCAAGCATCACCCGGTAAACGGACAACCAGTGAATCCATCACAAAATTCGCAGCATTCTGAAAATCCCACCCGCTGTTCATCATCAGTAGGGGGCGGATATCTTCTAGAAATCTGGTATCTTGGAGCTTCTCGCTGAGATTTTGTTCGAACTCTGCGCGAGAAACACGATGCCCTTCGTGTTCCATATACTTCAGAAAGCAGCTGATAACCTGCTCCGGATTTATTCCTGTGCAGGTAAAAGCTTTCCAGAGGTCGAACAGATCACGCCCTTTCTTTCGCTGGTATAATGCCCTGACCTTGGTTCCCAATAATTCATCGAGCTGATAGGTCAGAATTGTGGCATTTCCATTAAACCAGCGAGACTCGACAGAAAATTGTCGCCGGTCAAATCCAAGTACAGAGAAATGTTCGCGAGAATTTATCTCTACCTTGAGTTTCATCGGTAGTCCTTCTTCCGACTCAATCCGGTAGGTGAGGGTAACCCGCCCCTCGGACTGTTTCCGCTTTGGAATGCCCAGCCAGGGGTTGAGCTTTTCCTGAAGCGCATCCATTACCGGACCGATTGGGCCAGCCTTGACTTGAACCAGATCGATATCTTCGGAATAGCGGGCCGGAGGAAGATGGAGTTTGAACAGGGCTGTGCCGCCGCGGAACGCCAGATTTTCAGTCAGCAGGGGGTGATTGAATATTTCAACCAACGCCCGGCAAATAACAAGGTCTTGCTCCACCTGGTAGCGTTGCGGCCAGGGGGCTGTCTGCTGCCATTCGGTAATATAGGCACGATCGATCAAAGGTCAGGCTCCACGTCAGTATTTACAAAAACATGCCAGCGGTTATTCTTTTTTGCCCCCTTGACACTGGCTCCAGGCATAAGGGGGGTCGGCATGAGATGGCTGGTTTTCAAATATCCGGCAACCATATCGGCTTTTTCATTCTCTCCGAGAAGTTCAAGGAGATAACCGAGCCGCTGCACCCATGCGACCGGCGAATAACCAGCAACTTCAATGAGACGGTTGATGTCAATTTTCTCTGCCAGTTCTGCCAGAACAGTAGCGACATTGTCCAGACCTGCGCAATGGCGAACATAGCCGATCAAGTCAAGTGCCGTGGCTTCGGGAGTGGATATTTTCACAGTTCCGGCCGTGGTATTCCTCTCTTCAGTCGGAATATCGGCGGCATTTTTCCTGAAGATGAATTCGACCCTGACCTGGCCACACTCAATCGGACGACGAGCTTTTGCTACAACGACCTGAAAAACCTGGGGCCGGTGATGGGCAGCTCCATGAAACTCGGCAGCGCTCAGCAGGCCGGTATAATAAACTTCACTGAGATGTTCCATCAGAGCAGGGATAAACTGTTGTGGAGGCAGACAGCCACGGGCACGGTGTTCGGGAGGGAGTATTACATAGAACTCTTGATAGGGTACTGCCAGCTCGCCTTTCTTCTTTAATCGATGCAGCGCCGACTTGATTGCCCCCGGGGAAGCATCCAGCTTCTCTGCAATTTCTTTAAAAGAAAAGCAGTAACGTCCCTTGGCAGCAAATTCATCAATGAGTTCCAGGTACATTGACTCACTCCATTATTATTATGTGCAATACATACCTCAAAATGCTCACTTTTGCAAATATAAGTTATAAGCTACGATTCATAATATTTTAGTTTGCAACATATCAATAAGTCACGAGGCAGAATACACCATTACCAGTACGAACGCTCGTGATCCAGGACAGATGGTGGTCCTGTCTTCAGCGGATCCATACGATCTGCCTGAAGACTGGCCCAGACCAGCCACTTGGCAAATGGACTTTCAGGGTCAAAGGGGCGTGATTTGTATGCCGCATGGATAAAAGCCCGCAGTTTCTGGCTTTCGTGCCATGCGTCACTCTGTTTCTTGAGCGTTTCAACTTTTTCTTTTTCCTTGCGGATCATGGCGTCCATTTCCCAGCGTTTCCGCTCCTTGGCCCGACGGAGTTCTTCTTCCCTTGCCCGGCGGATGCAATCATCCTTCATCTGGAGAGCCCGCTTGATTATGGCGATAATGAAGATATTCAGTTTCTCCTCGACTTTCCCTTTCTTGTCGTCCTTGCAGGTCTTCTCATATTGATAGGCACCGGAAATTTTAAGGGAGAACTCACCGGTGGCCATGTAGTCGAAAGTTTGATATGGCCGATAGGATAATCGCTTTTCTTCTTTGAGTTCAGCCGGCGTCGGAATGTGTCGAATTTGACGTGACCTTTCTTCAAGCCGAAAACCAATTTGCTCATCAAGCACCTTTGCAACTGTAGCGTTGTTCTTCTCGTCGACCGATACCGTGAATCCTCGTTTCATGAGCGCTCTTACCAGCGCATTCATGAGCAGCAAAGCCCGCTCGATGGATTCCGGGAAAACTGAAATATCATTGCCACGTTTCCAGTAGGTCGAAACGCGACCGTAATTGTCGGGCTTGTTTTTCTTGAGCTGACTTTTGGCCTCAGCAATGTGCTGATGGAGCGTTGCTGGCGTGTCGGAAACGTCAATTTGATTTTCAGGCTGCTCTTCGAACGTAATCTCTGGAACCTCGACCGGTTGAGGTAAATCATTGACGGTCAATTGTTCGGGTTCATAGATATGAGTCACATGCTCCTTGACCCCATCTTTGGATGGAGGTAGCGGAGGCCGCTGTCCCTTGTGCATCCGCAGGTGATATCCCTGAGGTGGCAGGGGGATGCTCAGGCGCTTGCAGATCTTGCGCAGCCCAACATCGGACAGGCCATACTCTGCTGCCAATGTTGTCATCGGCTTTTCCCAGACCTGTTCATACAACTTCTGCCGCTCGAAGCGGATTGTCCTGGTACCCATGCTGCCCCTCCATCAAGCCACTATATATCTATGACCAGCTGTTTATCGTATTGCGTATTGATCTCCACATCCTTGTAGCCATAGGGATTTACCACCACCCGGGTTTTACCGAAGGTGTAGTCGAACGAGTTGTGGGTATGGCCATGCACCCAGAGCTCCGGGCCGTGATCGATGATCTCACTCGACAGATCGGTCATGAAGGCGCAGTTGAGACTGTCACCCCGGAACCGCTCATGGATGGACAGGGGAGATACACCATGGTGTGTCACCACGACAGTCTTCCTGCCGCCGGCGGTTGCCAGCATCTCGAAAATATAACGCTTCGACTTCTGAAACAGATCGACCGTCTCCTCCGGCATGAGCCGTGTCCCGTCAGCCTTTTTGATCACGACAAAATCGTTCATGTTCTTCCGGGCGTACTGCATCTTGAAGAAATCCTTGCCGAGAAAATCCGTCCAGAGGGTAGCACCGATGAACAGGACGCCATTGATATCGACGGACTCGTTTTCCAGGAAATGGACATTTGCGGGCAGGGAGAGCTTGGTCTTCAGCTCGTGGATGCGCCCGAAGAAATCGTTATGGTAGAAGAAATGATTCCCCTCGACATAGATGACGGCCAGAAAACGCTTGGCCAGGAGACTGGCCACCTTGAGCCAGGTCTCTTGGCGGTGAGCAAGGCCGACGTCGCCGGCAACCAGGGCAACAGTCTCCTTGTCAGTCGGTAGCGGCGGAACCACCATCTCCAGAACGTGTGGGATCTTTTTGGGCTGCCAGAATTCGGCGTGGAGATCAGAAAATGGGCGGACAAGCATAATCACTCTCCATTTGTGCACTGATTTGGCTGAAGTATGGGTAATCTACCTGAAAACAGCGGGGGAGTGGACAATTATTCAGGAAGAAATGTCGGTACAAAGCAATGGCGCATTGATGGTACCAATTTTGTACCCAAAAAAGCGCCATTGACTGAAGGTGGCAAAAACTGCCCCATATTTGGTGCCAAATTGGTAGCCAAAACAGCCACCATACAGTACGGCATCCGAAACTGGTAACCAGCTTGGATGCCGAACATTCCCCTACCACCAGTAGTACCAGCGCCAGTACCACCACGGTGCATAGCATGGACGATAGTCCGTGCTGGAGAAGGCATACTTGAGCAGAGTCCAGTATGGCGTCCCCTTCACATAGCCATGGTAGAGCCTTACCTGCACTCGGTCCATCAGGATGTACGGCAGCGAGATGCAGGCAATACCGATAGCCCAGTACCAGAATGTCCCGAGGAAACAGAGGCCGACAAGCAGACCGGTGGCTGCGCTGGTCAGCAGGGGCACGACAATGGCAACCACCACCGCCGGCAGTTTAGCCCGTTTCGGCTGTTGTTCCCTGAGCCACTGCTGGGCGTCATAGTATTTGATCATCGGAAAACCTCCTCTAGTGGCTCTGTCGGTCAAATTCGCACATGTGCCGGTTTGCACAGGCAACCAAGCCTCGTCCCCTTGTTCAGAAATCCAAAGATCCTCTTCCGCAGCAGGCTCAGATCTTCGGATGTGATTTTGACGTCATTGGCGACATGCCAGTCCGGGATCATCTGTAGCTCCAGGATAACGAGACCGGCTCTTGCCAGAGCCTTCCTCTTACGGGGCCCGGTCTTATGCGTATCGGTTACCTCGATTCCAATGACACCAGATGTTTCATGGAAGAGATCAGAGTCAGGAGACAAAACCAGCTTGCAATCCACAGAGTAGTTGAGTCTGGTGTGACCATCATGGACGGCCCACTCATCGGAAGTTTCTTCAATCTTGAGCATGAACTCTTTTCCGAACAGTCTGATCCGCCATGTCCATAACTTACACACGTATTCCTGGACAAGTTCGTGGGCGATCCCCTTGGAGCCCTTACCATGTCCGTCTCCGGAACCACCGAGATAGGCGAAGCTGGATGATTTCGCTCCTCGGTCCACCGGCACCATGGGTCTCAGCTTGATGAGGTCATAGAAATGTTTTCCTTCCCACTCCTCCGGAAACTGACGCCGTAGACGCAGGGCTTCGTATACGGTAATGATTGGGCTGGAAAAATCTGCTTTCTGGTACGCTAACAGTTTCATTTATTCCCCTCGATGATGTTGTAGTCCGGCGTCAGCAGGTTGATCGCCTTGCCGATGGCGACGTCCAGCATGATCACCTCCTGGCCGTTCAAATAAATCTTGCCGATAGGTGCCCCTTTCTCGACCAGGCTGATTTCAAGTGAATGGATGCCGTCTTTCTGTCTGGCAACCAGATAGAGCGCCTGCGGATTTCCGCCGTTGTTGCGTTTGAGCACCGTTACCAGTTCGATCTTGCCGCCCGCTTTGCTGCTTCGCTTCCAGTAGGCCTGCATGAAGTAGTTCAGAGACGATTTGACCATGGCCAGCTCATAGAGATCGTTATCGATGACAAAACCCCAGAAGTTGGCCTTGACCAGGGTATTTCTGTTGAAGCGGGTCTTGTAATGGCCGCCGTTATCCCGGTAGTCATACCGTTCCATCTCGACAGTGGCGGAAACGGATATTCCTTTGAAATTTAATTCGATCATCCTGCCTCCACCTCCTTCCAGAGTTTGCTCAGATACGTTGCCGACACCTTCAGTTTCCGCTTGCTCTGCAGATAACCAGCGATGATCCGGAAACCCATGCCATCCGCCTTCAGCCCCTTCACTTCGCCCCAGTAGGCCAGGATCTTCCGGCGCAGGACCGGTTTCCTCCCCCTCGTGACAAGGGTCGCTGCCGCCGCCCGGCGCAAGTGGGTGAAGTCGTCATACTGCTCCTGATCCGCCACCCGGTACCCTTTGCCCTTGATCGTGTCCCAGCCCCCCTTGCGGGCGGCCATGACAAAGGCGCAGTACTTGGTGATCCGGCCGGAAAGGTCGGGGCGTTCGCCTTTCAGCTGGAATGATCTCTTCACGCCTTCCTGGAAGATCTCGATGATCCTGTCCTCCGGAAGCGACGCCACCCAGGAAAAGATCTTTTTCCTCTCGGACTCTGTCAGGCCAGTTATCAGGTTCAGTTGTTCGGTCATGTCAACCTCTCGTGTAGGTCAGGGTCTCACGCAGCCGGAAGTGGGAGGTTTCCAGGGATGTCTGCTGCAGAGCCTGTTCGTGTGTCAGGCCGTGGTTGATACATTCCAGGTAACGTTCCTGGGCGAAGTTGTGCTTGAGACCGTGACTGCCTCGGCCCGGGACATACTGGCCGGTCTTGTGTGCCGCGGCATTGATCGCCTCTACATATGCGAAGTAATCGCTTTCCAGTCTCCCGTGCCGGTCGAGATATTCTTCAAGTCTCCGGTACGTCGGGACGGAAACGAAGTGCTCGGTCTCCTTGCCACCTTTCTCCACCGAGGCAACTATGCCCACTTCTGATCCGGTGACCGGATCGGCACTGATACCGCGCAGGCTGTTCATAGTCAGCGGGTTTTTCAGCCGCCGGTTGCTGGGAGCGCCGACCCCTTCGGTGCGCAGGCCACCTTCATACTGCAGTGAAGCCTGTAACTGGAAAGTCCCATCGCTGATGGCGGCGATCAGCCGGACCGGATCTGGATAGGCTCGGTTGTCGAAGAGCTTGCTCGACTTCCGGAGCAGCTTTCTACTTCTGGCGTAGAATTCCATGCGCAACGTTTCCGTGTTCAAGCGTGGAATCTCCAGAGCATGGATCTCGACATACTGTTTGATGGCATACTCGAACTTTCCCAGTGCCGACAGGATGGTCTCCATGGTCTGCCGGGAGCGTTTCTTTTCGACGTAGTGCGTCAGCCGCTCCTCCAGGTACGCCGTCATGTCGTCATGAACGGACGCGGTATCAAGGATGGAAGTCCGTCCGTTTCCGATCATGAGCTCCACGAAGCGGTGGGCCTCGTATTTGTAGATCTTCCAGGAGCCGAAGGAACGGATGCCCAGGGCGCTGTCCGCCTTGGCATCACGGATTGCGCGTACAGCGTGGAAGACCGCCTCGGTCTGGGAGTGCAGTGATGTTGGCCACCTGTGCTTCATTGATTACCTCTGGCCGTTGCTGGCCTGCGTGGTGAGATGACATGCTCTTTTTCCGGCATCGCCATGCCGACGGTAGCAGCTCCGTCTTCCTGCTTTTCGTAGCGTCCCTTGTATCTGGACCGGGCAAGGATTCCTGCCGTCTGTCCTGCTGTCTGTCGTGAATCGGGATGCTACCGGTGGTTCACATCAAACAGGTCCTCGATTGTGCTGTTCCGGGAAACGCCTCGCCACTGCGTTCAGGACTCAGGGGCCGATACCTGGTCCGCCATCTGATGGTTTCCGGTACAACGTTCGATCATGCGAGGAGGAGGTGCATTGACCTCGACATGAAAGGGCTCTGCTTAGGTTGGCCAATCCCATGGGTGGTGTCCGGCCGGGCCAAGTGGCTCGACGGCTCTGGGTACACCGGGCAGTGATGCTGCGAAAATTCTCTCCTATCTGAAAAGTCGTAACTGTTTTGTTTGTTTCCAATATCCCGGCAACACCCTGATTATTTAGAGCTTTCAGGGGGAAGGCTCACCGGTAATGCCGATATTTATGAACATTTGTGCGCGGTTGTCCCAGGCAGTCAGCCTGGCAAGTGCAACTGCTCCCTCTTCCGGAATGCACTGCCCGAATGGTGATGAAACCTTGATATCATCGATGAAATTCTGGCGTGCCTCTTCGGACAGAGAGTGCCAGTAGTCGTCCCGCTCCTGCGCTTTCTGTTCTTCAGCCACCTGTTCTTCAATCTGCCTCTGGTCCTCGGCATGCTTCCTCTCTGCGGCAGCCTCTGCCTTTACAGCGCGAACATGCTGGGGTTCATACCATTCCGGTACGACGAGGTCCTCACAGAGTGTCTGGAGATAGCCGCCTGGGTTTCGGATATCCTTCTTCTCTCGTCGCCAGCTTTCTGCGGCGATGTCAGCAGCCTGCATCAGCCTCTCGGTACCGTGGCGCTTGATCAGGATGCTCAGATCATTTTCAGAGATTTTTGAAAACGGCGAGCCGGATAACAACACCAGGATCTGCTCTGTAGTTGTGTTCTGGGTAATCTCTGCTGTTTCCTCTGTTAAGGAACCACGGCTTTTGAAGGTTTCCTTCCCTGTCTTTTTCGGGAAACGTTCCCTGAATTTTTCAGGGTTCCTTTCCTGCTTTTTGAGGGTATCCATTAAATCCAGCAACTTACCTCGTACAAACTTATAGTGGCAGGTGGGTGCGCCGTTCGCCTTCTTAACAACAGTCTGGACATAGCCATCTTTCACCAGCATTTTTACTATCTTCCTGACAACATCCTCTCGAAGTCCGACCCTTTCGAGCCAAGTCTTACCTTCAGCCTCTCTGCCTGTGCTTTCATTAATTTCATCAGCGGCAACGTCACCACCTGAAGCGCCGTCAAGCTCCTGTTGCTTGCAGGAAGGTTCATATTGTCGGTAAAACCAGCCGTATCCGATCCCCGGCAACTTGCGACCTCGAAAGTGGTAGCTCCAGGTAAATATCTCAGAAAGAATGATGGCCGTGTTCAAGTCACCAAAATAACGAACAAATGGTTTGAAAACCGTGAGTCTGTTTCTTGGGCTGTTGAACTCTGCCAGGAGATCTTCGACCTCTTCCACGGCATATAGCTTGTTATCTTCAGGCATATTTACTTCGCTTCCGGCACCCATTCGCCTCTGAAAAATGTATCTACTTCATCTTCATCCCAACGGATCAATTTTCTGGATAGTTGGAGACGCGGAGGCGGAAAGACACCGGCTCTGCGTAGACGATGCAGAGTCTGAACAGAGAATTTTCCCTTCTTGCAAATAGCTTCAATGGCGATCAGGTTCATATCAATTGCCTCCGGATTGTTTTTATAGCGCACAGTTCATACTTATAATATCATACGCATGATGTCAATGTTTTTTTAAGTATGAAATCATGCGTATGTGTGGTATCAAATGAAACATAAGGGAACTTCGAGGAATGCATGGAAAAACGTGACCGGCTGAAAATTCTGCGATTATTGAACGGATGCACACAGGATATTCTAGCGAATAGACTGGGTGTGCCCCGCACATCAATCGCCATGTGGGAAAAAGGAAGGTATGGGTTTTCCTCAGAAGTGACGGTAAAGCTTGCCTCGACATTAGGAGTTCAGACAGACTATCTAATTCTTGGAACCCCGGCTATCGCCAACGCAGTCTGGATTCCAATTCCTCCGTCCCGTCCCGACTACTTACGGTCAATGCAAGAAGACCTCACTGCATTGCTACCCCAGTTCCTGACCGAAAATAAGTTCAACGCCTCATATTCAGACAGTCTTGCTGACGGAAGCAGATTTTTCCTTCTTGGGCAGGACTATTACTTCGGTTGTCTGTTGATTGCCGACGCCAGGCTTGCTGATACTATAAATGTCGGTTTGAAACAGACAATTGACGAAGACTTGATAACAGAGCTTGACCACAAGATTGATAAATTGGATGGCAGCGTTTTTGAATTCGTACAATCACACTGGCTGCCACCTAGCCGTTTACCCCAGGACTTCAAGCGGATCGACGTTGTAAAAATATGCCAGATGCTTGAAAACAAACGCGGGGGTGAGGACCGTGACGAGAAAAACGAGTCCTTGAAGCTTATTTACAGAACGTTCAATGAAGTGGTCAGGAGATACGATGTTCCCGACACAGCAATGGACAAGCTGGATGATCTGTTTGTGACCAAGTTCAGGGAGTTGTCGTCAGTACCAAGTACTTCAATCAAAGTGTCATCACTGATGGCTGAAATAGGGAAGGCTTTAAAAAGTTTGGGGTGTCAGAAAAGAAATGAGAAATGATACTGTTCTGGAAAGGGTTCACGTGTCCTAACAGGTTCCAACAGTTTGGAATGGGTTCCATGATTCAATCAAAGAATAGAGGTTCCACAAAAGGTTCCACGCAAAGCAAAGCGGGTTAGCCTGTATCCGCTAACCCGCTGTTTTTATTGGCGTCCCCGAGACGATTCGAACGTCCGGCCCCTTCCTTAGGAGTAATTCAATTCCGGGTTTCCGCTCGTTTCAGCCTGTTTCCCTGTTAGGCATTATGCATACTTATCGTATTGACTTTACTTATTTTTTGCTCTAGCATTCATTTCATCTTTTTTCATTTTTTTACAATACAGCGCACACCAGAGAGGTTGCCGTAGAGGTTGCCGTAAAAAAGGGAAAGGCTCGGATGAAATTCACTGATATCTATATCAGAAACCTGAAAGCGGAGCAAAAGAAATACTACAAGCGCGAGGCGCATGGCTTTGCCATCAAGGTCTGGCCTTCCGGCGTGAAAACGTGGGTCTATATTTATACCTTCGATGGCAAACGCAAGGAAATGCGCCTGGGTGAATATCCGGCCATGAAGCTGGCCGACGCCCGCACCAAATACACCGAAGCCTACGAGTTGCACAAGAACGGCAGGGACCCCGGCGCGGAGGACCGGCAGAAAAAGGAAGAGCGCCGCCTTGCGGATACCATCGAGGATCTGGTCAAGGAATACATAAAGAAACATGCCAAGATCAACAAGCGCTCCTGGAAAGATGACGAGCGCCTGTTGAACAAGGAGGTCGTGCCGCTCTGGGGCGACCGCAAGGCCGAGGACATCCGCAAACGCGACGTGGTGCTCCTGCTGGAGGGGATCGTCGAGCGCGGTTCACCCGCCATGTCGAACCAGACCTTGAAGATTGTCCGCAAGATGTTCAATTTCTCCGTCGAGCGGGACATCCTGCAGCACACACCCTGTGCCGGTGTCAAGGCCCTGGCTCCCAACAACAGCCGCGAACGCACCTTGAACGAAGCGGAAATCAAGACGCTCTGGACAAATCTTGATAGCGGGATCATCTCCGACGAGATCAAGCGGGCCTTGAAACTCATCCTGGTCACCGCCCAGCGGCCAGGCGAAGTGATCGGCATGCGAGCCGCTGAAATCGATAAGCGCTGGTGGACGATACCATCGGAGCGGGCGAAGAACGGCAGGACTCACCGGGTCTACCTGACCGACCTCGCCGTGCAGCTGATCGGCGATACCGAGAAAAAGGATTACCTGTTTCCCTGCCCGCACAAGAAAAAGGTCAAACAGATCGAGTCACATGCCGTAGGCGTCGCCGTGCGACGGAATCTTGCCTGGCCTCTTGCCGACAAAGCAGGCAAACCCCTGTTCGATGCCGACGGCAAGCCGGCCACAGAAAACAAGCTGGGAGTCGAGCAGTTCACTCCGCACGACTTGCGCCGCACGGCGGCAACATTCCTGGCCCAGATGGGGACCATGGATGAGGTGATCGATGCCGTTCTCAACCACGCCAAGCAAGGGATCATCAAGGTCTACAACCAGTACCGTTACGACAAGGAAAAACAGATGGCGCTGAAAGCCTGGGAGCGGAAGTTGAACAGCATCATATCCACCAAGGTAGCGGCTAATACAGCTTCCGTTCCGGCAAAAAAGGGCAAGAAAAAACCGATGGAATAAAGGCGACTCAGATTCTTTCAGTAAAAATTGTTTGCTCAAATATGACTTGTGAGGTATATATCTTCTATGGCATGGAACATTGAATACACCGATGAATTCGAATCATGGTGGGAAGATCTGACGGCAGAGGCTCAGATTGATGTTGATACGGTAGTAGGACTTCTTGAGGAATGTGGCCCAAATCTGTCATTTCCATATTCATCGGGTGTAAACGGTTCAAAGCACTCCCATATGCGAGAATTGCGGATTCAGCATCAAGGCCGACCACTGCGGGTGTTGTATGCTTTTGATCCCAGCAGGTCAGCGATCTTACTGGTCGGTGGAGATAAAACCGGTAATAATCGCTGGTACAAGACACACGTACCAATTGCCGACAGACTGTATGACGAATACCTGGACGAAACGAAACAAGGGAGGTAATCAACATGGCAAAGCCCTACAGCGCATTACGAGCGAAGATGACTCCGGAGGCCCGCGCCACGGCTGCGGAACAGACCCGTATACTTCTACAGGAGATGCCACTTCAGGAGTTACGCCAGGCACGGAGAATGAGCCAGGAACAAATGGCCAAAAACCTTCATACCCGGCAGTCGAATGTTTCCCGGATCGAAAAGCGAACGGATATGTATATATCTACATTGCGGGGTGTAATTAAAGCCATGGGCGGTGATTTGGAGATTGTGGCCCGCTTCCCCGACGGCAGTGTCCGAATTAACCAGTTTGAAGAACTTGATGAGGCGCTGACAGCCTGATTGCCGTTGAACAAGCTGAGATGGAGGCTGTTATGGAGACCCGTAATACCGGAAATTATGAGGAGTATCATCTTGAATGGCTGAAAAACCCAGCCAATGCGGCGGCTTTTCTCAATCCCGTAATGGAAGAGTACGACAGAGATGCTTTTGTGCAGGCGCTGAGCGACGTCGCCTGCGCACAAGAGTTCATGATGGATATCGACAAGACATTGTCGAAACGAGACAGTCTGAAATTCAGCAGCATTTCAAAACTATTGCACGGCATGGGCTTGCGCCTGACTATAGAGCCGGATCTACCGGCGCATGGTGCGGCATAACGGCATACAACAATGGAAAAGTCCGAAAAGAAACGCAGCTTATTTGCGGAACTGATGGAAGCGGTTGATGACATCGACCGGTGGCGGGAAGGGGAAATTACCCTGGAGACGTACACCATAGAGTCGAATAACGAGTAGAAAGTATGGCACGATCATTCAAGAAAAATCTGATCCTGAAAATTGCCCCCACCTGGAAAGCCGCCCCGAAATTTCTTCCCATCAAAAAATAAATCCGTCCCCGTATTCCATCCTGCCCGCACAAGAAAAAGGTCAAACAGATCGAGGCCCATGCCGTGGGCGTCGCCGTGCGCCGGAATCTTGCCTGGCCCCTCACCGATAAATCAGGCAAGCCCCTGTTCGATTCCGACGGCAAGCTGGCCACCGAAAACAAGCTGGGAGTCGAGCAATTCACTCCGCATGACCTGCGCCGCACGGCGGCAACATTCCTCGCGCAAATGGGGACCATGGATGAGGTGATCGATGCCGTTCTCAACCACGCCAAGCAAGGGATCATCAAGGTCTACAACCAGTACCGTTACGACAAGGAAAAGCAGATGGCGCTGGAAGCCTGGGAGCGGAAACTGAATAGCATCATTGCCGGAACCAAGAACAATGTAGTATCTATAACCACCCGGAAAAAACCGGCTTAATCCATTTGTGGCATGTTCCTCTTGGATTGCCCTCTATTTCCCTGTAGTTGTATATCGAATCACCCTGCTTGCTAGAATCTCACCGGTTTGTGCATCAAGCTTAAAACTCATTCTTGTACCCGGTTTACCATCTAATTTTATGGTTACGCCATAAAAAACGTACGGAGATTCCGTTTCGAGATATTTCGATATTTTTTCAACTTTCATGCTCTTCGTATTTTTCCCCTGCGTGCCCAAATCAGATTCTATTATTTTGATGATTTGCGCCTCAGAAAGAGTTTCCCTTTGAGCAGCCTCAAAAAGTTTAGAAGGCATTGGTACAAGGTCAGCACTGATGTCCTTTATTTCTTTAGTAGGTCCAACCGTTATGTCTACATGAGAGTTGTTGACCAATAACCCATTTATATAACGTAAATAAGTAACTTTTGTTGAGGTGCCATCATATCCTTCTATAGGAGATGTCTTTTCTTCTCGGACTTCTTCTTTTTTAGAAATCCCAAGAAAATCAGACTCATCGTCTATAAATGCTTTTGACACAGTTCTAGCTGATGTGCTTGTGTCAGTCTCATTTACAACAGACGACATGTTCAAACTTTTTGGTTTTATGTTCCCATTAATGTGGAAGTAACCTTTAGGACCGTCAGGTGTTTCTTCAACTGTCGAGGAAATATGCCTGATATCATATTTGTCTGAAAAATGTTTTTGAAGATTTGGTGGAAGCTTGTAAGATTTCCCTATTCCTATTTGCTGGTCAGCAAAGACATAATATACCGGATAGGCAACAACGAGAGCAGTTGAGATAACAGCCAATTTTATGAGTATCTTATTCATAACATCCTCTCTCAGAGCAATTAATTTGATACTACCATATTGTTAACAATCACTGTGCCGCTTGAAATCGTCAAGCTCCCCTTGATATTACCATTTCCCATTTTACTCAGGTAATCGCAAGCATACCCGCCATCCAAAGTAACGGTGATGTTACGGTTGAAGTTAAAATTACCGACCAAATCAACCGCACGAGTCTCGATTATATCATTTGTCAAGGCTGCATCATATCCGTCTTGAAGTGTTGAATATGTGAGGTTAAAGGAATACCCGCCCCTTACGATACTTACCGGTAAGGTTGAACAGGTGTTGGCGGTAAAGGTTGCTGAAATGGAATGAGGCGAGGTTACATTGGTGAAAGTATAGCCGGTTATTGCCCCTTGAGAAATCCCATCTACAAGGACACTAGAGATAGAATAGCCGTTGTTTGGGGCTATGCTGAATGCCTGACTACCTCCGTAGCTTACAAGGGCTGAAGTGGGGCTAATCGTACCTCCAGGACCGACAGATGTTGTGATTGAGTAAATATCAATAGCAAAAACGGCTTCGATTGTATGATTTGCCGTGACGTTGGAGAAGGTGTATGTGGATTGCACCCCTTGGGAAGTACCGTCAATTTTCACGTCTGTGACGTGGAACCCAATATTCACGGTAATTGTGTAAGACTGGCTTCCATTACTTAGAACAGATACCGTTCCAGAAGGCGAAATTGACCCGCCAACTCCTGCTGAAGCTGTAATTGTATAAACCGGAACCGATACACCTGTACCCGTCATCTGCACCTGAAATACTGGTGTCGTTGAGTCGTTCGAGGGGATTTCAAGACTGGCTGATTTTGCCCCTGTCGTGGTAGGTGTGAATTGCATCTGGAAAGAACAGCTTCCCAGAGCAGGTATTGATTGGCCACTACAGCTATCGGAGTATTTGAGGAATTCGGCAGGGTTTGTGCCGTCACGGTAAGCCGTGCTAAAAACTAGCGGTTGAGACCCGTTATTAGTCACTGTGATGGTTTTTGAAGTTGATACCCCGCCCACAGTAACACTTCCAAAGGCAAGAGAAGTCGGTGTTACTGAAATGGTCGGAGGAACAACAACAAAGTTGGCTACAAGGCTTCGGGAGCCGTTGACGGTAAACGTGTAACTTGCCGATGTGCTTACCTCAGCTCCGCTTACTGTCCAGTTTTTGAAGAGGTACCCGGAATTCGGGGTAGCCGTAACCGTGACGGAATCACCCCAGTTATGTGTACCACCTCCGGTGGTGGTACCTCCTGCGGCAGGTGCTGATGAAGTAGAGATTGTTGGCAGGCTTGAAACACCTACCGCTGCCCAAGCATTCTTAACTTGGAAAACTTCAAAAGAATTGGGAGTGAATAGGTCTTCCGCCGCAGCAACCATGCCATCAAGAGCTTGTAAGAATGTGACATCATTACGCCACCGTTCCCGATTTGCTTTTAGGGCTATCTGAATGGCTTTATCAACACCTATCCCTTGCACCTGAATATGAGTTCCAGGGTGCATTCCCCCTGCAGAAAGGAGGAAAAACATCTTGTTTGGTATGCCACTATTTAAGTGAACACCTCCATTATCGTCACTACAGTTGACATAGCCACTCATGCTATCGGGTTGTGGTACATCTACCTTATTACATGAACTTGCATGAGCTGGCGGATTAGAAAGGTCCCGAATTAGCTCTACGCCTTCACCAATCGTCCAATTCCAATTTGTAGGCCGATAATAACGTTCAGTGGCCACCCCCATCCAATCAGAGAATGCTTCATTCAGTGCCCCTGATTGATATTGATAAAATAACGCTGTGGTTTCTTCACCACTACTGCTTGTTAACAATGGTCTGTTGGAAGCTTTATGAGTCACAGCATGCGCCCACTCATGGCCCACAACATCCAAAGTAGCGCTGTCTGCTGGTTGGCCGGAACCTGCGCAGAAATTGATGTTCTCCCCATCCCAGAACGCGTTATTGGGGCATCCATCATCTTCACCCTGTACGTGAGGCAACTCAACGATGCTCAACATTGTACTGCCAACGCCATCGAAGGAATTCAGGTTAAAGGTACTCAGCAGGAAATCATAAACAATGGAAGTATGTTGATGAGCATCAACCCCAGATGCCTGATTTGTTGCGTTCCAATTATTATCAGCATCCTGCATTAAACCAACGTCATAATATTCGGTTCTGATTTCTGCATCTGGATTCATTTTTCCATTATGCCCAAAGGGATTGTTTGCTAATCTTCTACTGATATCTTTTAAAAAATAATTATTGTTAACGTCTTTACAAGTATCAATAAATCGAGTTCCGTTACTCCACACATGGCTAACTAAGCCTAGTCCTGTTCCTTGAACAGCAGTACATTCCTGAGCTGCCCCGTTAGTGAATTTGTATCCTCCAGAGAAAGGCCCTGTACCCAATGAGTTGATTCCAGCAACACGCCAATAATAATCCCTTCCAATGTCATCAAAGCCATCGATAAACTTATCTAAGGCTATCACGGTATCTTCTTTGAAGATGTTGTTGAAATTAACGTCCGTGGCAACCTGAATATCGTAGTATTCTGCCCTTGTTGCCTGTTGCCAGTAGAAATTGATACCGGAACCTGCTGCATTTGAATTATTCCCTGGTGCAACAAGAGATGGTCCAGCAGGAACGCTCGATGGGCCATTAATAAAGTACCACGCATAGGGAAAAGAGCTTTCCCCCAAGCTGTTCCGTGCGCTTACTCGCCAGTAAAATTGGTCTCCGATATCCCTAAAAGCACCCGAGAACTGCATTCCAAGATAATCACCAACCCATTCATCGAATACGATTTCCGTAAAGCCTGAGTTAACAGCTAGCTGAAGCCTGTAATCATTCGCTCGTGGGGCTGGATTCCAGTAGAAGGTGACGTTCGGGCCTGAAGCCATGGCTCCATTGGTAGGCGTGGCCATCGTGGGCACAGCGGGTGCAGCACTTGGGCCATTTACAAATCCCAATCCTGAAGGAAACAGAGATGAGCCAAGAGAGTTCCCGGCTGCTACTCGCCAGTAGAATTGCTGGCCATTGTCGGGAAGCCCAGTGAGCTGGATTCCAATATAATCGCCTACCCACTCATCGAATACTATTGTATTGAAAGATGAATCTATTGCTAGCTGCAGCCGGTAATTGTTCGCTCTGGCAGCATATGACCACTGGAAACTAACAGCAGGTCCATCAATCTTAGTACTGTTTCCGGGTGAAGTCAGGGTTGGTGTTGCCGGAACGGCGCTCGGGCCGTTTGTGAAATGATAAGTCGCTGAATAGTTGCTGGAACCGAGTGAGTTTCCAGCGGCAACGCGCCAGTAATACACCTGACCGTCATCGAGAAGGTTGAGGTTAATTCCTATGTAATCGCCTATCCATTCATCGACTATCGTATCCGTGAAACCGGCGTCAGTGGCTACCTGAATGTAGTAGTTGTTCGCCCTGGCTACAGCGGCCCATTGAAGCGCTACAGTTGTACCAGATACGTTTGCCCCATTACTCGGAGAGGAAAGAGCAGGAACCGCTGGTATTGCACTCGGGCCGTTCACAAAGGAATAAGTTCCAATGTAATTACTGGTTCCTTTTGAATTTCCTGCCGCCACCCTCCAATAATAGGTAGAGCCATCATCTGGCAAGGTCAGGTTCAGTCCAGTATAATCCCCAACCCACTCATCAACGAATTTATTCACAAATCCTGAATCTGTAGCGACCTGGACGTAGTAGTTATTGGCTCGGGCCGCTACGTTCCACTGGATAAGAACCTGAGTGCCCGAAACGTTTGCGCCGTTTGTTGGGGAGATAATCGTGGGCGTTGCTGGAGCCGCGCTCGGGCCGTTAACGAAATAGTAAGTCGATGTGTAGCTGCTCGAACCTCTGGAATTGCTAGCCAAAACTCGCCAGTAGTAAGTAGTCCCATCATCAGGAAGAGTCAAATAGAGGCCGGTATAATCACCAACCCATTCATCCACGATTTTATTGGTGAACGCTGAGTCTGTGGCAACCTGGACGTAGTAGTTGTTTGCTCGGGCTGCTACGTTCCATGAAATGAGAACCTGAGTGCCCGCAACATTTGCTCCGTATGATGGAGAAGCAATCGTGGGAGTTGGCGGTGCAGCACTGGGGCCATTCACGAAGTAATAGGTAGACGTATAGCTGCTGTTTCCCTTTGAATTCCCCGCCAAGACTCTCCAATAGTAGGTTGAACCGTCATCTGGAAGAGTCAGGTACAGTCCGGTATAGTCACCTACCCACTCATCAACAATTTTGTTTGCGAATCCTGAGTCTGTTGCAACCTGGACGTAGTAGTTGTTGGCTCGTGCGGCTACGTTCCATGAAATGAGAACCTGAGTTCCCGAAACATTTGTGCCGTTTGATGGGGAAGATATCGAAGGCGTTGCCGGAGCTGCGCTCGGGCCGTTGACGAAGTAGTACGTGGAAGTGTAACTGCTTGAACCTTTTGAGTTACCTGATTTGACGCGCCAGTAATAAGTTGTGCCATCATCCAAAAGATTAAGATTGATGCCGATGTAATCTCCAACCCATTCATCGACGATGTTGTTGGTAAAACTTGAATTGGTGGATACCTGGAGATAATAGTTATTTGCACGAGCAGCTTGGCTCCAATGCAGGCTTACTGTCGTGCCGGAAACGTTAGCGCCATAAGAAGGGGAAACGACACTGGGCGCTGCTGGAGCCGCGCTCGGCCCGTTGTAAAAGTACCACGTGCTTGAGGTTGCTTCTCCATCGTAACTGTAAGCCGTAACGCGCCAGTAATATATCTGCCCGTCGTCGTCCATTCCAGTCATCTGGACGCCTGTTCCTCCGCCTGTCCATCCCTCAGCAACTGGGTAACTGAAATAGGCGTCGGTTGCCAGTTCAAAATAGTAGTCAACGGCTCCATTGGCGGCATACCAACTGAAGTTGACAACTGTTCCGCTGACATTTCCGCCATATGCAGGGGAGTAGAGATTCGGCGTGCTCGGGATAACAGCAAGAGCGGACTCAGGGACACTGAACATTGCGAATGAAAGCGCAAGCAGCACGCAAAGGAACACTCGGCGCATAACGGCACCCTCCTCAGTCAAAGCATAAATATATTAAATAACAGCAGGTTAAACTATTTCTGCTCTGGTGTTGCAGGGTTCTTCACTTTTTTCCGAGTCGGGGGAAGTGGAGCCATTTTGTGGACAGGAGTGGTTTGATGCTGAGCTTCAGCACTCTGATTAACCTTTTTCGAATCAAGAGCCTTAGCCTCAGACTTGATATGCATTTGCTTCGGCTTTATCTGAAGCTGTTTAATGGGTTGCGTTCCTGTCGCGGTTTGCGCCCCAGCAGGAGCGCTTCTGACGGGTAAACCATTCAATGACTCGGTAGGGGCTATTGAGGCAGGCGGGGCAGTAGGAGGTTTCGAACTGAGCTGTTGCGGGTTGTAGGACTGAGTAGGGGGGGCGTTGTCCCAATTCGGAACAGGGACAGTGGGTTTGTCTGCGCTCTGCGCTGGCAAAGTATACCCCGATATCCCCATGGATATCAGCAGAACCAACAGTATTTTCCGTTTCATTTTTGACCTCCCGAATAACAATGAAATTATTAACGTTTTCTACACCAAAAATACAATAGAAATCAATAATTATCCCGATCCAACCTTTATCTTTGCAGCATGTAGGAAAAGGATCCAACCTAGACTATTACCTTATCCGCATTAAACAACGACTTAAAGAAATATTTATCCGCTTTTATGAGGTTTATTACCTTATAATAACAGGTAAAGTCAAGATTTTATACCATTTCACAATGTTTAATTTTCTCTCGTCATATTGAATACTAATGGCGGGAGAATTCATGAAAAATACAAAAGAATTGCTAGGCGCACGGATTAGAGAAATTCGGAAAGCTCGTGAATTGACTCAAGAACAGCTTGCTGAAATGGTAGATGTCGAGCAAAAACATATAAGCCGGATTGAGGTTGGGAAAAACTTCCCCACAATTGACCGTCTTGAAAGAATTGCCGAAGCGCTTCACGTACCTATGGGAACCTTTTTCGATTTTATGCACCACAGTGATATCAATGAATGTGCAGATAGTATCGAAGAGATGTTAGAAGGGTTGGATGAAGACTCCCACAAAATTGCCTATAGAATCATCAAGGGAGTAATTAAATCGCTGAAAGAAATATGATTATCAAGGCACTGCCAAAACCGCCAAAAGCCCTTCTGACAGTTTTGACAGTGCCGTCCTTCAGGTATCCATCAGAATCATATCCCCGGATTTAACCTTATCCGTTCCGTCGGCCTTCCTCCAGTCTGTTCCTTTTCGACCGTCAGCCAGTCATACTCAACCAAGACATCGATCCCGGCCTTGACCTCTTCCGACGAGGTGAGCTTTGACCATTGCGGTCGCCAGATTTCGCGCAGTGTTGCAGCATCCCTGATTGCTCCCCGGCGCAGATGCTTGATGATTTCCCGTGCCGCCTCCATCCCCGGCGCGACCATTCCGCCGTAGAGCCTGTAAGCATGGTTTTCCAGGTATTCGCACCATGCCGTTGCCATGAGTGCCGCCTGTTCCGTTACCGGCCCCGGTTCATTCCCGTCAGCCACGTTAACCAGGTGAAAGATCAGGGCCAGCGACGGCATCAACTTGCGGTACTTCGTAAGGTGGCTTTCCAGTGCCGGTGTCAGGCCGTGGTCGCTTCTCAGGCGCATTTCCAGATCATGCCGCCAGGAGTCGAATACCTCTTGCCCGCCTGGAGAAAACCGCAAGGCCGGAATTGCTGCATCCTCTTCCTGCACCGCACCCGGAATATCACCTGACAGTCGCCTGAATATCTCCCATGCCCGGTTTTTCTCCATCGTATCCGGAAAACGGTCCACATTCTTCCACGCTGCCGGCGCATCCGGCCAGACGAACACCTGAAACCGTTGCAGCAAACCATCATCACCATTGCCGCCCCGGTTGGCCTGATAGACATAGGACGAAAGCGGCCCCGGCGTGATGGCCCCGAAGATGGAGATACAGAGTGCGGCAATATCCATCGTGCCGCGGCCGATCCGGTCATAGGTGAAACCACGGTTGCCGTTCCAGGCTTCCAGGTAGAAGGCACGGTCTCCCTCCCTGCCGTCCCGGTCCAGGGAGCGGAACCAGCCGATCAGTTCATCGCGGTTGACCAGCAGGCCACGCGGATTTTCATTGAGCAGCTCGCCTATCTTCTCGACCGTGCCGTCCTGGGTCTGGAAGCGCTGCCGTTTGGGTTCATCCAAGGTCAGTGCCAGCAGTTTTTCCCGTGCCTCTTCGATCATTCCGGCATTGCCCTTCTTGGCGGCCTTCTTGATGTCGTCGGTTATCGCAGATTTTTTCACCTTCTGGATCTCCCTGTCGATCTCGAACTCCTGCGTCGCATTCAGGTATGACTCCCGCGCTTCTGATTCCAAACGGACCAGGTGCCGGTGGGCCTCCGAGATGGCCGGAGTTTTCATCAGTGACGGTCGGCCTACGACCGCACCCCACAGGTTTGGCACCACCAGCCAGTCATCATGACGTTTCGGGTGGATGCCGCAGCCCCGCCCGATAATACTCCCCAGGGCGACGATTGCCGCTGCCGCCGAGAAGTCAGGCGGAATCTGCATCCGGTCGGCAATATCCATCAGCCAGCCGCGCAGGGGAATCGGGATCATGTCAGTGAGTAGTGGTTTCACTGGCGGGAGGCCGTCCGGCAGTGGCACCGGTTCCGGCCAGACCGGGCCATCTTCGACAACAAGCCTGCCTGTTGGTGGCTGTGCCGCTTCGACGCAGCCCCTGACGGCATGAGATCCGGCCAGTCGCGCCAGGTCGTTGAAATCCGTGTCCTGTTGTTTCCTGGTGTCAGGAAAACAGGGTACTGCCAGCATACCACCCACGGTACGCGCCGCTTCGGTTGCCTTCGTCAGTCCAGGATTTCCTGCGGTGGCATGATCGTCATCGGCGCAGATGATCAGGATGGTATCGGGATACTTTTTCTTGAGGGCCTCCGCCACCGGTTTCAGATTTCCGGCACTGAAAGCGCAGGCAACGGCAAGTCCGGTGCTTTCGTGCAAGGTCGCGCCGGTGGCGTAACCTTCGGCAATCAGGATTCTGCCGTCTGGTTTGCCGATGGCGTGATAGCAACCGGTCACGGCAGTGCCACTCTTGAATTTCTTGTTCCCATCCGGAAAGATGAATTGCAGGCCATGCAGTGTTCCGGATATGTCCCGCACCGGAACGAGCAGGGAGTTTTGCAACTGCCGGAGTCCGAAAGACCGAATGTCCTTTGCCGCCAGATAGGGATGTTTCATGTCTACGTCACGGGCCTTCTCCCACAGGTGCGCTGATTTTTCCCGGCACTCCTTCCGGTATCCTGCTTCTATTACGGCTGCCTCTTCCTGTGCCTGTTTCAGTCGCACCAGGAACTCGGCCTGTTCCTCCGGAGCCCTGTTCAATCCTGACTGCCATTTTCCGGAGATCCCCTGACGCCAGCAGCCAAAGACACCGCCTTCGCTGTCATCGAAGAACTTGCACCAGCCGGCATCATCTCCTTTCCGGTCACTGGTGGCGAAACGCACCATCCTGCCTGGCATGATATTCGTTATTGACGGGGCAAACCCCAAGGTTGCTTGTATTTTCTCGGCAAATTGCTCCACCTCATTCATAGGGACGCACCTCCCCGCACAACCTGAGACGCTTCCCGATAGAGCCTGCTCCTGATATTCAGGAGCCGTTTGGCCGGTTGCTGTGCGCCCCCCTCATAACTGACGATGGCATGGTGCAATGCTTCGGTCTCGATAAATTCAAACAGCGCCCTGCGGCTGTCTGGGGCGCAACTGATGGTCAGTTCATGGCCGGCGGTTGAAAGGAAGGCGGCCAGATCGATGGACTCTGTTCTGAATACTCGTGTACTGGTCATGGTTTGCCTATACCCTTTCCCGGCTGTTGAGCCATTCTTCCACTTCGGAGAGCAGCCACCCCACCGAAGCCCGGTTGAGCCGTATCCGCGCCGGAAACAGTCCGGCCTTTTCCATCCGCCACTGGGTCACGGAACTGACCCCTATCATTTTCAGCATCTCTTTGCGCCTGATTACCCTGTTTCTGCTATCCATATACAGCCTCCGCTTTGATTTTTTTTGGATGGTTGAAAAAAGGCGGCCACAGGGTGACCGCCTCTATCCAGGGCGAAGGCTATTCCGACCTGAAGATATCTACTGCTGCCCCTACTCAAATTCAGGACAGCTGCTATTTACCGAGGTACGCGGAGGGGGAACGGTCCTCCCCATGTCCCAATTCCGACATGATGGCGGCTTTCCCTGCTCCTTCCGCGTCCCGCTCTCTGGCGTAGCTGTGCCGCTCGCCGTGCATATTGGCGCCGGCGACACGGGTTCCGCCGCATTCGCGCCACAGATTTCTCTGGGCGTCATAGGCATGTTTCAGACTCATATCCGGTGGAATGATCCGGCCTGTTCCCGAGCCCAGTTCCCTGGCTGTTTCAGCGACAGCTTGAAGGGCTTTGACCTGGGCATCGGTTCTGGCTTCCAACTCACGGGGGCGTCCACCCTTGGCTCCCTCGATGGTCAGATACTGCTTGCCGTTTCTGACTTCCACCTTGCTGCTCATCAGTGATTCCTTGGCACGCAGTCCGAACGCAACCCGCAGGCCGTCGGCCGCGCTGACCATTTTGGCGATCCTGTCGCCCTGGTCGGCACGAGCCGTGATGGCCTGTCGCACTTCGGCAAGCCGTTCATGGCTCACCTGCTGCGGGTTGATCCGGTCTCGCTGGATGCCGTAGGCGGCATTGTGCCGTTCGACGATATTCTGTTTGCCGATGGCAGCGGCGATCACCCGCACGGCGGTCATCTTGTCCGCCATGGTGGAGGGTGACAGTTCCCGCTCATGCAGGCTGTTCACATAGGACTGGATATGTCCCGGTTTGAGGTGGTCGATCCGCTCCAGCCCGTAGCTTGATGCTACGTGCCGGGCGAACTCTTTGGTATTCGATAACAGTTTCTCCCTGGTCAAGCTCGACTTTGACCAATCCTTCCCGATCCTGGCCAGCGCCTGGCTGGCAAGACTTTCGTGCTTCCCCATACATACACCTCCTTGATCGGCGCATACGTTGGCGCCATTTTTCTGTTGAGTGTAGGCAGGGCCTGTCCAGGGTGGACAGGGCGGTGCGGTGGCATGGCCCGTGGGCGTATGCACCGTTCCGGCTCCGACGTGGTAATCGTCCCGGAGGACGATTTCGTGCTGACGCACGAAGGTCGGTCCCGACGATCCATCGCAATGGATCGACGTACTGGAGGGAGGAGATTGCAGCGGGGGAAGGCGGAGTGTGCAACGGTGGTGCAGCTGCCGTCGCTGGGGTGTCGCGTGCTGATGACGGACGTTTCGTTGGGATATTGCTGGGTTGGGGGCGCGTCTCTTGCTAACCGGCTTGACGCCGGCAAGAGACACGCCGTGTGGTGGACGAATTACAGCGGTGGTTTATATGAAAAAACCCGTTTCAGCTCGATGGCGGAAACAGGTTTCAGTGCGGTGGTTAGTCAGGCGCTGGACGCACCTGTGGTGTTGAGTTTTACGTCACCTCTGCCCGAGGGGACGACATGAGGGGTGTTTGCTGTCTCGTCCTACCAGCATCGGTGTGACGTCCCTGCCGTATCAAAGCCGATACGGTGAGGTACTGACGTCACTCAAAAGTCACCGGGAAAGGGGCGTTGATGTGCCGATCTCTCCCTGAATAGTTCATCCCTGCCGGGGCGTTCTCTTCCTCGGGCTATCCGAGAAAATTAGTCCGGGACTCTAAGGTCGCGCGGAGTCTCTTCGTTGAAGAGTCTAAAATATGGATTGAAGATAGCTGAAGCGGGATGGGGCGTCAAGAAAAAATTGGCGGGCAACTAGCTGATAATGCTGATTTTAATGGATGCTGTTTTGGATGCTTTTTAGGGTACTAAAGGTACCCCCAAAATGGTGCCTTATTTGCCACCAAGCACAAAGGGGAATATTTATGCTCCAATGTGGTACCGGGAATGAGCCATGTACAAAATCGCCCATAGGTTGCCGTAGGGGTTGCTGTATCGATTTCAGGTAAACAAAAAGGGTTGCAAAACTTCTGCAACCCTTCGTTTTTATTGGCGTCCCCGAGACGATTCGAACGTCCGGCCCCTTCCTTAGGAGGGAAGTGCTCTATCCGGCTGAGCTACGGGGACAGTGATGCTGTTATACTGTAAATGGCGTTCTATTGCAACAACGTTCAACGTAAATCATCGTAAATGTGTTGTTATTACAGTCAAATAGAAGCAGCTCACTGGCTAGAACTGAAGCAAAGAAAAGACCTTGCCTTCTGGGAGCTTCTTTTTGCCGCTCAGAAACCCAAGCTCTACCATGAAACAGCACTCTATGATATCCCCACCCATGCTGGTCACCATGTCGACAACTGCAGCCATTGTACCGCCCGTGGCAAGCAGGTCATCGGCGATGAGTATCCTTTCCCCTGGCTTTATGGCATCGGTATGAATCTCAAGAGTGTCGGTTCCATATTCAAGGTCATAGCTCTTCTTGAATGTTTCGGAGGGAAGTTTGCCGGGCTTGCGAACAAGGACAATGCCTGCCCCGAGTTTATACGCGAGTGCGGAACCTATAATGAAACCTCGCGCCTCAACACCCACCACCTTATCGATCCGCTCCCCGATGTAGCGATGTGAGAGCAGGTCAATCATACGCTGGTAAGATTTTGCATCGGCTAAAAGAGTAGTGATGTCCTTAAAGATGATCCCCTTCTTTGGGAAATCGGGGATATCCCTTATGATGCTCTTGAGTTCGTCCATACGCAGAATCTCCTTCGATAAATTTAAGCTTTTAACTCAGTGGCTTCAGCGAGTTTTCTGAGTTTTTCAAGCGATTTTGCCTCTATCTGACGGATACGTTCGCGGGTAACTCCTACACTACGCCCAATGGTGTCAAGGGTCTCCGGCTCCTTATCGTCCAGACCGAACCGTTTGGTCAGGATACTTTTCTCATTTTCGGAAAGGGTTTCAAACCACCCAAGCACTAAAGAATGCTTGTTTTTGTCCTCAAGAAGCACAGCAGGAGAGATTGTCGAGGTATCCTCGATAGTGTCGATCAGGAAATAATCACTGTTTTCACCCATCGGTCGCTCTATGGAATATGTCTTTTTCAAGAGGACCATCAGACGGCGGACATAAGCCGAATTTACCTGCATGGCTGTTGCAACCTCTTTCACCGAAGGCTCGCGGTTCATTTTCTGCATCTGTTCGCGGGTGATACGGAGCATCTTGTTGATGTCATCCGAGACGTGTACCGGTAGCCGGATGGTCCGCGACTGATTGACAAGGGCCCGCTCAATCGACTGCCTTATCCACCATGTTGCGTATGTAGAGAACCGGCACTCTTTTGAGAGCTTGAATCGCTCAACCGCTTTGATGAGACCCATATTCCCCTCCTCGATCAGATCAAGAAAAGGGAGACCACGATTAATGTAACGCTTTGCTATCTTTACCACAAGCCGCAGGTTCGACTCTATCATCCGGTCACGCGCCGCCTTTTCACCCTTGGCGATCCGCGCAGCCAACTCCTTCTCCTCATCGGCTGTCAAAAGCTTCGTTTTCTGTATTTCCCTCAGGTATAGCTTGATGGCGTCATCGAAATGTTCGACCTCGGGAACTTTTATCTCCTCTTCCTCTTCCTCTTCCTCGGACTCATCTGCTTCAAACTCAAGCGAACCTGGTTCCGCCTCGAGAAATATCTCGGGAGTACCAGTCGGCTCGTCATCAAGCTCCTTGATCATATCATCTCTATCCATTGCACGCCCTCCAATAGCGTACTATCAGTCATCGACACTCCAGCCGGCCTTGCCGACCAGCTTCACAAAACGGCAGCCTACCGACTGCTCACTTAGAAAGCTATCGGCAGTTCTTGTCACACGCTTTAATACCTGTTCATATTGGCTACCGACCGGAATGACCAGTCTACCGCCGACAGTCAACTGCTGTAGCAGCTGCGGCGGCACATCAGGCGCGCCGGCTGTTACCACGATGGCATCAAATGGCGCCTCGTCAGCCCAGCCATTACTCCCGTCAGCTATCTTAAGGTTGACGTTTAACAACCCGAGGCTGTCGAGCACCTTTCGCGCCTGCAATGCCAAAGTGCGATAACGCTCTACCGTGTAGACACGATCCACTATGGTAGCAAGGATGGCAGCCTGATAACCTGAACCGGTCCCAATTTCCAAAACGCGTTCGCCGCCGGACAGCATAAGGAGTTCGGTCATCAGTGCAACCATATAAGGCTGGGAAATAGTCTGCTTCTCACCTATGGGGAGGGGGGAATCGCTGTAGGCCTGTGCTGCCATGGCCTCTTCCACAAAAAGATGGCGCGGAACCCTCAGCATCGCATCTATCACCCGTTTGTCCTTAATTCCGCGGGCGATGAGTTGAGATTCCACCATCCGCTTCCTGGCAATCTCAAAATTCATAACTCGGCCACTCCAATCGCGGCCCACTTATAGCAGAGGTATGGGGAAAAGTCCAGCGGAAGCAGGTTGTTCGGAGTTATTCAAATGACCATCTGGTGATGGCACTCATGGAGGCGTGGTTGGTAAGATCCAGATGAAGGGGGGTAATTGAAATATGTCCCCTGGAAACGGCATGATAGTCGCTCCCTTCAATATCAAGAAACTTCAGGTCAGCTGTCCCTATCCAGTAATAATTCCTGCCGCGAGGATCGACCTTATCTACGATCATCCCCTCGTATCTCCGCTTCCCCTGTGTTGTGACGAGTGGAGGCTTCAGAAGGTTTGCCGGCAGATCCGGAACGTTTACATTCAGGAAGGTGTCGGCAGGGAGCCCGTGAAGGAGCAGCTGTCGCGCAACCCTAAGAGCAATAACGGCTGCGACGTCATAGTTGGAGCCATCGCCGGCAGTTACCAGGGAGACCGCAAAAGCGGGTATGCCCATGAGCGTAGCTTCCAGTGCGGCTGAAACGGTCCCGGAATAGGTGATATCGTCGCCCAGGTTCCCGCCCCGATTGATACCGGAGACTACAAGGTCAGGCTTGAAATCAAGAAGACTATGAATACCCAGATTCACGCAGTCCGTAGGAGTTCCATCCACTGCAAACCGCCGCTCGCCTTGAGATACCGCCCTCAGAGGATGGTGAAGTGTCAGTGCATGGCCGACAGCACTCATTTCACGGTCCGGAGCCACCACCGCCACATCTCCAAGCTCAGCCATTATTTCGGCAAGGCAACGAATACCTTCGGCATTTATTCCGTCGTCGTTGGTAACGAGGATATTCATGCGTATTTTATCAGTTCGACCATGTCCCGCACTGCCCGTTCAAGGCCGACCAAGACTGCACGAGAAATAATGGAGTGCCCGATATTGAACTCCTCTATCCCCCCCAGGGCAGTGATTCGCTTTATGTTGGAATAATTCAGACCATGCCCTGCATTGACACCCAGTCCAAGCTTCACTGCCAGTTTGATCGCATTCTCGATCCTGGTCAGTTCCTGCTCCTCTGTTTTCCAGTCCCCTGCCTCTGCGTAGCTGCCGGTATGAATCTCAATATAATCGGCGCCACATTTGCCGGCAGCCTTGACCTGGTCAGGGTCAGGATCTATGAAGAGACTGACGGAGATCCCTCCATTCTGGAGCCGTTCAACTGCATCGCTAACCTGATCCATTGCAAGACGAACGTCAAGACCCCCCTCGGTGGTCAACTCCTGACGCTTCTCGGGCACAAGGGTACAGATGTCAGGTTTTATTGCAAGAGCTAGAGCAACCATCTCCTGGGTAACAGCCATCTCCAGGTTAAGGCGGGTCTTGACGGTCTGGCGCAGGATCTTCAGGTCCCGGTCCTGGATGTGACGGCGGTCCTCACGCAGGTGTATCGTTATCCCGTCAGCCCCAGCCAGTTCGGCAATGGCTGCCGCAGAAACAGGGTCTGGTTCCAAACCACCCCTGGCCTGGCGGATGGTAGCTATGTGGTCGATGTTGACTCCCAGACGTGCCATACCGTTACTTACCTCCCAGCTTCTTCTCAACCATTTCCACTATCTCCTTTGCCCAGGCGGTAATCTGGTACTTGTCCTGCCCTTCAAGCATGATCCTAAGCAGCGGCTCAGTGCCGGAATATCGGATCAGTATCCTCCCCTCGTCCCCCAACTTGGCCTCTATGCCATTGACCAGGTCGGCAATCTCAGGAATGGTCATGATATCCCTCTTTTCCACAACTCTTACGTTCAGCAGTACCTGGGGGAGCGGGATCATCACCTCGGCAAGCTCTGAAAGCGGCTTACCAGTGCGGCGCATTATGGAAAGCAGTTGAAGTGCCGACAAGGTTCCATCACCAGTGGTGCTGCTGTCCAGAAATATCATATGTCCGGATTGCTCACCTCCAAGGTTGTAGCCGGTGCGACGCATCTCCTCCACCACGTAGCGGTCGCCGACAGCGGTTTTCACCACCTTGCCTCCGGCCTTCTTTATGGCGATGTCCAGTCCCATGTTACTCATCACTGTTGCCACCACGGTTGACTTCCGAAGTTTTTTCTGTTTCAGCAGATCAATGGCGCAGATCGCCATAATATGGTCGCCATCCACCTCATTGCCAAACTCGTCGACGAAAATTGCTCGATCGGCATCTCCGTCCAGTGCTATACCAAGGTCGGCCCGGTGTTCCTTCACCGCCTCACTGATCACCTCAGGATGGAGCGATCCACAGGAGGCATTGATGTTGGTACCGTTCGGCTTCACTCCAAAAGTGATAACCTCTGCTCCCAGCTCCTCAAGCACTGCAGGTGCAACCTTGTATGCCGCTCCGTTGGCACAGTCAAGTACGATCTTCATACCTGAAAGGTCAAGGTTCTTTGGAAAGGTACTCTTGAGGAAAACCACATAGCGACCTACCGCATCCTCAATCCGGTAGGCCTTACCAACCTCTGTGGCGATTGGGCGGAGAGAGTCGATCTTTTTGGAGAATATCAGCTCCTCCATTTTAAGTTCCATCTCGTCTGGAAGTTTAAAGCCGTCCTTAAAGAAAAACTTGATGCCGTTGTCCTGGAAAGGATTGTGGGATGCGGAAATGACAACCCCCGCATCTGCACGCATCGAAGAGGTGATATAGGCTATACCAGGCGTTGGCAGAGGACCTACCTGAATCACGTCCACCCCCATGGAACAGATTCCCGCCACAAGGGCGTTTTCAATCATGTAGCCGGAAAGCCGCGTATCCTTTCCTATTACGATCCGGTGGCGCCGATTCCCATTCCTGAATATATAAGCCGCTGCACGACCAAGCTGCATGGCCATTTCAGATGTCATGGGATAGACATTAGCCACCCCCCTGACCCCATCAGTACCGAACAGTTTCTTCATTACACAACCTCCATGAAATTCAGTCTCACTGTTGATGCTCATCTACGAGTATTGCTTGCGATAGAGAGTTCGATCCGCCCAGGGTTTACACGGGTTACCCTGAACCCTTTGGCACCCTGAACAGCACTCTCCAGATTCACAAAGGAAACGCTCCCCTGGCTCACGCCGCTCAAATCAAGAACTGCGCGTGTATTACCGGACCTGAGCATCAGCAAAGAAAGCCGACTTCCGCGCATCTCCACATCAAGGGTTTCCAGAGGTTTTTCCAACACCATCAGGCCGTCAGCAAGGCCGGAGTATATGACCGGCACCTGAACTCTGGTCACCACGTCACCCCCTGCCATAACGTAGAGCCAGAAAAGGGAAGCCATGACCACTGATACCAGCTTGATCTCATAGTTATGTGTTATGACAGGTGGCAGGTTCATAATGTTCGTCTGCTTGCGAGATGCCGCTTCAACTCTTTTCGCAGCGTGGAGAGATCAAGTTCTTCCTGCATCCTCCCGTTGTTGGCCAGTGCGATGCGCCCAGTCTCCTCGGATACCACGATGACGAGCGCATCAACCATCTCGGTCAGGCCGATTGCCGCCCGGTGCCTGGTGCCGAAGTTCTTACCAATATCCGAATTCTGGGTAAGTGGCAGAAAACAACCCGCCTTGGTCAATTTTATGCCCTGAATGATAACGGCGCCATCGTGAATTGGCGAATAGGGAAGAAATATTGAGGTGATAAGCTCGCTGGTAACCTTTGCATCAATGTCGGTCCCCACTACCAGGAAGTTGTCGAG